>CACGHU010000001.1 GCA_902572945.1 uncultured Pelagibacteraceae bacterium
GTTTTGCTGGTTTTGCAACTTGGCTAGATATGACTCCAGCAGACTCTGATATGTTTGCAATTCCTGATCCTGAAAGTTTAATTCAACTTCCATGGAATAAAGAAGTTGGTTGGCTTGCATCAGACTTGTGGATGGATGGAAAACAAGTAGAGGCTTCACCAAGAGTAATGCTGAAAAAGCAAATTGATATTTTATCTAGAGATAAATTAACTATGAAATCTGGTGTAGAATGTGAATATTTTTTAGTTTCAGCAGATGGAGCGTCAATTGCAGATCAAAGAGATGTGCAATCAAAACCTTGTTATGATCAATCCGCATTGATGAGACGTTATGATTTAATAAAAGAAATTTGTGATTGTATGATTGAACTAGGTTGGGGTCCTTATCAAAATGATCATGAAGATGCTAATGGTCAGTTTGAAATGAATTGGGACTACTCTGATTGTCTTACAACAGCAGACAGACATGTTTTTTTCAAATTTATGGTAAAAAGTTTATCTGAAAAGCATGGATTAAGAGCTACATTTATGCCCAAACCATTTGAAAATCTCACTGGTAATGGTTGCCATGCTCATATTTCCTTATGGAATGAAAAAAATAATAAGTTTTTAGAAAGTGGAGACAGGTACGGACTAAGCAAATTAGCTTACAATTTTTTAGGTGGTTTAATGAAAAATGCAGCATCACTATCTGCTTTTTTCAATCCAACCATTAATAGTTTTAGACGTATAAATGCACCTCCAACAAAATCTGGTGCTTCTTGGTCACCATCAAGCATCTCTTACACAGGGAATAATAGAACTCATATGATTAGGATACCAGATCCAGGAAGATTTGAGCTTAGACTTATGGACGGATCCTCAAATCCATATCTTTTACAAGCGGGAATACTTGCTGCAGGTATACACGGAATGAACATGAAACTCGA
Source organism: uncultured Pelagibacteraceae bacterium (assembly GCA_902572945.1). Taxonomy (GTDB): domain Bacteria; phylum Pseudomonadota; class Alphaproteobacteria; order Pelagibacterales; family Pelagibacteraceae; genus Pelagibacter. The sequence goes on from CACGHU010000001.1 coordinate 929, forward strand.
CCCTGGTGAGCCATTAACATGCAATATGTACACTGATTATAAAAATTATCCTGATCTTGATAAACTACCGGATGATCTTGAAGAGGCTTTAGAAAAATTAGAGGAAAATAAAATTATTAAAGACGCTTTTGGTGAAACAGTTATAAATAGCTATATTAAACTAAAAAAAGAGGAAATAAGAAGTTTCTTCCAAAATGAAAATTTTGATAAAAAAGGCCCGATAACAGATTGGGAAAAATTAAATACTTTAGATTGTTAAATGCAATCAGGAAACGTATTTGATAGCTGGTCACATAGTAAATTCATATCAAATCAAAAATATAATTTTAGTCGTGAAGAAATTTTAAAAGTTTTACCAAAAAGTTTTATTGATGAAGCTTACTCATCAATATCAAATTGGGAAGGATATAAACCTACTCCACTTATTGATTTAAATAAATTGTCTAAAAATTATAATTTAAATAAAATTTTTTATAAAGATGAATCTAAAAGATTCAAATTAAAATCTTTCAAAGCTCTTGGGGGAGCATATGCTGTAGAAAAAATTTCTGCTGGAAATAAAGATATTATTGTTTCAACTGCAACAGCTGGTAATCATGGAAAATCAGTAGCTTGGGGAGCTCAAAGACTAGGATTGAAAAGTAAAATATTTATAAGTGAGAATGTAAGTGAAAGTAGAGCAAAAGATATTGCAAGCTTTGGTGCTGAAATTATCAGAGTTAAAGGAAATTATGACGACTCTCTTAAAGCTTGCATAAAGCAATCAACTGAAAATAATTGGGAAATTATTCAAGATGTTGCCTGGCAAGATTATGAGCTTGTTCCAAAATTGACAATGTCAGGATATTCAGTAATGATTAAAGAGATATCCGAACAAACTAACCATTATATAACACATATTTTTTTACAAGCAGGTGTTGGAGGTATGGCTTCAGCAGTTATTGCTGGTGTTGCAAGATATTTTAAAAGAATACCAAGGATAATTATTATCGAACCTGAAAGCGCAGATTGTGTACTTGCAAGCATTGACAATTCTAAACTCACAAAAGTGGAAATAAAAAAAGAAAGTATAATGGGTGGTATGTCCTGCGGGGAGGTATCTTTGGTCCCATGGCAAATAATTAAAAATTCTGTAAATAATTGTCTCAGTTTGTCTGATGATAACATAGCGACAACAGTGTCAATGTTAGCAAAAGGTGAATTTAGTAATGATAAAATAATTGGTGGGGAATGTTCTGCACCAGGTATAATGAGTTTGATAATGAGCTGTAATAACAAAAAAATTAAGCAATCGTTAGACTTAAATGAGAAATCAAATGTTCTTTTAATTGGTTGTGAGGGAGACACAGATACAACACTTTACAAACGAATGATTTCATTGGGTAACGAAACACTTAAATAAAATGAGTAAACACGCAGTATTTTGGATTAGAGACGATTTTAGAATAAAAAATAATCCAGCATTGTCATATGCAACAAATAATCATGAGTCTGTATCTGCAATCTATATATACAATAACTTAAAATTTGATCAAAAAAGAGAGGCACAAAAGTGGTGGATAAGCAAATCGCTTAAGGAATTTAGTAAAGATTTACAAAAATTTAATATTAATCTAGAGATTTTTAATTCAGAGGAAACAAAATTTTTTTCTAAAATCAAAAAAGAAAAAGGATTAAGTGTTTACTGGAATAAAATTTATGAACCAGATGAGCTAGATATAGACAAAAAATTAATTTCATATTTTGAAAAAGAAAAAATAGATTTTAAATTCTTTAAAGGAAATGTTCTTAACGAATTTAATAAAGTAAATAAAAGCGATGGGACACCTTTTAAAGTTTATAGTCCATTTTGGAGAAATGCTGAAAGAATTTACTTAGAAAAAGTTCCTGAAAAAAGTTCAAATGTAAAAAAAATAAAAAAAGCTAAAAATTTTTTTAATGGAGGTATTAATTCAGATAAAATACTTCCTAAAAAAAACTGGTACAAAAAGTTTGAAAATTACTGGACCACATCAGAAACCCAAGCTGAAAATGTTTTGAACGAATTTATTAAAAAAGATATAAGTGATTATGGAATTGACAGAGATTTTCCGTCAAAAAAAGGTACTTCAAAGCTTTCACCATTTATACGTAATGGTCAAATTAGTGTACAAAATATTTTTGAAAAATGCTCAAAAATTAAACAAAAAAATATTAGTATAAAAAAATATATAAACGAAATTGGATGGAGAGAGTTTTCTCATAGCCTAATTAATAATTTTCCACAAATGTTAAGTGGTAATCTTAGAAAAGAATTTGATCGATTTCCATGGGTTAAAAATAATAATTTTTTAAAAGCATGGAAAAGAGGGATGACTGGATACCCAATAGTTGATGCTGGAATGAGAGAACTTTATGAAACCGGATGGATGCACAACAGAATTAGAATGGTTGTTGGATCCTTTTTAGTAAAACATTTGAGAATTAACTGGCAAGACGGAGAAAAACATTTTAGAAATTGTTTATTAGATTTTAATGCTGCAAACAATGTTGCACAATGGCAGTGGGTTGCTGGATGCGGGGCAGATGCAGCACCATATTTTAGAATTTTTAATCCCATTCTTCAGGGTGAAAAATTTGATAAAGATGGCGACTATGTTAAGAAGTGGGTACCTGAATTAACAAAAGTTCCAAAAAAATTTATTCATAAACCATGGGAAATGGAAAAAAAATATCAAGAAGCAATTAAAACCATAATAGGTAAAGACTACCCTGCTCCCTTAGTAAAACATGAAGTTGCTAGACAGGAAGCTTTAAAGGCATTTCAAAGTCTTAAAAAAAATTAATCTCCAATAAAATGATGTATAAGTTTTCTTTTATGTGGCTCTAATCTGTGTTCAAAAAGATATATTCCTTGCCAAGTTCCTAATAATAGATTTCCACTTTTAACACTTAGAGATATTTGATTATTTGTTAAAGCTGATTTGATATGAGCTGGCATGTCATCTTTTCCTTCAACGGTATGCACGTATAACTTATTATTCATTGGAACTAATTTATCAAAATAATTTATTAAATCAGTTTGCACATCTGGGTCTGCGTTTTCTTGAACAATTAAAGATGCACTGGTATGTTGAATGCTTATATTTAAAATCCCATTTTTAAATCCATTGTCTTTGATCCAATCATTAGTTTTTTCTGTAAAGTCGTAAAGTTTTTGTCCATTCGTAGAAATTTCCAAATTGAAAAACTTTTGAATCATTTGTTATTTTTAAAATCAATCCCATATTCTGATCGTGGACCTTTTCTTAATCCAAATGGTCCAGAAATAAAGATTGTCATTGGTTTTGTGCCAGGTTTTAAATCTACCCTGTGATAGTTATTAGCAGATCTGAAACCAATGTAACCAGGTGGTCTCCAAAATTTTCCTGTTTTCAAAGTTTCATAATATCCATCTCTTAAAATGATAGTTATATATGGAAATAAGTGGTTATGAACTCCATCACCATGATCATCGTCTAGCATTTCATGAATTAAAATGTTGAATGGAAACCATTTTGGTCGATTTCTAAAAAGCAAATAATATCTATTCATCCATGGTTTAGCTTCATTATACTTTGGGTGAGATGGACCTCTATCTAATACAACTTTTTTTCTTCCTAGTTTTTCAAGTAATTTTAAAAACATTTAATTTAATTTTATAATAGAATTATTTTTTGTAACATATAAATTTTGCTTTTGTATAATTGGCGCGGAAACTTTTTCATTATCAATTTTTAAAACTGTGTTTATAGATCCAGTTTTAATATCAATAACAAGAAGTCTTCCGTTATTTAACGTTAAATAAATATTGTTTTCCCCCACAACAAATCCAATAGGTTTTATCTTATCTCTTTTTTTCTTTTTAAAATTGTTAAGCAAATAATTACTTCTTACTAGTTTTCCACTTTTATTATCAATTACCACTAAATAACCTTCATTGGTTACTGTTAAAATTAGATCATTAAAAAAAACAGGTTTCACATTAGAATTAATTTTTTGTTTCCAATTTACAAGGCCACTGTCTGCATCTAATGAAAAGAATCCATTATTATTATTTGAAAAAAAAATCGAGTTTTTTGCTGATATCAAGTCAGAGTTTTTAAAAAACATTGACTCATCATATATTTTTTTAGACTGTGTTGGAGCTTGCCAAGCTAATTCGCCTGTATCTAAATTTACTGCTGTAATATCTCCAACACTATTATTAAATATAATATTATTTTTTTTTACTATTAATGAATTCTTTTTTTGAGATTTAATTAATGGTTTATCAGTTTTAAAATTCCAAATTTCTTCACCATTTTTTAGAGAATAACAATGCAAAACATTATTTCCATCTACAACATAAAATTTATTCTTAAAGATTTTAATTTGAGAGTTGTAAGGTGAGTCATTATACTTAGTCCATAACAAATCACCAGTTTTAGTGTTGATTGCGAAGTATTTAGCTATTGTATCAACTACAACAAGTGTATCCTGGTTTGCTGATAAAAATAAAACAGGTTTTAATTTTTTTTCAACTTTGGTGTAATAATTTTTTTTCCAGAGAAGTTTTGAACTTTCATCGAATTTAAGAATAGTTCCTTTATTATCAAAAAAAATTATATAATTTTGATTAATAACTATTTCTGGTTCGTATTCATCAAATTTTTCAATTTTTGAAAATTTATATCTTGATATACTTTTTAAATTTCCATTATAATTTGTTCTGCCAATATTGTTATCAAGATTACTTGAAGGATAATTTTCTATTTTAAAATTTGACAAATTGATTTCAACATTTTTGTTGATTTCTTTAAGTAAAACTTCCTCTTGTTTTGTAATTTGTTTGATATTTAATATTTTTTGGTTTTCATCTATATTTCTCTTTGACCAAAATGAAGAGTCTGAATTTAATGAACATGAAGAGAGAAATAAGAATAATAGTAAGTATTTAAATATTTTAATCACTAAAGTCTCTAGTAAGTTTTTTTTGTGCTTCTAATTTTATTTCTTGATTGCCATCTTTATCATTTATAATTTCATTTAATAATTTTTTTGACTCTGCTTTATTATTTTTAAAATAAAAAAACTCTGCAAGTAAAAATAATGAATGTGACTTCCAAATACTATTAGAGTTTGTTACTGGTCTCAAAATTTCCACTAGCTCTGTTTCATCCGCAAAATCAGAATTATAAATTGCTTTTTTGTAAATATTTAAGTTTTTAATTTCTTTTTCAAGAGAACTTATATTAATAACAATATCAAAGTACTTATTTACCTCATTATTTTCACTTACTAGATCGTTATCTAAAATAAAATATAGAGATAAAGGTGAATATGTTACGTTTTTTTTCTCAATAATTCTAATTAGCTCTTTTGTTGATTGTTCTGTATTTTTTAAATTATTAAAATTATTTACGATATTATTATATTTTTCAGCGATTTTATTATGGTTTCTTGATTTTATTTCCACATAAACTAAATAAGCTAGTATTAAAATTATTATAGCTGATATTGAAAAAATTAAATATTTACTATTTTTTATAAAAAAATTTTTAAGTTTTTCTTTTCTTGCGTTTTCATTAATAATTTGGATTTCTTCTTCCATAGTTTACATCATATTTCTCAAAACAAATTGTAGAATTCCTCCATTTTTATAATACTCAAGTTCATTCTGTGTATCTATTCTACATAATGTATTGATTTTCTTTATATCACCTGATTGATATTTTATTTCTATTTCAATTTTATCTGATGGATTTATTCCATTTTCAATTTTTAGAACAGAAATTAACTCTGAACCAGTTAGTTTTAGTTTTTTTCTATCAACACCTTCCATAAATTGCAAAGGAAGTATACCCATACCAATTAGATTGGATCTATGGATTCTTTCAAAACTTTCAGCAATCACGGCCTTTATGCCCAAAAGTTTTGTTCCTTTTGCTGCCCAATCCCTTGATGAGCCTGTACCGTATTCTTTTCCACCAATTACTATTAAATCTGTTTCTCTTTTTTTATATTCCACTACAGCATCATATATAGGCATGACTTTGTCTTCAGGGTAAAGCTTTGTGAAACCACCTTCGGTCCCAGGAGCCATCTCATTCCTTATTCTTATATTTGCAAAAGTCCCCCTCATCATTACTTCATGATTTCCCCTTCTTGAACCATATGAGTTGTAATCTTTTGGTAAAACTTGATGTTTCATAAAATATTCACCTGTTGGACTGTTTTTCTGAATAGATCCAGCTGGTGAAATGTGATCAGTTGTAACCATATCTCCTAAAATTAATAATGGTCTCGCATCTTTAATTTCTTTGAATCCCTCAGGCTTATCTGAAAGAGAGTCGAAAAAAGGTGGTCTTTTAACATAAGTAGAACTTTCATCCCAGTTATAAATACTCGTTTTATCTGTTTTAATTTTTTGCCATTGTTTAGGTCCTAATGATACATTTGAATATCTTTTAATAAACATATCAGGATTTAAAGAATTATTTAAAGTGTCCTCAATTTCTTTATTTGAAGGCCAAATATCTTTGAGAAAAATATCTTTTCCATTTTTACTTTTGCCTAAAGAATCTTTGTATAGATCAACTTCCATATGACCAGCTAAAGCGTAAGCAACAACTAAAGGGGGTGATGCTAAATAATTAGCTTTTATATGTGGTGATATTCTTCCTTCGAAGTTTCTATTACCTGATAAAACAGAAACTGTATATAAATTTTTACTTTCTATCGCTTTAACAATATTATCATTTAGAGGGCCAGAGTTTCCAATGCATGTTGTGCAACCATATCCAACTAAGTTAAAGCCAAGTATATCTAAGTATTTGTTTAATCCAGCTTTTTCTAAATAATCTGTTACAACCTGTGAACCAGGAGCTAGAGAAGTTTTGACCCATGGTTTTGTTTGGAGACCAAGTTCAACAGCTTTTTTTGCAAGTAATCCTGCACCAATTAAAACATTTGGATTGGATGTATTAGTACATGATGTAATTGCAGCGATTAATATTGATCCATCTTCGATTTCATAATCTGTATTTTCAACTTTTGAATTAATTTTTTCATTTCGACCTGTTGCGTCTTTAAAAACTTTTTTAAAACTTTGTGAGGCTTCATTTAATAAAACTTTATCTTGTGGTCTTTTTGGTCCAGAAATAGTTGGAACAACTTTTGACATATCTAATGATATTGTGTCAGTAAATTCTATATCTTCGCTCGCCCAGAGACCTTGAGCTTTTGCATATTCTTCAACTATTTTAACTTCATTTTCGTCTCTTCCTGAAAATTTTAAATATTTCAAGGTTTCGTTATCAACTGGAAAAAATCCACAAGTGGCTCCATATTCTGGTGCCATATTAGCTATGGTTGCACGGTCTGCGAGTGATAAATTTTTTAATCCGTCACCAAAAAACTCAACAAATTTTCCAACTACTCCTTTATCTCTTAACATCTTAACAACTGTCAAAACTAGGTCAGTTGCTGTGGTTCCCTCTGGTAATTTATTTTTCACCTCAAACCCAATCACTTCTGGTATTAACATTGAAATTGGTTGACCAAGCATTCCTGCCTCTGCTTCAATACCTCCGACACCCCATCCAAGAACTGATAAACCATTAACCATTGTTGTATGACTATCTGTTCCAACTAGAGTATCTGGAAATAAGTATTCATCATCTTTGTAAGATTCTTTCCAAACAACTTTTGATAGATATTCTAGATTCACTTGATGGCAAATGCCTGTTCCAGGAGGAACTATTCTAAAATTATTGAACGCTTGCTGTCCCCATTTTAAAAAGGAATATCTTTCACCATTTCTTTCAAATTCAATATCTACATTTTTTTCAAAAGAATCTGATTTAGCCGATTGATCTACTTGAACTGAATGGTCTATAACTAAATCGACTGAGGATAATGGATTTATTTTTTTAGGATCTTTATTTTTTTCTTTAACAGCCTCTCTCATTGCAGCTAAATCTGCAACTGCAGGTATACCTGTGTAGTCTTGCAATAAAACTCTTGCAGGTCTATATGCTATTTCTGTATTAGATTTTTTTTCTTTAAGCCAATTTTTGACTGAGTCAATTTGTTTTCGTGTTACTGTTAAATCATCCTCGTATCTTAATAAGTTTTCTAGAAGTACCTTTAATGACTTTGGAAGTCTGGATATACCTGATAATCCATTTTTTTCGGCCTCAGCAAGTGAATAATATTTATAATCTTTAGAATTAATATTTATTGTATTTAAAGATTTATAAGAATTTTTATTACCTGGTTTCATAAGTTATATCTTATAGATTATTAAGTCCTAATTATGTATTAAATTATAGATAAAATGTTCCAATACAAGCCAATAAAAGAGAAGCCATAGCATAGTTAAAGATTTTAATAAATTTCTCATTTGTCGCAAATCTTCTGAAAAATTTGCCTACAAATGTCCAAAAAGTAATACTAACTAGTGCACAAGTAAATGATACTAGGATGACCCAAAATGAATAATTAATAAAATTATTTCCACTCTCGACATATGTAGATACAATTATAATTCCTACAATTACTCCCTTGGGGTTTAAAAACTGAAAAAAAAAAGTATCAAAAAACTTAACAGGATTCTCTTTTTTGTTTTCTGATTGATTTTTTGAAAACGCTATTTTGTAAGCTAAATAAATAAGAAAGAGCGATCCAGAAATTTTAAGTATTTCTTGTAATAAGGGATAGATTTTGAATACATTTATTAAACCAAAATTAAGTACACACACCATTGTAGTAAAACCAAAAATCACACCTAGCATGTGTGGAAAAGTTTTAACTACTCCAAAATTAAAACCTGAATATGATGCAACTATATTATTCGGTCCTGGTGAACAACTAGTACCAAGCATAAATAATGACAATGACAGTAATTCTGGGTGCATATTTTATGCTATCGGCAGTCCGTTTTCAGCTTCTTGAGATGGATGAACTAATGTTACTTTTCCCTCTTTATCAATAGATCCCAAAATTAATACTTGTGAAATTACTCCTGCAATATTTTTTTCTGGAAAATTACACACACCTATAACTTGTTTTCCAATTAGGTTATCTTGGTTATAAAAATGTGTTATTTGTGCTGACGACTGTTTAATTCCAATCTCACTTCCAAAATCAACTTTTAGAACTAATGAAGGTTTTCTTGCTTTTTCGTTTTTTTCAACTGATATTACTGTTCCTAAACGAATGTCTATCTTTTGAAAATCATCATAGGTTATTTGTTCTTTCATAATAATAATATATAATTAGTTGTAATGAAAATAGACAACATATTATTTGAAAAATCAATAAAGATTCTTAAAGATTTAATATCTTTTAAAACAATTTCAGGTGAAAATAATTCTTCTTTAATTAATTATTGTGAAGATATACTTACAAAATGTGGTGCTTCATCTTTTAAGGTTTTTGATGATGAAAAAAAAAGGGTAAATCTTTTTGCTACATTAAAAGCAAAAAAACCAAAAGGAAAAGAACCTATAATTCTTTCAGGTCACACAGATGTAGTTCCAGTATCTAAAGGTTGGTCCACAGATCCTTTTATTGCGGAGATAAAGGATGAAAAATTATATGGTAGAGGTTCTTGCGACATGAAGGGGTTTTTAGCTTGTTCATTGGCTTTTGCAGAGATATTTTCAAAATCAAATCTTTCAAGAGATATACACTTTTCTCTCACGTTTGATGAAGAAACTGCATGTATTGGTGCTCCTTTATTAATTAAAGAACTAAAAAAAAGAAAAATTACAAATGGAATTTGTATTGTGGGCGAACCAACAGAAATGAAAATTATAGATTCTCACAAAGCCTGTTATGAGTATACAACTTATTTTGAAGGTTTGGCTGGCCATAGTTCCAAACCAGATGAAGGCGTAAATGCTGCTGAATACGCATCAAAATATGTAAATAAATTAATGTCATTAAGAAATGATTTAATTAATAGAAAACCAAAAGACTCAATATTTACTCCTTCCCATTCAACACTATCGATTGGTGGTATATTTGGAGGAATTGCACACAATGTAATAGCTGATAAATGCCATGTTAATTGGGAAACCAGACCTGTAAATAAAGAAGACGGTATATTCTTAAATCATGAAATAGATAAATATGCAGATGGTCTTTTATTAGAAATGAAAAAAAAATATCCAGATGCATCAATAAAAAAAAAAATAATTGGGGAAATAATTGGATTTCATAGAGTAAATGACTCCAAAGCTTGTGAATTTGTATCTAGTATTACAGGAGATAATTCTAGAGAAGTCGTATCCTTTGGAACAGAGGCAGGATTATTTCAAGAAATTGGAATAAGCACAGTTGTGTGTGGACCTGGATCAATAGAGCAAGCTCATAAAATTGATGAATTTATCGAATTAAGTGAAATTAAAAAATGTTTAACTTTTTTAGAAGGTGTAAAAGAGAAATCAGTAATTAATTAACTCCACCCACCAATAGATTTTACTTCTAAGAATTCTAGAAGACCGTCTTTTCCAGCTTCTCTTCCAATACCTGAATGTTTAAATCCTCCAAATGGTGCATCAACCGCAATACCTGCGCCGTTAACATCAACCATACCTGATCTAAGTTTTCTTGCTACTCTATGTACTTTATTTTGATCTTGAGTTTGGATATAGTTTGTTAATCCGTATGTCGTATCATTTGCAATCTTAATTGCCTCCTCTTCGCTCTCAAAAGGAATAACCGATAAAACTGGTCCAAAAATTTCTGTTTGTGCTATTTCCATTTGATTATTTACGTCCGCAAAAACTGTTGGCTTTACATAATAACCTTTTGTTAAACCATCAGGTTTACCAAGTCCTCCTGCAACTAATTTTGCTCCTTCATCTATACCCTTCTTAATTAATCCTTGTATCTTGTTATATTGGGTTTCAGATATTACAGGACCAATATGGTCTCCCGCTTTATTTGGGTTGTCTACTTTGAAATCATTTGCAAATTTAATTAGTCTATTTACTGTTTCTTTATAAATTGATTTTTCGACTAACATTCTGGTTGGAGCATTACATGATTGACCAGAATTTCTAAAACATCTTGTGGCTCCTCTTTCTACAGCTTCAGGATCCGCATCTTTGAAAACAATATTTGCACCCTTGCCACCCAACTCTAGACTAACTCTTTTAAAATCATTTGCTGCATTTTTGGATATTAAAGCACCTGCTCTAGTTGATCCGGTAAAAGAAACCATGTTAACATCTGGATGACTAGTTAGTGCATTTCCTGTTGTTTCACCATCACCATTAATTAAATTAAATACGCCTGCTGGAAATTTAGTTTCATCAATTATTTCTGCCAGTATCATTGACGATAAAGGAGCTAATTCTGATGGTTTTAAAATCATTGTACATCCAGTAGCTAATGCTGGCATAACCTTTAAACAAACTTGGTTCATAGGCCAATTCCATGGAGTTATTAATGCACAGACTCCTTTTGGTTCATAAATTAATCTTTGATTAGGCGCATGATCACCCAACGGTTTTTCAAATTCAAATTCTTTCAAATATCTTATAAAAGATTTCATATGACTTGCTCCAGTACCAGCTTGGAGTTTGGTTGCAAAATCTTTTGGAGCACCCATTTCAACAGTTATGGCATTTGCAAAGTCTGCCCATCTTTTTTTATAATTAGTGTAAAGTGTCTCTAAAAGTTTTAATCTTTCATCTTTTGAAGTGAATGCCCAGCTTTCAAAAGCATTTTTTGCAGCTTGAACAGCTGAATCAACGTCTTCTTTACCGCCTATAGATATAACAGCACAATTTTCTTCTGTTGATGGATCAATTACGTAGCAATCTTTTTCTTTTATAGGATCGGTCCATTTTCCATTAATGTAGAATTTTTTCTTATTTAGCATACTTAAAAGTTAACCTATCTTTTTACTTTTGCAAACAAGTTTGTAAGTTCATATACAATCGTTGCTGCGGCTAATGATGTAACTTCCGCATGATCATACGCCGGTGCAACTTCTACTACGTCTGCCGATATAATTTTCATTCCAGATAATCCTCTAATTACATTAACCATTTCTCTAGAAGTCATTCCTGCAATTTCTGGAGTACCTGTTCCCGGTGCATGAGCCGGGTCTAAAACATCTATATCGATTGATAAGTATAAAGGATTATTACCAACTCTATTTCTGATTCTTTCGACAATTTTATCAACACCTTGTGACTGAAATTCATCACAATGAATTATTTTAAAACCAAAGCTTTCATCATTTTTCAAATCCTCTCTGCTATAAAGCGGTCCCCGAATACCAACATGCATTGATGAGTCATCTAAAAATAAATTTTCCTCTCTTGCTCTTCTAAAAGGTGTTCCGTGTGTATAAGGAGCGCCAAAATACGTATCCCAAGTATCTAAATGTGCATCAAAATGCACTAGAGCAACAGGTCCTTTATTAAATTTATTCATTGCTCTTAATAAAGGAAATGCAATTGTATGATCTCCACCCAAACTGATTATACCTTTGGTTTTTTTTAATAAATCTAAAGCCCCAGCTTCAATTTGTTTTATAGCTTCATCTATATTAAAGGGATTACAAGTGATATCTCCCGCATCTGCAACTTGTTGAACTTTAAATGGTTCGACATCATAATTTGGATGATAATTTGTTCTCAAATGTCTTGATGCCTGTCGTATACTTTGTGGACCGAATCTTGCACCAGGTCTGTAGCTAGTTCCAGCATCAAAAGGAATGCCGACTATTGCAACATCGCAACTTCCTACATCCCTTAATTCTGGTAATCTTGCAAAAGTACTTGGACCAGCAAATCGAGGAACTTTTGTTCCACTAATCGGTTGTATTGGTTCTTTTTTTTTTGTCATAAATTTTATTTATTAAATTAAATGTACCACAAGTAAATTAAATCGAATATCATTTATGTTTTCAAAATGAGAATTCTTATAATTATTTTTATATTTTTTTCCTATTATTCCTTACTTAATGCAAATGAAATATTTAATCTTATTAAAATTCCAAATTTAGAAGTTTTTAATCTAGATAGCAAAAATAAAATCAAATATTTGAGTTTAAAAAAAAGTTTTACCATCGGTGCAACTAAAAATATTACTTGTGATAAAGCAAATGAAAATAATCTCAAAAAAAAATATGAAATAATTAAAAAAAACTTAGATATTTATAATTATCAATTTTTAAAAAAAAATAATATTCGATTTGTTGTGCTGTGCGAAAATTTATCAATATCAGGTATTGGGTCTGCAGGTATCCCTGATGTACAAAAAAGAACTTTAATATTAAATATAAATTTTAATCCAAAATATTTTGAAAGAGTTATACACCATGAAGTTTTTCATATGATATATGATAGCCATCCCACTTTATTTAATGATAATTTGTGGAAAGAGTTCAATGATAAATCGTTTCGGTACGCAGGATGTTCTATATGTTCTGATAGTATCGGTTTAGATGAATATAAAGATACCGATGGATTTATTACTGAATATTCAAAAACAATTCCCTCAGAAGATATGGCTGAAATATATAGTTTTATTATCAAAAAAGAAAATATTTTAACAAAGCTTTCTGAAAGGGATGAAAAAATTAAAAAAAAAATAAATTTTATTAAAAATTCTATAAATAAAATAGATAGTCAACTATTTTAAATGATTAAAAAAATTAAAGCATCTAAATCAGAAAAAATATTATTATTTTTTTTAATTTTACTAGGAATTTTTTCTTTTAGTTTTTTTTATAGTATAAAAAACAAATGTCTATTTGTTGATGATGTAAATTTAGAAAACCAAAATTTTATTGATAAAGAAAATATTATCTTGATGGAAGTGGAATGTGGCTTGGTCGTTATTAGATTAATTCCTGAAACCTCACCAAATTCAGTAAAAAGATTTAAATTATTAACTAGAGAGGGTTTATATAATAATTCAGCTTTTTACAAAGTTATAGAAAACACATTAATTCAAGCAGGAGATATTAAGTATGGAAATATTGAAAGTATAAATTATGCAAAGGTTGGCAGTGGAAAATCGGGCTTAGGGAATTTAAAATCTGAAATAAATGAAGATTTTAAATTTACTGCTGGTTCGGTTGCTATGGCTCGAGGTGATGATTTTAATACCGAGGACAGTGAATTTTTTATTATATTAAAAGATATACCAATTTATAATGGTGAATATACTCCAATAGGTAAAGTAATTCTTGGCCTAGATGCTCTTAAAAAAATAAAAAAAGGGAACAAATCAAACTACGTTTTAAGACCTGATTACATTAAATCACTAAAATTAATTGATTAATGGTTTTCCAGTTGCAAGTGTGTGTTTTATTCTTTGTTGTGTTTTTTCAGTTTGTATAAGTCTCATAAAAGCTTCAAGTTCTAGATTGTAAAGATCATCTTCACTAAGCTGTTTATCTATTGTTGTATCTCCTCCACTTAAGACATTTGCTAATTCTTCTCCAACTTTAAATCCGTGATCCAAGATAATTTTATCATTATAAAGCTTCTCTAAGGATTTTATCATTTTATCTTTTAAAGGTTTGCCTGAAAGTTTAAACGTACATTCTTTTGGTGGTTGGAAATTTTTATTTTCCTCTAATAGTTTTTTTGCTTCTTCAAAAAGACTATTTCTATTCATAACTTTTTTATCCTCAGGTCTTAAGAATTTTAATGGCAAAGCCTCTACAGTTGAAGTTGCTGTTTTAGCATAACCAATAATATTAAAAACTTGAAGAGGAGCATAATCTGGGTCTTTCTTTGCTTCATCTGTTTGCGACCATCTCCATAAAACTTCCTTACATCCGCCGCCAGCAGGTACTACTCCAACTCCAGTTTCAACTAGTCCCATTACTATATTTGTATGTGAAACTACAAAATTAGATTGAATTGCTACCTCTTCTCCTCCACCTAAAACTAAACCAGATGGAGCAGATATTACCGGATATTTAGAATACTTTAAATGCTTACAAGTTTGCTGAAAATATTTTATAAACTTTTCTATAGATTTAAAGTCTCCTTTTTCCACAAATTCCATTGTGTATTTTAAATTAACTCCTGCTGAAAATTGCATACTCTCATTAATTATAATTAAAGGTTTATCAGTAGCGTTTTTTAATGCATCCATTGAGTCATAATCTAAAGCACAAGCTTTAGTGGTAAATTCAACAATATTGAAATCCTTAAATCTAAATATATCAGCCGATTTGTTTTTATCGATTTTAATTGCTTTT
Source organism: uncultured Pelagibacteraceae bacterium (assembly GCA_902572945.1). Lineage (GTDB taxonomy): Bacteria > Pseudomonadota > Alphaproteobacteria > Pelagibacterales > Pelagibacteraceae > Pelagibacter. The sequence continues at coordinate 16,173 of CACGHU010000001.1, forward strand.
GGTTTAATTTTACCCAGAGTTTCAATATCTGTATAAAGCTGTCTTTGACCATAAAAATTTTCGTCTTTTGTTTTTGATAAATTTTCTAGGAAAGAGTTTCCTTTAACATCTCCTACTCTATCAAAAAAGTTTTTAACCCCGATCGATTTTAACATTTCAAAGGGTCCCATTGACCAGTTAAAACCAAGCCTCATAGCTTCATCGATATCATTAAATTTATCTGTAATACCAGGAACTAAAGAAGATGAGTATTTTATGATTTGTGAAATTACTGACCAGGCATACTCGCCAAATTTATCTTTCCTGTTTATTAATAAATTTAAATCTACTTTTTCTATTCCTAATTCAATTTTTTTAGATGTTGAGTATTCTCCTGTTTGCAAATTTATAGCCTCTAATATTTTTTTATTTTCTTGTTTGTTCATTCTATAGAAACCACCTTTGCCTTTTCTGCCAGTGTATCCATCTTTAATTAGTTTTGTGATTAATGGAATTTCTTTTGCAACTTTCTGAAATGGATCATTTTCAGGTAATTCCTTTATAAAACTTTTTAAAACGTCCGACATTAAATCAATACCAATTAAATCATAAAGTCCAAACACACCTGTTTTTGGAATTCCCATTGGTCTACCAAAAATTGCATCTGCTTCCTCAATAGATAAATTCATTTTAAATGCTTCTGTCATTGCTACTTGCATAGCAAATACACCAATTCTATTTCCCAAAAATCCAGGTGTGTCGTTACAAATAATAGCTCCTTTACCAAGCTCATGTTCGCAAAATTTTTTAAGATAATTTATTTTTTCTAAATCCGAACTTTTACTTTTAACAATCTCTAAGAGACCCATGTATCTCACGGGATTAAAAAAATGCGTAATACAAAAGTCTTTTTTATCTTCTTCTGATAATTTTTCAGATAAAACGCTAATAGGTATAGAGGATGTATTTGAGGATACGATAGTATTTTTTTTTCTTGTATCAAATATTTTTTTATAAATATTGTGTTTAATATCAATTCTTTCTACAACAGCCTCGACAATCCAGTCTGCATCAGCCACTTCTTTAAAATCATCATTAATATTTCCAACATTGATACCATCAATTTTTGATTTATCAATTAGCAGGGGTGGTCTTGATTTTTGAATTCTTTCTTTTGCTTTTTGACTAATTTCTGTTGTCAGATCTAATAAGGTAACAGGAACATTAGCATTACAAAGATGTGCAGCGATACCGCTTCCCATCGTTCCAGAGCCAATAACAACAACTTTATTTATTTTCATGTGTCAATTTTATATTAAATTTAATTGTTTCATGAAATAAAAAAATTGTATCAATTTGAAATTTGCTGATTTTTTAAATCATTAATTTTTATATGGCACCGGATTGCATTTCCATTTTCATCTATTTGCCATGGTGGAACATCTGTTTTACAAATTTGACCTAATAATCTAGGACATCTTCCTTGGAATGAGCATCCTTTTTCGGGTGGTTTTTCTTCTACAATATCTTCTGCGACTAACTTTGGTTTAATATCTGGGTCTGGTTCTAACACTGCTCCTAGAAGGACCTCGGTATAAGGGTGAGACGGAAATTTATATACGCTTTCAGATGGACCAATTTCACATAATCTTCCCTGATACAAAACTGCAACCCGATCACTTATTGCTTTTACAACTGCAAGATCATGTGAGACAAAAATATATGTAGTACCAAAATCTACTTTTAATTCCTGAAGTAAATTCAAGACTGCTGCTTGAACGGAAACGTCAAGCGCTGAGGTTACCTCGTCACATAGAATTATATCTGGTTTTGCAGCAAAAGCTCTTGCTACAGCTACTCTTTGCTTTTCACCTCCTGACAATTGTCGTGGATACCTTGTAAGATAAAACTCACCTAATCTTACTTTTTTTAAAACTTCTATAATTTTTTGTTTAAGTTCATTTCCACTAAGACCAAAATATAGTTTAAGAGGTTGTGATACAATTTCCTCAACTGTGTGATTTGGATTTAATGATTCATCGGGATTTTGAAAAATCAATTGTATTGCTCTTAGGTAATTTGCATCTCTTTTTTTTAGATCATTTGATAAAATTTTATTTTTATCAAATTTAATTATACCATCTTTTGCTTTGATAAGTCCTGCGATAGATTTAAGAATAGTTGACTTTCCACTCCCGGACTCACCCACAAGTGCTAAGGTTTCGCCTTTATCAATTTTTATATTTATGTCTTTAACTGTTGGATTTGTGTCATCAATTTTATTTAGTAATTGTTCTATGAATTTTTGTTTTGCATAACTAATTGAAACAGAAGATATATCTAAAATTTCATTTTTGTTTAATTTTCGTAATACTTTTTTTGAAGATTTTGTATCCTCGTCCTTCTTTTTATGAAGTTTTTTGTGGTTAAAACATCTAACACTTGTATTTAACTCACTAACAAATTCTAACTCTGGCGAGTTTATTTTACATTTATCCTCAGCAAACTCACATCTATCGTAAAAACTACATCCTTCTTTTATTGTTCCAGGTTGTGGCTGGCTACCTGACATCGAATTAGGAAGTCCAGATAAAGTTAATTTTGGTATAGATTTTAATAATCCATAAGTATAAGGATGAATTGGATTTTTTAATATAGTCCTTACCGGTCCATCTAAAACAATTTCACCAGAATACATTACAATTACTCTATCGCTTACCTGTGCTATCGCTCCTAAATCATGACTTACATAAACCATTGATGTACCTGTATCCTTTGCAATAAAGTTCAATAGCTCTAAAACGTGAGCCTGAGTTGTAACATCCAGCCCAGTTGTTGGCTCATCCAATAATAAAAGATCCGGGTTACCAGCTAAAGCCATTGCAACTGCAACTCTTTGTTGTTGACCTCCAGAAAGTTCATGGGGATATCTTTTTGCAATTGTCTCTGGAGAAGGTAACCTAACTTTATTTAATAACTCCGAAATTTTTACATCTCTATCTTCCTTTTTGAAATTTGTATGTAATCTTAATGCTTCGTCAATTTGATAACCAATTTTTAAATTTGGTGTTAAAGACTGCCCAGCATTCTGAGGTATCATTGCTATTTTTCTTCCTCGAATATTTTCTAATTCTCTGTTTTTCATTTTTAAAATATCATTAGACTGATAAATACATTCTCCAGAGATTGTAAATAAACCATGCTTAACATATCCCATCATTGCTAATGCGAGAGTACTTTTTCCTGAACCAGACTCTCCTACTATACCAACTGTTTCACCTTTATTAATTGTGGTACTAATATTTTTTAAAATTGAAATTTGTTCTCCTTTTTTACTGGTAAAACCAATAGATAAATTTTTTATTTCTTGTACAACTTGTTGCATATTAAACTGGTGCTTTTGTAGACCTATCAATACCTAATGCTTTTGCAAAAGCATCTGCGGTTAGATTTATACCTATTATAAGTGAACTTAATCCAAATATCGGTGCAAGTACTGCCCAATACGCAAAAGACATCAAGCCTCTTGCATTAGATATCATCAATCCCCAATCTGGAGTTGGAGGGCTCACACCAAAACCTAAGAAGGATAATGAACTAAAACCAAGTAACATCCATGACCATCTCATTGCACCCTCAACCATAATTGCATCTCTTACATTGGGTAATATTTCATTCCATATAATTGAAAAATTACCATGACCTCTAGCTCTTGCTGAAACAATAAAGTCTTTTGCTATTACATCATGTGTTGCTGCTCTTGCTACTCTAACAATTCCTTTTCCATAAAAAAAGCCTAAAGCTGGTATCAAAACAATTGTTGATGTACCTAAAAGTGAAACTATTAAAAGCATCGCAAGTATCCAGGGAATAGAGAGAAAAGCATCAATTATTCTCATCACTACGTCATCTATCTTTCCACCAACCAATCCACAAAAAATTCCTAGCGCACCTCCCCATAGCAAAGCAATTAAAGATCCAAAAAAAGTTACCGTTAGTGCAGTTCTGCCTCCAAGTATAGTTCTTGTAAAAACATCTCTTCCAAGACTATCTGTACCAAACCAATACTCAGAAGAAGGTGCTTGTAACATTAAAGATGGATCAATAGCCTTGTAATCATGAGGTGCATATAGAGGACTTGTGATGGCTAGTGTGACATGAAAAACTAGAATTATTAAACCAATTAATCCTGACGGCCTTGAGGCCATAGTTGAAATAATTTCCACTATTTTAGAAAATGTGCTTTTAGGTTTTTCTTGTTTTATAACTAAAGTCATTTTTTAATTTGTAAGGATTTTAATCTTGGATTTAACATTAAAGTCAATAAATCTGCGATGAGATTTATTATTACATAAATTGAAGCTAAAATAATTGCTAAAGCCTGAACAACAGGCAAATCTCTATTTGAAATAGACTCAATTACCAATCTGCCTAATCCAGGGTAATTAAATACTACTTCTGTAACAACTACTCCACCTAATAACCAAGCAATAGTTAGCGCAACTACGTTTATTGCTGGCAATAAAGCGTTTGGTAAAACATGTTTAAATACCATTTTCCAGTAAGGAACACCCTTTAGAATTGCCATTTGAACATAGTCCGAAGCCATAACTTGAATAACACTTGATCTGACCATTCTTGCCATGTGGGCGGTCATAATCATTGATATTGCAATAACGGGCAAAATTATATTCGGCAAAAGTTCAGATATGGACGCTCCTGTTGGAACGATTACTATTCCTGGAAGCCACTCCAGCCAAATTGCAACAATTAATATTAATAAAGTAGCACTGATGAATTCTGGAATTGTCATAGAAAAAATAGTGAATGTTGAAATTATAATATCTGGCATTTTATCTCTCCATAATGCAGTAATTATTCCTAGTAGTAAGGCAATTGGAATTCCAATCAAAATAGATGCAGAAGCAAGTACTAAAGAATTTTTTACTCTCGGGCCAAGGACATCATTGATTTTCATTTCACCACTTAATGAATAACCAAAATCACCTTGTATTACTCCTATAGCCCAACTAACATATCTCTCATATGCTGGTATATCCAACCCAAGCCTTTTATAGCACGCTTCAAGCGCAGCGCCATAAGCTTCCCGCTCTAGATAAGTTGTGCAGGCATCGCCAGGTAAAACTTCAACTCCAACAAAAGTGATCAAAGATACAATAAATAGGGTAATTAACCCAAGAAGAATTCTTTTTAAAACTAAAATTAACATAATAAAATTGTAAAGGTTCTGTTAGACAATATTTATATTAAATGAAAAGGATTTTACAGGCCTAATTAAAGGCCTGTAAAAAAGATTTTTGTATTAATCTGTTACTTTAAGCTTGTGCCAACGTACAGAAAAAACCTCTACATCATCTAAATTTTTAACTCTTGATGAAGTAATAACTAGTTTTGATACGTGATATGGAATCATCGTACCAGACTCTTCCCATAAAGTTTTTTGTGCATTTTGATAAGCTTTTTTTCGTTTGCTAAAGTTAAGCTCACCTCTTGCATCAGAAAGATTTTTATCAAATGCTGCATTTTTAAAGAATGATTCATTCCATTTTGCACCACTATGATACGCTTCATGCAGAATACTATCTGCAGGTCTTTCGTTCCAACGTGTCATTGCAACTGGCTTTTTCATCCAAGTTTCTTTCCAATAACTTTTTGAAGGTGTCATTTTAACTTCAGCTTTAATACCAGCTTTAGCTAATTGTTGTTGTAATACTTCCCCAATCGTTGGCCAAGTAGGTTCTTTAGTAGAAACGTGAATTACCATATCAAAACCGTCTGGGTATCCTGCTTCATTAAGAAGTTTTTTCGCTTTCTTAATGTCTTGAGGACACTTCATTTTTAAACGATATTGATCTGATGGTGCAACTGGTGTATCGCAAGATACTGTGGCTGCTCCACCCATTACTAAATCAACAAGCTCTTGTCTATCGACTGCAAGTCTAACAGCTTTTCTAACTTTTGGATCATCAAAAGGTGCAGTATCTGTTCTCATTACCATACCTCTCCAATTTCCTGTTGGTACTACTGAAACATTAAACTTTTTATTACCATCGAAAATTTTCTTTTGGCTAAATGGCACATATCTGTTCATATCGATTTGACCAGTCAACAAAGCTTGTACTCTTGCTTCACCATCAGGTATTGCGATAACATGTACTTCCGCAACTCCTGGCGCACCTTCCCAATAATCTGGGTTTGCTTTAAGCACAGTCGTTCCTTCTGGATCAAATGTTGCTACCTTAAATGGTCCAGTTCCAATACCAGTTTGACCAATAGTATCTCCAGAACCTGAAGGTATCATTCTTAATCTATAATCAGTTAATAATAATGGAAAATCTGCAAATGATGTATTTAATTTCATTTTTACGGTATGTGAATCTATTACTTCAATATCCGTAACAGAGCTCATACTTTTTTTCGCAGGTGATCCAATATCAGGATCTTTAACACGCATTAATGAATATTTAACATCTTCAGCATCAAAGTCTGAACCATCATGAAATTTTATTCCCTTACGGAGATTAAAAGTCCACTCGTTCGCTTCTGAATTTGCTGACCATTTTGTTGCTAATGATGCTGTGACTTTACCTTTTAAATTTTTTCTTACTAAACGGTTTTGAGTCATTATAACTACTTGAAATAAACGCCCTTTAGTAATTGCATCAAGGTTTGTATCTTTTCCAAAACCAAGATCATGCGATAATTTAAAGACACCGCTTGATGCATTCGCTAATGAAAAAGACAACATTAAAGATATCAATGAAAATGATATCACTTTACATATTTGTTTCATAGAATTGCCCCTCTTTTTAAAGCATAAAGTTAACAATTCATTTGTTTGATATCAATAAAGAAAACTTTATTGTTTTATTAGCATTTGTTGTTTAATAATCATCTTTATTAAATTATATGCAAGATATCCTAAAAAACGTAAGGTTTTCAATAAAGCCAACTAAACTGAATGGTGAAAATAAAGTAGAGTTAGCTAGAACTCTCCCTATTCATCCTCTTACCTATCAAGAACTGCCTTACGACCCTGAATATTCACATTATGCTGGGCGGCTTACTACAGAAAAATTATCAAATGCAACTCCTGATCAAATGTATTGGAAAACAAGAAAAGAAATAATTTTAAGGCATACGGGAGAATATCCTTATGAAATATCAGGTCCAGACTCTTTAAAATTTTTAGAAAAAATTTTCCCTAGAAATATTTCAAAAATAAAAGTTGGTAGATGTTCTTATCAGTTTGCTTGTTACCATGATGGTGGAATGATAACTGATGGAATATTATTAAGATTAGAAGAGAATAAATTTTGGTTTGCTCAAGCTGATGGAGATCTTTTTTCATGGTATAAAGCGAATGCCGAAGGTTACAATGTAAAAATATCTGATCCAAATGTTTGGATTAGTCAAATACAAGGTCCCAAATCAATGGAGTTGTTATCAAAATTAATAAAAGAAGACATTGCAGAAAAATGGAACTATTTTGATTGTAAAGAAGTAACAATATTAAGTGAAAAGATTATAATAAGCAGAACTGGATTTACAAACGAACTTGGATGGGAGATTTACTTTAGACCTGAAAATAACGCTGAGAAAATTGGTGATTTAATTTTATCTGAAGGAAAAAAGATGGGTATGATTTTAACAGCAACGCCATCTTTTAGAGGAAGAAGAATAGAAGCAGGTCTTCTTTCAGCAGGTCAAGACTTTGACAAGAATACAAATCCTTTTTCTGTTGGACTTGGTAAATTTGTTGATTTAGATAAAAAAGATTTTATTGGAAAAAAAGCTTTATCGAATGTTGAAAAAAAATGTAGAACATGGGGCCTTAGAGTTAAAGAAAATGTGGCTCTAAAAGGTGAAAATATTTTCTCTAATAACAAAGTAATTGGAAGAGTTACATCAAGCACATGGTCACCATTTCAAGTTTGTGGAGTTGCAATTATACATTTAAATAATTATCAATTTGGACCTGGCTCAGTAATAGATGTGAAGTGTTCAGATGGAAAAATTTATAAAGGTGAAATTTGCAGTCTACCAATGTACGATAAAAAAAACGAGATAGTTCGGGGCTTAATAGAAAATATACCAACTAAGCCAGAACCTTGGCCAGGAATTCAAACAAAATAGTTTCTTTAAATGGATATTGTTGAGAAAAAAATTATATCTATAGGCGGTGGCGGATTCACACATCAAACAGACAAATTTTTAGATGAATTTGTAATTAATCAAATAATCGATAGAAAAATTAAATTTGGATTTTTACCCACAGCAAGCAAAGATAATTTAAATAAAATTAAAGTATATTATGAAGAATTAAAAAAATATAATCTTGAATTATCTCATTTTGAACTTTGTTCAAAAGTAAAAGGTTTCTCAAATTGGATAATGGATCAAGATATTATTTATGTTGGAGGAGGAAATACCAACTTCATGCTAGATTTGTGGCAGGCAAATAAATTGTATAAATATTTTGAAAAAGCTTATAAATCAGGAATTATTTTGTCAGGTGTTAGCGCTGGTGCTGTTTGTTGGTTTGAATGGATATTTACAGATTCTCTAGGAGATGGATATAAACCCCTTAGAGGAATGAATTTTATATCAGGAAGTTGTACACCTCATGCGTCTGAGAAAAATAGAATTTATGAATTTGAATTAAGTATTAAGAATAAAAAAATACCTTCTGGTATAGCTATTGATGATGGTGTTGCTGTTCTATTCATAAACGGTAAACCAACTTCTGTTTGTTCTTCAAACAAAAATAGAAATGCATATTTTATTGATGATAATAACAATAGAATTGTATTAAATGATCATATAAAAAAAACTAATGAGTAATATTTTTCCAAGCAAAAGAATTCATAGTATTGAGGATGCACGTAATTTAGCCAGAAAAAGAATGCCAAGAATGATGTTTGATTTTGTGGATGGAGCTTCTGGGGACGAAAAATTATGTGAAAATAACAGTAAAGCGCTGGATCAGATTAGACTTCAGCCTCGTGTTCTCAGAAATGTGGAAAAAAGAAAAATCAATAAAAGTTTTTTAGGTTCTGAATATGATCAACCATTTGGTTTTGCACCTATGGGAATGTGTAATTTAACTTGGCCTGGCGCAGATGTAATGTTAGCACAAGAAAGCGTAAATAATAATATACCAATGTGTGTATCGATGGCGTCCTCAACTTCATTAGAAAAAATGTATGATCTTTCTAAAGGAAATTGCTGGTTGCAATTATATAATTTTCAAGATGAAGAATTTCTAATGGAGCTTTTAGATAGAGCCCATCAAAAAGGTTATAAAGTAGCAATTCTTACTGTTGATGTACCTATACAATTTAGAAGAGCTAAAGATAATAAGAATGGTTTTACTGTACCGTTTAATTTAGGTCCAAAACAATTTTTTGATTTTGCTACACATCCACTTTGGTCAATAAGTACACTTCTATATGGAATTCCTAAGCCAATGAATTATGAAACATCAAAGCGAGGAAATACATTTAATAGAAGTGAAAGTAGAGGATCCACAGATTGGAATACATTAAAAAGAGTGAGAGAAAAATGGAAAGGAAAACTAATTATAAAAGGCGTGATGTCTCCTGAGGATGCTATTAAAATTAAAGAAGAAGGTGCTGATGCTATACAAGTTTCAAATCATGGTGGAAGACAATTAGATAGCGCAACAGCATCAATTGAGGTACTTCCTTTGATAAGGAATTCTCTAGGAAAAGATTTTCCAATCATATTTGATAGCGGTATTAGAGGCGGCAGTGATATTGTAAGAGCATTAGCTCTTGGAGCTGATTTCACAATGGTTGGTAGACCTTTGATGTATGGTATTGGAGCTGACGGGGCTAAAGGATTGAAAAGAATAGTCGATATAATTAAAGAGGAAGTTAGTACGGCCTTGGGATTAGTAGGTTTAAATGATATAAAAGATATATCTTCGGATATTATAGCTGAGAGATTTATAAGAGAATTTAAATATTAAAATGTCAGAAAAAAAAATAAGAGGTGGGTCTCTAATTGCAAGAGCTTTAAGGGATAAAGGCATAGAAAATGTTTTCACTTTATCAGGTGGTTTCTGTAATCCTGCTTTAGAAGGATTAATGGAATGTCAGATAGATGTAATAAATTGTCCACATGAACAGATTGCAGGACACCTTGCTGATGGACACACAAGAATTACTAGAAAACCTACTGTATGTTTAGTCGGGCCAGAGGGATTTGCAAATGCTGTGCCATCTATGATGGAAGCGTGGGGAGAAAGATCTCCAGTGATTTTTATCACTGGATCAAGTAGTTTAAGAAGACAAGGAGCAGGAGGATTTAAAGAAATTGATGATGTAAAAATTGCTGAACCATTAACAAAATATAGCGTAAGTATTACTGATGGAAATAGAATTCGTGAATTTGTAGATAAAGCTTATTTAATAGCAACAAACGGTTACCCAGGAGCAGTTCACTTAAGTGTCCCAGTGGATATCATGTTTTCATCTTTTCCTGAGAATGCAGGATTAGAGGAAAGGCCTTTTTCTCAATCAAAAAAAATAAAAAATATTGCTTGGCCAGATCCCAATCAAATGAGTGAAGTTTTAAAATTAGCTTCGAATTGTAAAAAACCAATGCTTATTGGTGGCCACGGTGTCTGGTGGTCAGGTTCTGAAAAGAAATTAGAAGCTGCGGGTCAAAATTTAAATATTCCAATTTTTAATGTTCCATACCATCAAAAACTTTTAGGGGAGGAAGCTAAATCGTACATGGGATTGGCAGATATACACCAATATCCCCCTTCAAAATTCGCGTTTGATGAATCAGACTTAATTTTAATGGTTGGAACAAGACTTGACAATCAGATGAATTTTGGGAACCCCCCGCTATTTCCTAAATCCACAAAAATTGTTTGTATAAATGGGTCTCATGAAGAAATCGAATTAAATAGAGCTGCAGACATTAATATGCTGTGTGATCCAGGGGTATTTTTAGATACTTTAAGTAAACTAAAAGTAAATAATAAATGGAATTTAGACAATAAATGGATTGAGCAAAACATATCAGAAAAAAAGAAATGGATTGATAAATCTTTAAAAGATCTTGAAAAAGAAACAATCGAAGCAAAAAAAAACGGTGGTAAAATTCATCCCCTTCAATTAGCTTTAGATGTACAAGATGCAATGAAGGATAATGATTGGTTGGTGATAGATGGTGGAAATACTCATTTTTGGTCTGAAATAGCAATTAATATTGCTGGCCATAAAGGAAAAAAACTTGGTGGTATTTTACATCCCGGAACTTTTAGTATGCTTGGTGTTGGGGTTCCGTTTGCACTTTCTGCAAAAAATCTAAATCCAAAATCAAATGTAGTATTGATAAGCGGCGATGGAGCTTTTTTATCTGGAGGCTTATCTATTGAAGCAGCTTTTCAAGAAAATAAGCCGATAGTAGTTGTAATAGATAATAATGGAGGATTAGATTGTATTTCTCAACAACAAGAAAGACTGTTTGAAAGTGGAAAACATTTTGCAACTGATTTTAGAGATATTCCTTTTCATAAAATATTCGAAGGATTTGGAGGTCATGGTGAGCTTGTCCTTAAAAGAGAAGAGCTTGCACCAGCACTTAAAAGAGCTCTCGAAAGTGGAAAAACTGCATGTGTAAACGTAAAAGCTAAAGGAGTTATCAGCCCGATTGTGGCTGCAGTAAGTAATAAAAGAGATAAAGCATCAATTGAATAATCAATGGCAATAGTTTCATCACACTTATTAAGTTCAACAGATGGCTCACATGCATCAGGCGTAAAAGTAATTATAAATCAAATAAAAAATAATGGATCAAGAAGAAAGATTTTTCAATCGAAGACAGATAAAAATGGGAGAATTTATAAACAATTTTCTATAACAAAAAAAGACACCTCTTTAAAATATGAAATTATTTTTAATCTACAAAATTATTATAAAAAAAAAACTAATGTTACAGAAATCGTAATCAAGTTTAATATGAAAAATCCTAAGAAAAAATATCATATACCTGTTATAATCGCTCCAAATGGGTATTCTGTTTGGTGGTCAAAATAAATTAATGAAAAAAACGTCTGTTCATCAAGCAAAAAATATCAAATTAAATATGTCAAGACGTATAAGACGTACACCTTTTACTGATAGGGTTGAAAAATTAGGTGTATCAGATTTTACAGTTGTCAATCATATGCTCTTACCAAAGGGTTTTAGAAAAACCGTGGAGCAAGATTATTGGCATTTAAGCAAACATGTTCAGTTATGGGATGTTTCTTGTCAAAGGCAGGTTCAAATATCTGGCAAAGATGCATTTAAACTTATTCAAAAGTTGACACCAAGACCATTAAAAAAGATGCAAACTGGAAAATGTTTTTATATTCCAATCTTAAATGAAAAAGGAGGTATGATTAATGATCCTGTTCTTCTTAAATTAGATGATGACATGTTTTGGATATCTATTGCTGACTCTGATATATTGCTCTGGGCCAATGGTATTGCAATTGGACTAGGTTTAGATGTTAAAATAAAAGAACCAGATGTTTATCCATTAGCAGTACAAGGACCAAAATCTGAGGATTTACTTGTATCCATCTTTGGAGAAGAAATCAGAAAAATAAAATTTTTCAATTTTAGAATATTTGACTTTATGGGAACGAAACAAATAATAGCAAGGTCAGGCTATAGTAAACAAGATGGTTTTGAAATTTACTTTAAAGGTTTCGAAAAATATTTTGATAGTAAAGACTTGGGAGAAAATCTTTGGGATACAATTTGGAAAGCTGGAAAAAAATTTAATATTTCACCGGGATGTCCTAATCTAATAGATAGAATAGAAGGTGGGTTAATGTCATATGGAAACGATTTTACTAAAGAAAACAATCCTTATGAATGTAATTTAGAAAAATATTGTAAATTTGATGATCATGATTTCATTGGAAAAAAAGCTCTTGAAAAAATTAAAAAAAGTGGATTAAAACAAAAAATGCGAGGGGTTATGTTTAGTGGAAAACCCTATAAACCTAATGGTAAGCTTTTACCAGTGCTTTCACTAAGTAAAAAAATTATTGGAAGAATTACATCTGGAATTTTTTCACCAAGAATAAAAAAAAATATAGGTCTTTCAATGATTTCAAAAGATTATTGGAAAGAAAATCAAAAAGTTTTAGTAGAAACCTTAGATGGCAAATTAGTAAAAGGTACTATTACCTCTTTGCCATTTCCTAAATAAATATATATACATATTAATATGTTTAAACCTGTTATTGTTGGATATGCTCGTTCGCCCTTCACTATGGCAAGGAAGGGTGCACTTATTGATGTTAAGCCAGTAAATTTATTATCCGAAGTTGTAAAAAATTTAGTTTCTAAAAGCAAAATTAATAAGGAAGATATTGAAGATATTGTGGTCGGTTGTGCTTTTCAGGTTGGTGAGCAATGTTTCAACATTGGAAAATTAGTTACCTTTTTAGCGGATATGAATGTTAAAACGTCAGGTATGACCGTTGACAGGTGGTGTGGATCCTCAATGGAGGCTATCCATATAGCGTCAGGTAAAATTGCAATGGGGTCAGGCAAAGTTTTTATTTGTGGTGGAGTAGAAAGTATGTCTAGAGTAAATACTGGATTTGACCCAGTCCCTTATCCTTATACTGAAAAAGAAAACCCTCATGTATATTTTTCAATGGGTACTACAGCTGAGAACGTAGCTAAAAAGTTTAATATTTTAAGAGAAGAGCAACAAGAGTTTGCAATATCAAGTCATAATAAGGCACATGAAGCTCAAAAAAATGGAAAGTTATCTGAAGAAATAATTCCAATAGGTGAATGTAAAGAAGACGGAAATATTAGGCCCAATAGTACTCAAGAAAAATTAAATCAATTAAAACTCGCTTTTGATACAAAAGGAACAGTCACCGCAGCAACATCTTCACCATTAACTGATGGGGCAGCGGCAACAATAATCTGTGAGGAAAATTATGCAAAAGAAAATAATCTTAATATATTGGGTAGAATAATTTCTACAGCTGTTGAAGGTTGTGATCCAGATTACATGGGACTTGGTCCAATAGGTGCATCAAAAAAAGCACTTATGCGTGCAGATTTATCAATTGATAAAATTGATATCTTTGAACTTAACGAGGCTTTTGCATCACAATCTTTAGCTTGTATAAAAGATTTAGGTATTGACCAAAAGAAAGTTAACATTGATGGAGGTGCATTAGCCTTAGGACATCCGCTTGGAGCTACAGGAGCTAGGATTACCGGAAAAGCTGCTGATCTTCTAAGAAGAGAAAATAAAAAATATGCACTTTCAACTCAATGTATCGGTCTTGGTATGGGGATTGCTACTGTAATTGAGTCGGTAGATTAATTATCTACTTATTCCTCTAATTCTTTCTGATCTTCTTCTTAAAAGTTCAGCTGTTACTAAAATAAGAGTTGATAAAACAATTAAACATGTTGCAACCGCTAAAATAGTTGGACTTAATTGTTCTCTTAGACCTGTCCACATTTGAATTGGAATAGTTGTATTATCTAATCCAGCTAAGAATAAAACAACTACTACTTCATCAAAAGAAGTTACAAAGGCAAATAAACCACCTGATATTACTCCTGGTAAAATCAAAGGTAATGTAATTTTCATAAATGTATTAACAGGATCACTTCCCAAACTTGATGCTGCTCTAGTTACACTATGATCAAAACCAGATAGTGTAGCAGTCACTGTAATTACTACAAATGGAGTTCCTAAAACAATGTGTGCCAAAATTATTCCTGTATGTGTAGCAGCCAAACCTGCTTTTGCCATAAAGAAAAATATTGCAACACCAGAAATAATCAAAGGTACGATCATCGGAGATATTAATGTAGCCATTATTATTCCTTTATAAGGCATGTGTCTGCTACTTAACCCTAATGCTGCAACTGTTCCAAGTATCACTGAGCCTATTGTGGCAAAGGTTGCAATTATAAAACTATTTTTTGTTGCAAGACCCCAAGGATTTTTAGTTCCATATATCATATCCTTATACC
Organism: uncultured Pelagibacteraceae bacterium; assembly: GCA_902572945.1. GTDB lineage: Bacteria > Pseudomonadota > Alphaproteobacteria > Pelagibacterales > Pelagibacteraceae > Pelagibacter. The sequence continues at coordinate 31,223 of CACGHU010000001.1, forward strand.
ATCTTAGTGAGAATGCATCTGGATCTAATCTTTTCATTCCATCTGAAAAAACTAAAAACTCTTCTGCATTAAATGATAATGGAAAAATTACAAACAAAGGTGCAATCAAAAAGAAAAAAACACAGGTACAAATAAAAAGATAAAAATAGTGCCAAATTCTATATCTTGTCTCTGTATATTTTGGTAATGCCATAATTATCCTAGTTTTATATTATCTACTCCAACAAGTTTGTTATAAATCCAATAAATTACAAGAACTCCAGTTAGTAGCATTAGACCCATTGCAGATGCAAAACTCCAATCTAAAGTACTTTTCATATGAAAGGCTATTTGATTGCTTATTAAAGTGCCCGAGGCACCTCCAACAAGTGCTGGTGTAATATAGTATCCAATTGCAAGTATAAAAACCAATAAACAGCCAGCCCCAATTCCAGGAATTGTTAATGGAAAATAAACTTTCCAAAAAGCTACAAAAGGAGTTCCTCCAAGTGATTTTCCTGCCCTCATTAAACTTGGGGAAATTGTCTTCATAACGCTATAAAGCGGTAACACCATAAAAGGTAATAGAATTTGGGTCATCGCAACATAAGTGCCTGTTTTGTTATACATCATTTCTGGTCTGTTTTCCTCGCCAACAAGGCCAATCCATACAAAAAAATCATTTACAATTCCTTGTTGCTGTAAAAGTATCATCCAACTTGCGGTTCTTACTAATAAAGAAGTCCAGAAAGGTAATAGAACACAAATCATTAATAGATTACTATATTTCATTGGTAAGGTTGCTAGTAAATGTGCTATCGGATACGCCATTAAAAAACATAATATAGTTACAAAAAAAGCAATCTCCAAAGTTCTAAGCCATAATATTCTGTGAACTCTTCTATCCTCTGAAACTTGTGATATTTTTCCATCTTCATTTTCATACATATCCATTGCTTTGAGATATTTTGAATAAGTAATATCTGGGGCTCTTCTCTTTATAGCTCTCCAATATTCAACATTTGCCCAACGTTTATGCACATTCATGATTTGCTCTTTATAATTACCTTGTTCAAATTTTTTCATTTTACGTTGAAGTTTTTTTAGAATACTTTTAAAACCATTTTTTTCGTAATTTAATTGAGTAGCTAATTTTCCAAATGTCTTTTTCTCAACAAGAAATTTATAATCCAAATAAAATGCCTCGAAAACTTCCTCTGGGGGTAATTCTTTACCATCCCATTTTTCCATTGCTTTAAATGTTTTTGGAAGCATATTTGTGACCATTCGATCATCTACGCTTCTAAAAAGCATTTCACCTATTGGAAAAATGTAAGTAATTATTAAAAAAAGTAACAATGGAGCTACTAAAAGAAAAGCTTTTATTTTATTTTTTTTTTCTGCTTTTTTTAAGCTTACCTCTAAAGGAATTCCGTCAGTAGTTAATATTTGTTTAGTTTCACTGCTCATAAAATAAAAAGGGCGGTTATTAAAACCGCCCTAAATATATTATATAATTTTAGTCTTTAAAACTTAAATTATAGTCCAGCTTTCATTGCTTCCCATTTTTCTCCAAGCTCTGTACCATTATCGGCCCAGTAAATTGGATCAACTAGGAAGTAATTTTTTGTGTTTCCTGGTGCAGTTGGCATTTCTGGAACCATGTTTGTTTTACCGTCTTTATACCACGGCTCACCTGCTTCCATAATTTTTAAAGATGATTTTCTCCAAGGTGCGTATGCTATATATTTAGCACTTCCTGCTAAACCTTCTGTACTTGTCATCTCAGCTAATGCTTTTTTAGCATCAGCTTCGTTTGGTCCACCTTTGACTAAAACAAAATATTCATAGTCAAGACCTTGACCATCCCAAACTTGTTTTAATGGTGCACCTTCTCCAACGATTGCGTTAAAGAATCTACCATTCCAACCAGTTGCCATTACTACTTCACCACTCATTAAAAGTTCTGGTGGTTGAGCACCTGCAGACCAAAATACACATCCACCTTGAGGGTCTGTGCAAAGTTTTTTGATCTTATTCATTGCTCTATCAACACCTTTTTCTGTTTCTAAAGCTTCATAGATTTTTGCTCCACCTTTTCCTGGTTTAATACCATCGGCTGCTAAAGCAATTTCTAAATTTGTTAAAGCACTTTTGTATATAGCTCTTTTTCCAGGAAATTTTTTTGTGTTAAAGAAATCTTTTATAGTTTTTGGAGTACCTTTTACATTTTCAGTATTATAAGCGTAAGTCCAAGAATATAAAATATTTCCTACAGCACACTTACTTGGCATTGGAGCAAAGAAATCTTTACTCGCTGGAGTTCCGTCTGGAGCGGCAGGAAAGTCTTTATCAAAATCAAATTCAACAAATAAACCTTCGTCGCATCCAGTAATAGTATCCATTGCAAATACATCGATTATATCCCATGTAATTGCACCAGCTTCTTTTTGTGCTTTAATTTCTGATAATCCACCAGAATAATCCACCCAGTTAATAGGTACACCAAGTTTCTTAGCAGTAGGATCACCATATCCTAATTTTTGACTTTCAGTGTATGCTCCACCCCAAGATGCAACTGTAACTGCAAATGCTGATGAAGTTATTGAAAGAGCAAAAGAAAGGGTAAGTAATAATTTACTTAATTTTTTCATTTATCCTCCGTTTAAACGTTTTTTTTAAAAACATAATTACAACAAGTAAAAAAAACGGAGTCAACCAAGTATTTACTAAAAATTAAGTGGATTAGGGCTGATTATAGTGAGAATAATTCTAAATTGGTTTATTTTGGGTCTAAAGCTCTTGCATCGGTTGAGTTCCAACTAATATTAATTGTATTCCCAAGTTTGATATCTATATTTTGTGAACTATTTGGAACTTTTAAAATAAAATCGGAATTTCCAAGAACGTTAAGTCTTACACGGGTATGGTCACCATGATAAATCACTTCCTCAATTTTTCCCTTATAATTATTATCCATTTTTTGAGATGGGTTAATAAGAGCTCTTTCAGGTCTTATAGAAACAGTAGTTTTATCACCTTTTGATTTAACATTTATTGGATTAGCTACTATTTCACCTTCTTTTAATTTAACTTTGCATTTTCCGTTAGAAATATCCGATACTTCACCCTGGAAAGTATTATTTTCCCCAATAAATTCTGCTACAAAAGAATTCACTGGTTCTTCATATAATTTGTCAGGTGATGAAAGTTGTTGAACTTTACCATCATTAAAAACAGCTATTCTGTTTGACATAGTTAATGCTTCACCCTGATCGTGGGTAACATAAACTACAGTAACTCCAATACTTTCATGAATATGTTTAATCTCATACTGCATGCTTTCTCTCAAATTTTTATCTAGAGCGCCTAATGGCTCATCCATTAAAACAACAGCCGGATCAAAAACTAATGCACGAGCTACAGCAACCCTTTGTTGTTGTCCGCCTGATAATTGCCCTGGCATTCTGTTTTCAAAACCAGTTAGAGAAACCATAGACAGTGCTTTATCAACTTTTTTATCTATCTCGTCTTTTGAAACTTTTCTTACTTTTAAAGGGAAAGCTAAATTTTCATAAACAGTCATGTGTGGAAACAGTGCATAATTCTGAAATACCATTCCAATTCCTCTTTTATGTGGAGGAATATTTGAAATTGGATTTGAGTCTAAGTAAATTTCTCCATTTGTTGGAGTTTCAAAACCAGCTAACATCATTAGACAAGTAGTCTTTCCAGAGCCAGATGGTCCAAGCATTGTTATAAATTCACCTTCTGAAATGTCTAAGTTAAGATCTTTAACAACTAAAACTTTGCCATCATAACTTTTATCAACTTTATCAAATTTGACGAATTCTGAATTCTTAGACATAAGCGTGTTTTAAAACATTTGTGTGATGTTTTTTCAAGTTATTTTATATGCAAGTCTTTGGGGAAATTACAAAATAACTCACTTCCTTTGTCTGTAATTCTTACAGACTCTGATGCTTCAACACCCCAATCCCCAAATTGCATTACAGCAATCATATGAAAACAAACATTTGGTTTTAGAATAGTTTTATCACCTTTATAAATATTTAAAGTATGTTCACCCCAATCTGGGGGATATCCGATTCCAATTGAATATCCTGTTCTAGACTCTTTTTTAATATTATATTTATCAAGAACCCCCCAAAATTTTTGAGCCACATCGTCTGCTGTGTTTCCAGGTTTTGCTGCAGATATTCCTTCATTCAAGGCTTCGTTTGTAGCTTTCATTGCATCTACTTTTTTTTGCTCTGGTTTTCCAAGATGGACTGTTCGTGCCATTGGACAATGATACCTTTTGGTTACTCCAGATAATTCAACAACTGTCGCCTCTCCTTTTATAAATTTCTCATCTGTAGCCGTTAAATGTGATGCGGATGTGCCTTTGCCTGTGGGTAATAAAACAGCAATACTTGCATATTCTCCACCAATTTCTGGAGTTCCTCTAAATAAAGCTCTTTGAATTTCTGCTACTGCATCACACTGTCTTACTCCAGGATTTATACTATTCATTGCAACTTTCATTGCATTTTCAGAAATCTTTGCAGCTCCCTTCATTAGATTTATTTCTGCATCTGATTTTATTAATCTTACCCAATTAACTAGTCTTTTAGAGTCTTTAATGTTTGCATTTGGCAATCCTTGTTTTAACTTTTCGTAACAAAATGCAGTAAAGTAATGACTATCCATTTCGACACCAATATTTGATTTTTCCCATTTTCTTTCTTTAATAAAATCGATTAATGCATCGTATGGGTGTGTTGGCCATGTATGAATATACTTTTCTTTATAAACTATAATATTTTCCTTTTTTAAATATGTCTTAATATAAGCACCTCCAGCATCTTGGGCCCTAACAAAACAAATCGGCTCTTCTAGATCAACATGGACAAGTACACATTGAGAATAATAAAAAGACCATGCATCATATCCAGTAAGATAATTCATATTATTGGTATCTTGGGATATTAGTAGTTCTATGCCTTTTTGTTGCATAGATTGTTTTGTTTTTTTTAATCTTTCTTTATATTCATCTTTTGTAAAGGACATGATTAATTTGAATTAAATAACTTTCCAAAACCAGATACAAAATTATTTTGTCCAATCTTTTCTAACGTATCCCAAATTAAAACTTGATTGCTAGAAAGAACAAATTTATTTAAGTTTTTTTCGAGTTTTTGAATAATTTGAAGAACTGGGAGAGCCGTACACGAAATAAATACTGCATCAGCATCTCCATGATCCATATTCGTTAAAACTTCATACAAAAAATCTGGATCTACTTTCCAAATATCACTATCGGAATCAATATCTAAATATGAATTTGATGTTACTTGAAATTTCTCATCCTTGAAAAAAGAGACAACTTGATTATTCAATTTTTGGGGATAAGGAGTAAAAATAGAAATTTTTTTAATATTCAATTTTTTTAATGCAGCTATAGCTGCAGAGCTTGGAGTTGTAACTTTTGATGAAGGTTTTGCATTTTTTATCTTTTTTTCAATAGTTTCATAACCGCTTGCAATTGTTCCAGATGTACAACCATAAACAACACAATCGATTTTCTCATTTGGCAAAATATCATTGGTGACATTTGTAAGATCTTCTGACATTTTAATTAAATTTTCTTTAGTTAAAGGGTCATATGTCTTTATACGATTAACAAAAAAAATCTATATCTTTATCTTTGATGACATCTGCAAAATCTTTTTCAATTATAAAATCTGAGGCTAAAGCAATCAAACCAATCCTAGGGTTTGTTTTTTTTGAAAATTTCGGATCAATTTTTTTTAAATTCATATAATTCTTTTATTTGTGTATATTCCTCTAAAACTTCAGGATTTGCCAGCGCTTCTTTATTTTTAATTGTGTTACCTTCTATTATATTTTTCACCGCTAATTCGACAATTTTTCCATTTTTGGTTCTAGGAATGTCGTTTACTTTAAATATTTTATTTGGAACATGTCTTGGTGAAGCATTTATTCTAATCTGTTGTTTAATTTTTTTTATTAATTCATCATTTAATATCACCCCATTATTAAGGATAACAAATAAAATTACTCTGATATCATTATCCCAAGATTGACCCACGACAATCGACTCTTTTATTTCTTTAAATTTTTCTACTTCGGAATATATTTCTGCTGTGCCCAGTCTTACACCACCAGGATTTAAAGTAGCATCAGATCTGCCATAAATTAAAAAACCACCTGAATTTTTTATCTCTCCATAGTCTCCATGATGCCAAATATTTTTATATTTGTTAAAGTAGGCGTTTTGAAATTTTTTATTATTTTTATCATTCCAAAACTTTGTTGGCATTGAAGGAAATGGAGTTTTACAAACCAACTCGCCCTTTATATTCTTTAATGATTTACCGCTTTCATTAAAAATATCCACATCCATTCCTAAGCCTTTTGATTGTATTTCTCCTGAAATTACAGATTTATAAATATTTCCAAGTACGAAACATGAAACTAAATCTGTGCCACCAGAAATTGATGCAAGATGAACATTTTTTTTAATTTTTTTATACACATATTCAAATCCTTCTTTTGATAAGGGAGATCCAGTCGAACATATTGTATTTAGTTTTTTTAAATCAAAATTATTTGAAATATTACTTTTTTTTAAAGCATCTATATATTTAGCACTTACACCAAAAAGTGTGATTTTTTCTTTACTAACAATTTTTAATAGTAAATCTTTTTGTTTAAACATTGGAAATCCATCGAATAAAACGATAGACGCCTTAGATCCTAGACAGGTTACTAACCAGTTCCACATCATCCATCCACATGTTGTAAAATAAAAAATATTATCATTTTCTTTTATATTTGAATGAAGCTGATGTTCTTTTAAATGTTGTAACAGTATGCCACCTGACCTATGGCATATGCATTTAGGTTTACCAGTCGTTCCGCTTGAGTAAAGGATAGCAAGTTCAGTATTAAAATTAAATTTTTTAAAATTAATTGAAGATGAGGGATATCTTTCAATTTCTTTCCAGAATTTTAATTTTATACCTTTAGATTTCTTTAAATTTAGATATTTTTTTCCAGGGTAATTAATTACTAAAACATGTTTAATTGATTTAATTCTTTTTAATATATCCGGAAGTCTTTCAATAACATTGATTTCTTTTCCGTTATAATAATATCTATCACCAATAATTAAAATTTTTGGCTTTATTTGAGCAAACCTTTCAATCAGACCATTTAAACCAAAATCTGGAGAACAAGATGACCATATTGCTCCAATTGCAGAAGTAGCAACAAAGCTTTCAACAGTTTGAATTATATTTGGTAAGTATGCAGACACTCTATCACCTTTTTTAATACCTATTTTATTAAAATATGAAATTATCTTTCTCACATTTTGATTTAACTGAAACCATGATCTTTCTTCTCTAAACCCATTTTCACTTATGAATGTAATAGCTTTTGAATTATCACTTTTAACTAAGATGTTTTCAGCGAAGTTTAATTTGTAGTCAGTTAAAAATAAATTTTTATAAAAAATTTTTGAATTTTTAATTTTATTTTTTCCTTTAAGTCCCTTAACTTTACAGAAATCCCAAATACTGTCCCAAAAATTTCCTTTATATTTTATACTCCAATTAAATATTTTATCGTAATTACTTTTGAAATTAAGATGATATTTATCTTTTATGAATTTTTCATACTGCATCAAATTTGAATTCAAAATTTGATTTTTTGATGCTCGCCACAATTTTTTCATGTTTAAAGTTTCTTTTTTGAATAAAATACCAGCATTTTCCTATCAAAATATATAATAATTTTAATGTTGAAAATTAAATTTAATCGTCCTTAAATTGATTTTTTATAAATACTAACAAATTAGAGGAAAAATGAGAAAATTAATAATTGCTGTATTTTTATTTGTATTTTCTATGGTCACAAATTCTAATGCAGATGGACACGGAATTAAAATGGGCATTATTTTAGGTTTCACTGGTCCAATTGAATCACTTACACCCGCAATGGCAGCGTCTGCAGAACTTGCTTTCAAAGAAGCTTCGGACTCAGGCTCATTACTTGGCGGTAAAAAAATATCAGTAACAAGAGCAGACTCGACTTGTGTGGATTCTGCTGCAGCTGTTACAGCCGCTGAAGGATTAGTTTCTGGTGGAGCTGTTGCAATTATGGGAGCAGATTGTTCAGGTGTCACTGGAGCAATTGCAGAAAAAGTTGCTGTACCGAATGGAGTTGTTATGATTTCACCATCAGCTACATCTCCAGGACTAACAGATATTAATGATAGGGGTTATTTTTTTAGAACTGCGCCATCAGATGCAAGAGGAGGACAAATTCTTGCAGATATAACTAAAGATAGAGGAGTTAAAAGCGTTGCAATAACTTATACAAATAACGACTATGGAAAAGGACTTGCAGATGTATATTCAGCTGCAGTTAAAGCCCATGGTATTAAAGTAACAACAGTTGCAGCTCACGAAGATGGTAAAGCAGATTATTCATCTGAAGTAGCAACATTAGCTTCTGCAGGTGGAGACGCTGTTGCAGTTATTGGATATCTTGATCAAGGTGGAAAAGGTATTATTCAAGGATCTTTAGATTCAGGCGCGTTTGATAAATTTATTTTATCTGATGGTATGATTGGAGACTCGCTTACGGATTCTTTTGGTAAAGCTTTAAATAAATCATTTGGATCTATACCGGGATCAACTGGAAAAGGTGCTGGAGTATTTGCAAAAGTAGCTAAGTCTGCTGGTATTGACTCATCAGGACCATACACAGGTGAATCTTATGATGCAGCTGCATTAATTACACTTGCAATGCAAGCTGGTGGTAAAGCAGACAGAAATACTATTCAAAAAAATGTAATGTCTGTTGCGAATGCACCCGGAACAAAAATCTATCCAGGCCAACTTAAAAAAGCTCTTGATTTACTAGCTAAAGGAAAAGCTGTAAATTATGAAGGTGCAACAGGAGTAGAGTTTACTGATGTTGGTGAAGCTTTTGGTTCTTTCTTGGAGAAAGAAATTAAAGGCGGCAAGTTTAAAACTAAAAAACAAAGATAATTTTTATTTTAAAAACCCTAGCGTTTTATTACGCTAGGGTTTTGTTTATTTGATATATCAGCTCTTATACTCGCTAAAATAATTAATATCATAAAAGGAATACAAATTAAGTTCATTATCTTCCAACTTGTTAGAGTAATAAACACTCCTGCTGATAAACTGCCTAATGCATGAACAGAGTAAACGATAAAATCATTTAAGCCCTGTGCTTTATATTTTTCTTTTTCTTCGTATGTAAGCACAAGTAAACTTGTTCCTGATATAAATAAAAAATTCCAACCTATACCTAAAAAAATAAGGGCAAACATATAATTAAAAAAAGTTTGATCAAAAATACTTATAAACGAAGTTATACTGTAAAAAAATATACCAATATAGATTACGTTGCTATGGCCAATTTTTTTAATTAAGTGTCCAGTTACAAGTGATGGCAAAAACATTGAGGCGACATGAAATTGAATTACCATACCTGTTTTACTTAAACTCATTTTTTCCATAACATGCATGCTTATAGGTGTTGCTGTCATTAAAAAAGTCATTATTGCATATCCAAATGCTGATGCTGCTAACGCTTGAATAAATCTTGGTTGAGAAATTAATTCTAAATAGCTTCTTCCAGTATAATTAACATTTTCTTTTATAATCATTTTACTTTCATAAAACAAAAAAAGAATTGTGGGTATAAATGTTAAAACTGCTAAAGATAAATATGATCCTACATACAAATTCTCGCTAACTAAATCTTTTGAATAGTTGGCTAAACTTGGTCCTAAAAAAGCTGAGATGATCCCTCCAAATAATAGTATTGAAATCGCTTTTGGAGCCATTTTTTTTTCAACACTTTCTGCAGCAGCAAAACGATATTGATGAGTAAAGGCCATTCCAATACCTATAAAAAAGTTGGCAAAACAAAAAATATAAAAATTCTGATTAAATATTGAATAAGCTGCCAAAATTGAAAATAATGCATTACCAATTGATGCATAGATAAAACCAAGTTTTCTTCCCACTAAGCTCATAATTTTTGTAGCTACAATTGCGCCGATAGCTATTCCAACAACAGAAATTGACATGGGTAAAGTCGCTAATGACTTCATGGGACTTATTTGAGATCCTATAATTCCGCTTAAAAAAACAGTAACTGGAGCTGCTGTAAAACTAAAAATCTGACTTAAAGTTAATAAAATAAGATTTTTATTCATTAAAATATGTATTTATCTCCTAAATAAATAATAATCCCAATTGCAATGCCTGTTAGAATATAAAAAAACATAATTTATTTAATATTTATTTTCTCTGGTATCAATCCTTTAGGACGATATCTCATTATAATCAAAAGTCCAATTCCAACTAGTAAAAATCTAAAATATGCAGCGCTTTGAATTAAATGTTGTTTAACTGCATTAGTTTCTTCCAAGTGCGCAGTAAAAAAATTTATAAAAAATAAAGCAATTGGTGCAGCCTCTACCCATAAAAACCAAACAACAAAACCTCCAAGAATTGCGCCAAAATTATTTCCAGTTCCTCCAACAATTACCATTACCCATATTACAAATGTGTATCTCATTGGTCTATAACTGCCTGGTGTAAACAGGCCATCATTTGTAACCATCATAGCGCCAGCTATTCCAACTATTGCTGAACCCAAAATAAATATTAATAAATGTTCTTTTACAACATTTTTTCCCATTGCATTTGCAGCTACTTCATTATCTCTTATGGCTCTCATCTTTCTTCCCCAAGGAGAATACAATGCTTTTTGAGTAAGAATTAATAAAATTATTACAACAGTCAAAAATAGACCTGCAAGACACAATTTTACATAAACTGAAGATGCATCAATTACTAATTGATTTAAAACATCTTGTCTTTCAGACAAAGAGGTAATTAGATCTAATTTTTTTGAATGAAATTTTTCTACTAAATCTATAAACCACGTTGAACCTTGTAAATCGACTTCGTAAGGAACCGGTCTTTTTAAACCAATAACATTTTTTACGCCTCTTGCTAGCCAATCTTCATGTTTAATTATTGAAACTATAATTTCAGCTATAAGTAAAGTTGCTATCGCTAAATAGTCTGCTCTTAGTCCAAGTGCAATTTTACCGACTATGAAAGCTATACCTGCAGCAAACAAACCTCCAACTATCCATGAGAAAATTATTGGCAAACCTAATCCACCAAGAAACCCTGTTTTGGCTGGGTCAACAGCTTCTATATTTTCAATTGCTGGGCCAGAAATATATCTTATGAATACAAAACCTATAACAATAATTGCTGCAACTATATAATTTCTTTTTTTTGAATTTTCGAATTTTCTAAGAACTGTGCGGATTATATAAACACCAGATATTATAAGAATTAAAGAAACAACCATACCCGATCCCCCGGCTTTCCAAGCTTCTTTAACAGGTGGTACATTTACTAAAACTGCCGCCAATCCTCCTAGAGCGGTGTAACCCATAATTCCAAAATTAATTAGACCAGCATAACCCCATTGAATATTTGCTCCTATTGTCATTACTGCAGATATTAAACAATAGTTTAAAATTGTAAGAGCTATAGTCCAAGACTGTAGTACTCCAACAGCAATAATCAACAATATCATTATTGAGTAAGCAGCAATAATATTTTTATGTTGCATCATAGAGTTTTACCCTTGAATATTCCTGATGGTCTAAAAAGTAGTACAATAACCAAAATGGAAAATGATACTGCAAATTTATAGTCGGTTGATAATAATTGCATAAGGGAATCTGGTTCCATGAATTCTGGCAATAAATATGCAAAAAATTTTTTATAAGCATAAGTAACTAAAATTTCTGCAAATGCAATTACATAGCCTCCAAGAAAAGCTCCAAATGGATTCCCAATTCCACCAACAATCGCTGCTGCAAAAATTGGCAACATATTATTAAAATAAACAAAAGGTCTGTAACTCTTATCTAAACCATAAAGTACTCCACCAATAGTTGCTAGGATACCTGCAATAATCCAAGTGATTAGAACAACCTTTTTTGGATCTATCCCAGAGAGTAAAGCTAAGTCTTCATTGTCAGAGTAAGCTCTCATGCTTGTTCCGGTTTTAGTTTTATTTAAAAACCAAAACATTATTGAAACTACAAGTACCGTAACAAAAATTGTTATTGCTTGGGTAGATTTGATTGTTAAACCTTCATTTAACCCAGTCATTTCCTTAAATTCATTAGCTTTTAAAATAAATTTTTCCCCATCAAAAAATCTTCTATCAAATGGTCCTATGATTATCCTTATTATTGCTTGTGTAACGAACATTACACCAACGCTTACCATCGCTAATTGAACAGGTGGGCTTTTTTTAACTCGATAATAACTGAATACAAACTTATCAATAAATAACATGTAAAAAATCATAGCTAAAATCGCGGGTGGTATTGTTAGTAAGGCAGTAGGCAAAAAACCAAAACTAATTCCTAAAGATTGAAAATAAAATGTTAAAAGTACGGCAACCATTGTTCCAAATGACATCATGTCCCCAGTTGCAAAATTAGCAAACCTTAAAATACCGTAGACTAACGTTACAAATATCGCACCTAATGCTAGCTGGGATCCATATGTAAGCGCTGGAATTACTGTGTAATTTAAAAGTAATACAATTGCATTTATAAAATCCATTTAAGCTCCTAAAAAAGATCTTCTAACTTCTGGATCATTTAAAAGTTCGTTGCCTGATCCCTCAAACTTGTTTTGACCTGTTACTAAAACATAACCTCTATCAGAAATACTTAGAGCCTGTTTAGCATTTTGTTCTACCATTATTATTGCAACATTAGTTTTTTTTACTTTAATGATATGTTCAAATAACTCATCCATCACAATTGGAGAGACGCCAGCTGTAGGTTCGTCTAACATTAATACTGAAGGCTTAATCATCAATGCACGTCCAAGTGCAACTTGTTGTCTTTGACCACCTGATAGCTCTCCAACTATTTGTGATTGTTTCTCCTTTAAAATAGGAAATAAGTCATAAATATCATTTAGGATTTTATCTAATTTATCTGTTCTTAAAAAAGCACCCACTTCTAAATTTTCCTTTACAGTCAGCTCGGCAAATACATTTCTACTTTGAGGAACAAAAGATATTCCTTTTTTGACTCTATCTTGTGGTGACAAATTTGTGATGTCCTCACCATTAATCAAAACACTACCAGATTTTAGATTAAGTAATCCAAGCATAGTTTTCATCGCTGTTGACTTGCCTGCTCCATTGGGGCCTAGGATTGCAACAATCTCTCCCTTATCAACATTTATTGTACAAGAGCTAATGATATCTGGACCATCTCCATATCCTGCTGTCATTTTACTTCCCTCAAAAAATGCCATTTATTTTCTTCTCCCTAAATAACTATCAATTACTTTCTCATTTTTTTTGACTTCATCAGATGTGCCCTCAAATAATACAGAGCCTTCAGACATGACGATAACAGGATCACACATTCGGCTTATGAAATCCATATCATGTTCAATCATACAAAAAGTATACCCTCTTTCTTTATTTAGTCTGAGTATTGCGGTTCCTAAATCTTTTAATAATGTTCTATTTACTCCTGCCCCAACTTCATCTAATAAAACTAGATTAGCATCCACCATCATAGTTCTTCCGAGTTCTAAAAGTTTTTTTTGACCTCCAGATAAGTTGCCTGCTAACTCATTTGATAAATGCTTTAAATTCAAAAATTCAGCAACCTCTAATGCTTTGTTTTTGATTTCTTCTTCTTCTGATTTAATAATTTTGGAACTCATTAAAACTTTCATTAATTTTTCTCCTGTTTGATTTCCAGGTACCATCATCAGATTTTCTAATACAGTAAGATTTGTAAATTCATGAGCTATTTGAAATGTTCTTAATATACCTTTTGAAAAAAGCTCGTAAGCAGGAACTCCAGTAATATCATCATTATTGAATAAAACTTTACCTTGATTTGGTTTTAAATTACCTGCAATTAAATTGAATAATGTTGTCTTACCTGAACCATTAGGTCCAATTATTCCTGTGATAGAACCTTTTTTAATATTAAGTGTGCAATTTGATACTGCAGCTAAACCTCCAAAATATTTTGAAAGTCCATTAACTTGCAAAATGTTTGTGTTTTGCTGCATAAATTAAGATTTATTTAATCTTTTTAACAAATTATTTAAGGAACCCTGTAACAATTTATAATATCCAGCTTTTCTTAATTGATTTACACCTTGCCAATTTAATCCTCCAGGAGTTTGTGAATCGGAAACAAATTTTTTCATATTTTTATCAGAGTTTTCTAATGCTAATCCAGCTAAAGCAAAATAAAGTGAAGTAACATATTCTTGTGCTTTGCTTCTGTTAGTTTTCTTTTTTACTAGCCAGTCTGACAAATTTTTCAAAGTTTCATAAAATGCTGCCATTGTTCCTGAAATTGCCCAAAAATTATTAGATAATTTTTCATTTTTAATTTCAATACTAGTTCCAATTTTATTAAAAAAGTTCTTAACTTTTGTGTTTGGTGGACACATTACAATTGGACCTAGTCCTAGAGATATTGGTGGCATAGGTATTGCTCTTACTAAATTTATTTTAGATTTAATTTTTTTTTTTAGTTTTGAGAGATTTAAAGTTGCAACAAAACTTATAACTGTTTGATTTTGTTTAAAAATTAAATTAGGTAATATTTGATTAGCAACCTTAGGTAGAACTCCAATAAATATCCAATCAGATTTATTTACAACTTCTTGATTGTTTTTTGCTATTTTTACTTTTTTAAATTCTTTTTCTAATTTTTTTGCTTTTTTTTTATTTCTAGGGGAGATTATTATTTGTTTAAATTTTAAATTAGATCTACAAATGCCAGTGATGACATCTGATGAAATATTTCCTGTGCCTATAAATCCTAGTTTCATAAAAAATTGATAACATCATTATTACACCAAAAATTTCTATTTAGTAAAAAAATGGGAAGTAGAATTACTGAAAAATGTGGATAGTCCTATAAAACCGGGAGCTAAAGATGGCTAGATAGGACTATCTATTATCAGTATAACACATGGTATAAAAATTTCATTAATGATTTAATAAAATTTGTCTAAAAAATTATGAAAAAAAGTCACAGACCACAAACAAGAGTTAAAAATCCTGAGCCAAAAATAGAGAGTCCAGATTGGGTTATATGGGCAGCTTGGGCAGATAGAATCACCTTTGAAGAGATTAAGAGCAAAACTGGAAAATCAGAAAATGAGGTAATTAAAATTATGCGAAAATCTCTTAAACCATCATCATTCAGACTTTGGAGAAAGCGAGTACATTCAAAAAGTATCAAACACAGAAAAAAATTTGAAGCTAATAGAAAAAGTATCAGAATTAAAATAAATAAAAATGATTTTCAAACCTAGTAATAAAATTAAAAATTGTTATATGTAAATTATGAAAAATATAATCATGTACACAGGTCCTATGTGTGCATTTTGTGATGCAGCAAAAAGACTTTTAAAGAGAAATAATGCAACTTTTAAAGAAATCGATATAGGAAATAATTTAGAAATTCGAGAAGAAATGATTAAAAAAAGTAATGGTCGAAGAACTGTTCCACAAATATTTATAGAGGATAAACATATTGGTGGATATGAGGAATTAAGAGCTTTAGAAAAGAATGGTGAATTAAAAATTATTTTAGGTAATTAAATTACTTAAGAATACTAAAAGGATTTCTTAAACAATCAATTTCATCTAAAGTATCAAAAAATATCGCATTTAAGTCAGATGAATGAAAAGTTTCACATTCTCTTGAGCTATTTTCTTTTTTTGCAAAAGAAAAAATAATTTCTGATGGTGATTGACCCAGTGCACTTTTTATACCATAAGATGTTGCAATAGATGATCCTGCTTGAACAACACTTCCAGTTTTTACTAACGTATAAGTTGGTCCCATCATTGAGGTTGTTTGTACACAACCGTTCAAAAAAAGAATAACTGGTAATAATAAAAATAATTTTTTCACGTTTCCCTAAATTAAATATTATTATATGTTAAAATAAATAAAAGAAAAATTTTTATAAACCAATTTGGGTTTAATTAATTTTTATTTTCTCCAGTGATTTCCTGCCTTTTTTTCTTTGATGGCTTTATTAATTCTGTATTTTTTAAGTCTAAGGCTAAACATGTTATATCATCTCTTAATTTTTCCGCTCCCCAATTTAATTGCTCTGCAATGCTATCAACAATAATTTTAGGTGAAACATTGTTGAGATCTGTAACAATTTTTTGAACCCCATCTGCTCCTAGTTCTTGGCCATTTTTAAGATATCCCTCTGTTACACCATCTGTATAAACTACAAATGTTTTATCCTTTAAATTAATAGTTTTAGATTTAACCATGGACTCAGTAAAATATTTTATAATCCCGATTGGTGGCATTTCAGATTTTATAAATTCAAAGTTTTTGTTACGATCAAAAACCATAATACTTTCGTGACCTGCATTTACAAAGTTTACTTCTCCTGTTTCTATATTAAATTTTCCAAATACTGCAGTTACAAACATCCCTTTAAATTTAGCTTCCACTAATTCGTTATTCACACCAAATACTACTTTTTCTAATGGATAGGATAAATTAGATAAAGTTCTGAATATTGATGATGCTTTTGCCATATACATTCCAGCTTTAATCCCTTTTCCAGAAACATCAGCAAGTGTGAAAAAATATTCGTTTGGACTTACTTTTACAACATCATAATAATCTCCAGAAACGTCTCTTGCTGGAACATTTTTTGCATAAATGAAATTCTCAAACCTTTCTATATTTGGAAAAAGACTTTTTTGTACTCCACCCGCTAGCTCTCTTTCCTTAAGTAACTTTGCTTCTTTTTGTAAATTTGCTAATGCAATTCTATTTTCCTCCAAGAATCTAAAATATAACCCCGTTAAAAAGGTAATTGTTAATATAAAAATTGGATAACTAATATCGACAAGCTCAGATTTAAATAAAAAATAACTAAATCCAATAGCTATAGTTATTATCAAGCTTCCAAAAAATACTGATAAACTATATTTTGGTTTAATTCTTTGCGAGAGAAGGAAAGTTATAAAGCCAACTAATATCGAAAAAAATAACTCAAAAATATATGTATTTGGATTTCTAATTAAATAAGAATTGTCTAATATATTTTCAATTACATTGGCATGAACTTCAACACCTGGGATAGTTTTTCCTAAAGGAGTTTTTACTAAATCAAATAACCCTTGCGCAGAGGCTCCAATTAGAACATATTTGTCTTTGAACCTTTCTTCATCAAATTTACCTTCGTATACTGAGCTAGCAGAAATATATTGGCTCTTAAGAGATTTTTTATATTTAATCCAAATTATTCCATTCGGATCAGAAAGTATTTTATAAGGCCTAGAACTAACCCTTGTAATACCAACTTCATTCATCTCAACGTACAAATTTTTCTGATTTCCTCCAACTCTAACCATTTCAAGACCCATAGTTGGATACATTTTTTTTTCAAACTGAACTATTAAAGGTAAAGATCTTATAATTCCATCTGTTTGATCTAAGAATGATATAGATCCAAGACCCTTTACACTTTGCTCTAATTTTTCAAGAGAACCAATTGAGTATGGATAAGAATAAGTAAATTTTTTAGGATCTCCACCTTTAGACAAAAATCGCGCTTTAGATTTTCTATCATAATTGCTATGAGAAGGAACATTGCTTCCCAAAACTGCAGTTACAGATTTAGATTTTTCTAACTTTTCTCTAAATAACTCATCGTGACCTTTTAAATTTTGAATTTGGCTTACGTCAGTTGGTATTAAATTATAAGCTTTTAAAAATTCATCAGGAGATTGTTTGTCTTTTTCAGTAAAAAAAACATCAAAACCTATTGCTTTTGGGTTCGTTGCATTTACATTTTCTAAAATTTTTGCAAAAACTGACCTGCTCCAAGGAAATTGACCAAATTTACCTAAACTTTTCTCATCAATATCAATTATTACAACCTCAGTTTCATTTTTAATTAATGGAAAAATTTTTTGATAAAGATCAAAACTTATAAAAGATATTGATTTTACAAAACTTGGATTTGAAATTTTTATTGAAATTAAAAAAATTAGTAATAGAAAAAAAATTAAATAGTTTTTGTATTTTGACAATAATAGCTTCACATTTAGAATGTATATTTATTATTATTAAAGTAAATAAAACTTAGGAGGGATTTAGAGATTATTTCTTTTTTCTCTTCTTTTTTCTCTTCTTTTTCTTTTGAGCAACTTTCTTTTTAACTATTCTTTTCTTCTTAATTACTTTTTTCTTTTTAGGAGCTTTTTTCTTAACTACTTTTTTCTTTTTAGGAGCTTTTTTCTTTACTGCTTTTTTCTTTTTAGGCGCTTTTTTCTTAGTAGCTTTTTTCTTAGTTGCTTTTTTCTTTGTAGCTTTTTTCTTTGTTGCTTTTTTCTTAGTTGTTTTCTTGGTTGTTTTTTTAGAAGCTTTTTTCTTAGATGTTTTTTTAGTAGCTTTTTTCTTAGTTGATTTTTTCTTTTTAGCTTTTTCTTTTTTCTTTTTACCTTTTTTCTTTTTAGCTTTACCTTTTTTCTTTTTATTTTTTTTCTTATTAGCTTTTTGCTCTTTTTTTTCTTTTGTCTTCTCTGTTGCTTTTGGTTTCTCTGGCTCTGCAACATCTATTTCCTGAGCTTCAACTTCAACTTCCTCTGCTATATTTTGATCTACATCTAATTCTGTAGATTGTGGTTCAGTTTCACCTAGCAGCACTAATCTCTGCTCATTGTCTTTTCTTAAATTTTCTTTTATTAAGGTTCTTATTTCGTCTTTTTCAAAACCTTGAGCTTTTAATTCCTGTCTAATTTTTTTTCTTAGTGCTTTCTTTTCCTCTTTAGTAGCACCAGAAGCTTTAGCTACTCTTAAAGCTTTCATTTTTTTATTGAATTTTTTTAATTGATTTTTTGTAATTTGTCTCGCTTTACTTGGAGCTTTACCTTTTGCCATACTTGCAACACTAAAAGGTTTGTCAAGTAGTGTCTGACCAAGATTATTTCCAACTAAAACTGCACCAGGTCTCAAACCTAAAGTATTATTTTTTCCTGGTCCGATTAATAAAGTATCAGTTTTTCCTTTTGATACATTTGTTTGAAATTCTGTACCTCTAGATCCTAATGTTCCCTCTGGAACTTCAACAGTTAAACTGTCTGGATTTTTTTTGCTAATTAATCCTGATATTACTTTTAAACTACCTTGTTTAACACTTGCAACAATCTTTCCATCACTAGTTTCTGGATCATATATAAAAGTATCCATCACGACTTCTGACTCTGAGCCGATTGTAAATGTTGATTGGTCTAAAAGTAGTATTTGTGTTCCTGAGTTTTCAGAAGCGTATATTGTTTCATTAAGATAAATCTTGTCACCAGCCTTAAGAGTTCTAGTTTCAGTTTTAACTGTACCATTTATAGCACCAACTATACCAACTAGTTGTTTTTCAATACTTAACTCCTCAGCAAATGATGTATTTGCAAACAAGATCAATGCGGCTAGAACTGACAATATTTTCTTCATACGCATACTTTATACCAATTTTTTGTTTACAAAAAACCTTTAATTTACTCAGTTTGGGTTTTTTGCAACTCATATTATATATAAAAAACCCCATAAAAATGGTCAAAATCCAAAATCTTAGGAAAACAATAATAATTCCTCTATATAATACTTAGTAAAACTTATCTTAAATTAAAAGATCTTGAAATTCCAAAACCAAAGGATTCTGCCACATAATCGTAATTTATAATGTTGGCTTCAGATATTGTTTTGTCATATGAAAATGAGAGGTTTATTAATTTATTTGGATCTAAAAATGGAAAAAAATCTCCTAGTGGCTTTAAAACGATAATATCAAAAGTATTTGCAACATCAGATCTGACCAGGGCTGAATTATTACTAGAGTCAAATTCAAAATATTCATTGAAAGATAAGGCGTCTCCAACTGAAATGTATGCATAAGGCAGGTTAAAGTTTACTCTAAGACTTACATCAAAGGTTTCATAATCATTTGCACCAACTTTATTTTCTGAAATGCTGTACCCTGAGCCTAAACTCGTAGAAATTACTTCTGTTAGTGAATAATCGTGTCCAATGGTAATACTATGTCCAATAGCATTTGACTCGTTTGCTGTTGTGTCAGATGAATTGTGGTTTCCTTTGGAGTCTGAAAATGTGTATGAGTAACTATAAGTACTTCTATCCCCACTTGGGAAAAAACCAGACAACCCAGCCATGGTTGAAAAACTATCAGCGTCGTCAATATAATCTGATTTACTTAGCATTCCAAATATAGATATACCTTGATTTGCAATTTGAGTGTCATAAGCAGATGTTAAAGTATAACCCTCAACATCATCACCAGTTTCTACTACTTGACGTGAATCTGAAACACTTGCACTAAGTAAAAATGATGAGCTGTCTCCAATTTGTCTTATTGCAGAAATGTCACTGCTTACACTGTAAGTCCTGTCATGCATTGGTGAAGTAAATACATCCAAAGCGTCTGAACTCATTTGTAATCTTGTTTTTGATACACTATTAACATTATTACTTTGAGAAAGGCCCCAATTTACTCCTGCAACGAAATTCCATAATTTAGGTCTAGCTCTATCTTCTAACTCTTGTTCAATTTCAGCAACGGTTAATAAATCTTCTTCGGTCGCATCTTCATTGTTTTTAATTTCATCAATTACAGTTAAAGCTTTATCAGGTGAGTCTGCTTGAACAAGAACGGAAAGTAAATACATTTTTATTTCTATGTTATCTGGATAAACCATGTTCAATCTTTCTAATGTTGAAATGGTTTGCTTGAAGTTACCCATCTTACCTTGTTGTTGGGCATACTTTATATTTAATTCTAAATCATTTGGTTTTTGTAAAATTTGCATATAGGTTATATTTTTTTCTGTTGCTGATGCGCTCTGCATTAAAAAATAAGACCCGCAAATCAAAATTGCTGAAATTCTAAATAATAATTTTACTTTACTCATTTTTTTTCCAAATAATAAAAATTATAAATGGTGTGATTGCCGGAACAAATCCAAACCATATCCACTCATCCCATTTAAAACTTTTATCAATCCCTGGACTTTGTACACCATTCCACCAAATAATATAACCAATTAAAATCATCCAAATAATGCTTAAAGTTGAGAAAAGCTTAGTTTTTAAAGAGGAATTACCTGAGAAAAGTTTTTTTAGAAAATCTCCTGTATTTAAAATAGACATTTCTTAGACAAAAATTATTTACCAATTAGTTTTTGCTCCCTTAGCGTTTAATTCCAATATTGTAGCTCCTGTCTTACAAGCTGTTCCATCTTTGTCTCCTTCGCAAGCTTTTACAATGTAAGATTCTGAGTCATCCGTTACTACACAAAAAAGATAATTTTCAGAATCAATTACATCTTCGTCTTCTGCAGCGTCAAATAAAGATTGCGAAATACCTTCTACCGTTTCGTCAGTTGGTGGGCATTCACCTCCATAATAACTTCCTGTTAACGAATAATATTCAGCTTGCATTAAACCAATGGTTTGCATTGTATTTGTTGCTGCAGATTTTTTTGCTGATGATGTGTAGCCGCTGTAAGACAGGGTTCCAATTGCTGCAAGGGCACCTATAATTGCAACGACTACAAGAAGCTCTATTAAGCTAAATCCAAAAATTTTTTTTTTTTTCAACAGCTTTTTACTAATCTACTATTTACTCAACCGTTATAGTTGCAGTTAAGTTATCAGCAGAATCGTCAGTTGGTGAAGTTGTAAAGTTAATATCACTACCGTCAGCTTCTATTACAACGTTACCTTCTGGTTTAGTTGGTTCGGAGCTAACAACTGCTGCATCACCTTGGTAAGGATCTTTATCCTGTAGTGGTGAATTGCTACCTGCAAGCATAGATACGAGTTCTGCCGCAGTACTATCGCAATCTACACTGTCTGCTCCACCAAATACTTCTGAGTCAGAATCTAAATTACATTTAGCAAGTTCCGATGCAACATATTTAACAACGTTTGCGTGAATTGATTTTGTTGAATTCTTTTTAGCTGCTGCTGTATAACCATTATAAGCAACAACACCTACAGCTGCTAATGCACCAATAATTGCAACAACAACTAGTAATTCGATTAAGGTAAAACCTTTATTGTTTTTATTTTTTTTCATAACCCTCCCTTTAGGATCAAAAATTTAATATTTACGTATTTTTATTAATTATAATAATTATGTAAAGAATGAAGTTAGTTAAAAAACCAAGGAAATAAGACATTTTCTGTTTTTTATGGCCATTTTGACGTAATTTATCAATTTTAATAATTCTTTATTAATGTTATCAGTACGTTTTTTATGAGTTACAAAATTACAGAAGAGGGAAATATATCAACTGTATTCCTTAACGGTGAAATTGATATGGATGTAACCGAAAAGGCCAAAGAAGTTATTTTGCCGTTAGTTGAGGCGGGAAAAGAAGTTCATTTGAATTTAAAAGATGTTTCATACATGGACTCTTCAGGAATTTCAGTACTAATTGAAAGTCATCAAAAGGCATTAGAGACAAATACAAAAGTAGTAGTTAAAGAGGTAAGTAAATCTGTTTTAAAAGTAATAATGATGGCAAAGTTGGAGCAAATTTTAAACCTTGAGTAATGAACCTAACAGAAACAAAAGATTTCATCGTCCACACTAAAAGTTTAAAAGAGGTAAGAGTTTTTTCTAGAGAAGTTTTTGATAAATTAAAACTCGATAATGAATTAAAAGATGAATTAGTTTTGGCTATCGCTGAGGCTGCACAAAATATTGTCAAACATGCATACAAAGGCGTTGAAGATACCAAAGATCATATGCAAATAAAAATATCTTTAAATGACAATCAATTAGAGATTGGTTTTTTTGACAAAGGTAAGCCAGTAGTTGCTGAAAATATTCAACATAGAAAATTAGACGATATTAAGCCAGGTGGTCTTGGTACATATTTTATAAAACAAATTATGGATGATGCTGTTTTTAAAAAAGATGAACAGCAATGGGTTAATCACTTAGTTCTTACAAAAAAGATTTAACCAATTAAAGCACCAACATTAAATATTGGAGAGTACATTGCTATCATTAATCCACCAATCATAAGACCCATGAAAACGATCATGATAGGTTCAATTAAACTAGACATGTTATCAACTGCTGTATCAAACTCAGCTTCATAATAAACTGCAACTGAATTAAACATTTCATCTAATTGACCCGTTTGCTCACCAACAGAAATTAATTGACTGAAGGTTGGTGGAAATAGTGGTTCTTTTAAAAATAATTTTGTTAGTGTATCTCCAGAGAAAACTCCTTTTTTAACGTTTTCAAGAGCCTCTGTTACTACAACATTTTTACTTACTGATTTTGCAATCTCAATACTTTCTAATAAATTAACTCCTGCTGCACTGAGATTTCCCATAATTAATGATATCTGAGCTAACAAAGATTTCAGTATTAAATCACCAAATACAGGTAATTTTAAAACTTGTTTGTGCCATCTGTATTTTATTGCTTCATTTTTTGTAGTTAAATATTTAAATACAACATATCCACCAATTGCAGAAAAAAGTAAAAGCATTCCGCCCGTACCTCTTAAAAAATTACTCATACTCATGATCACAGCAGTAGGCTTTGGAAGTGCTATACCCATACCATCATACATTTCGGCAAAAACTGGGACTACTTTAATTAACATAAAAGCACTAACAGTCACTGCAACCGTAAACATTATACTTGGATACATTAGTGCACTTTTAATTTTTTTCTTAATTTTTTCTTTTTTTTCTAAGTCATCAACAATTTTCATTAAAAAAACATCTAATTTACCACTAGCCTCTCCAGCTTTAATTAAGTTAGTATAAACGTTGTCAAAATATTGCGGATATTTTTCAAAACATTTTGAAAGTGTCATACCTCCTTCTAAGCTTTTTCTAATATCCTCAACAACTTCCTTTATAGCTGGACCTTCTAATTGATCTCTTAACATTGCTAAAACCTGTAAAATTGGAAGTCCAGCTTTTACCATGGTTGCAAATTGTTTTGAGAATATTAAAATTTCTTCTACTTTTACCTTTTTTTTACCGAATAAAGAAAATCCTTTACTCTTTGATTTTTCTTTTTTTTCTCCTTTTTTCTTCTTGGATTTAATTAGATTAGTTATGATTATTTGTTGTTCTTTAAGCTTAAATGAAGCTTCATCTTGGTTTAAAGCCTCAATTTCTCCTTCAACATACTTTCCTTGTGAAATACCCTTATATGTATAGGCTTCCATTGTTAACTACTTAATACTCTTTCGTATTCTCTAAAATTAAGATCACCGTTAGCGATCATTCTTCTGCCCATATCTTGCATGGTTTGAAAGCCCTCCTTAATTGCAATCTCTCTAAGTTCTGGAGTAGTAGCTTGTCTTAATATTGCTTCTTTGATTGGTTTAGATACGACCATAATTTCATAAATTCCCTGTCGTCCTTTATAACCAGTATCTTTGCATTTAGCACAACCTTTTCCTTTTGTAGCTTTCACTCTTGATGCTTGTTCAGGTGAAAAGCCTAAATCAGTTAATACCTTGGGGGTTACATCTTCATCTGGAACTCTACAATCTTTACAGTTTCGTCTTGCTAATCTTTGAGCAAGTACCATCTGTGTTGCAGCACTTATTAAATAATCAGGTGTACCCATATTTTGTAATCTAGTGATCGTACTTGGAGCATCGTTAGTGTGTAGAGTGCTAAAAACTAAGTGACCTGTTAATGCAGCTTTTAATCCTATATCAACAGTTTCTTTATCTCTCATCTCTCCAACTAAAATTATTTCAGGGTCTTGTCGCAAAAATGATCTTAAAGCAGATGCAAACGATAAGCCTATATCATCTTTAATTTGAACTTGACCAACACCATCCAACTCATACTCAACAGGATCTTCAGCTGTTAAAATATTCAAATGCGGTTTACTTACCTCTTTAAGTATACTGTATAGTGTTGTTGATTTTCCTGAACCAGTAGGCCCTGTAACTAAAATTAGTCCTTGCGTACTGTGAATTGCTTTTCTTAAATTTTTAAGATCAACATCCTCAAAATTTAATTGCTCTAGAGTTATGTCTCCAGCGTCTTTGTTTAAAATACGCATTACAATTCTTTCATTGCTTGCTGTAGGAAGTATAGACAAACGAAGATCAACTACTTTTCCGTCGATCTTAAAGTTTATTGCTCCATCTTGAGGTAATCTTCTTTCAGCAATATCCAATTTACCCATTATTTTAAATCGAGTTACAACTGCGCCGTAGTTATCATGTAAAAATTGTTTATACTCTTCTTGTTCTTGTAACATACCATCTAATCTGTATCTCACTCTAGATGAAAATCTGTATGGCTCTATATGTATATCACTTACTCCCAATTTAATTGCATCAGCTACAACTGCTGTACTAAATTTAATTACCTCAGATTCATTTTCTATTGCCTCAATATCTTCCTCAGGTTTTTTATCAAGAACCTCGCCTGCTTCTCCTAAATCAGAATCAAATGTTTTTGTCTTTTCTTTATTTTCTTTTCTAATTGTTTCTGTAGTTACATCTCCACTCTCACTTTGGAGTTTTTGGATGAATTCTGAGATTTGAGATACTTTTGCGGCGTATAATTCTATATTTTTTTTTGTTATAGCTTTTAAATTCCTCATAAGCCCTAATTTAGAACTATCTGAAATTGCTATATGGAGATTATTTCCCTCCATTTTAAATGGAGCAACAAAATTTATATTAATATAATTCGACGGCAGAACAGATTTAATATCATCGGTTATCTGAACTTTAGAGAGATCTACTGTTTCTAAACTTTGTTCTTTTACTAAAACATCTAATATTTTTTTTTCATCACAAAGTTTTAATTCAAAAACAGCATCTATTTGTGATTTATTCTTCTCGGTACTTACTTTTTTAATATTTACGAGATCTTTACCTGAAATAATATCATTATCAATTAAGACGTTGATAAGGTTAATTTCACTTTCTCTACTTATTTTTAACATTTTATAAAACTCTTGGTGCGATAAAAATTAATAGCTCATCCATGCTATCACTTTTCTTTTGTCCTTTAAACAAATTTCCAAGAACTGGCACATTTCCGAGTCCAGGAACACTATCTTTAGTGTCAAAGACCTCATTTTTTTTAATTCCACCGATAACGACGATATCTCCATCAGCAATAAGAAGCTTAGTAGTAATCTCCATTTTATCTATACTTGGTTCTCCTGTGAATTTTCTATTAACAGAGTCATTGCTAACTCTTATATCCATTAAAACGTTTCCATCACCAATAATACTTGGAGTTACCGATAACTCTAATACTGCAGGTTTGAATGATGTATTTGCACCCTCTGACCCTGTTGCTTGGAATTGAATTTCCTCACCCTGCTTAATATTTGCAGTTTGATTATCTAAAGTGAATACTTTGGGATTTGATATTGTTTTACCTAAACCAAGAGTTTCTAAAGCTGTTATCTCAGCTTTTAAAACTGCGGATCCTGTTCTTTTCAAAATTCCAATTCCACTTGTTGCTCCTGCTGCAATGCCAGAAAAATCTGTTAAAGAGTCAGATGCTCCTCCTAATGCTGCACTTGATGTTCCTATTGCGCTGTTAGCAGTTGTGCCACCAGTTATTCCTCCAACAGACTCTTGATTTCTTTGATATGCCCCTCCAAGTCTTGTACCAAGAGCTCTTTCGAAATCAGAGTCTGCCTCAACAATAAATGCCTCTATTAAAACCTGTTTAGTTCTTACATCAATTTCTTTAATTATTTTATCTACCACATCTAAATCTTCGTCTTTACCTCTTACAATAATTGATCTTGTTGTAACTTCTTCTGTTATCTGTATTGGGCTAAAACCTGAGGCTCCCGTCGATGTGAATAATTCGTTAATTGTTGTTTTTGCTTGAGCTGGAGAGATATAATATAGTCTAAATATTTCAGATACTATCGGTTCAACTGAGTCCTCTAGTTCTACTTTTTTCTTTACCGCTGCAGCCCTTGTGGATTTATAGTTTTCTTGTGCAGTTAATGTAGAAGGTGTATGAACTCTAATTAGATTACTAGAAACGTCTATATCAGCTGCATAATTTTTCATATCCAATAATGCATTGAATGCTTTATCCCAAGGAACTTGATTTAATTCAGCAGAGATTGAACCTGCAACTTCATCTCCAACTAGGATATTTATTCCACCGACTTTACCCATTAATAACATTGCTTCTTTGTAATCTAAGTTTTTAAACTTAAAAGTTACATCTTGTTTTAGTGAGGCAAATTCATCAGGAATTAAAAGGTAATTTCTTTTTTGCTGAGAAGATATTTTTTTTCTTTTCTCTAAAAGCTGAGTATCTCCAATAACCGGTTGTGGTCCCATATCAACAGTTTTTTCAACTTCAATCTTACCAGTTTTTTTTACATCTTCTTTAATTAAAGGTGTATTATGTTTAAACCCTTTCGATTTACCTTTTGACATAGGTCCAGTAGCGCAACCATTTAAAAAAATAACAGAAAAAATTATTACAAGAAATATTTGTAAATTTTTAGTATTCACTTTTCTCCTTTATCTCGTTCTTAAAATTCATTATTAAGTATGCGTCTTCAGTTTGAAAAACTGCTTCCTTTGTTGTTAGGTCTACTAATTTGACTCCATCATTTAGTTCTTCAAACATTTCAACGTTAATATTTTCACCATCTTGATTTATAAGAGAAACAAAACTTGCACCTTGGGATTTTATTATTCCAACAAGTTTAAAGTTATATAAGTCGATTTTTTTTCTTTCTGAGGTAATATTATCATCTGTTATTATTGTTACTCCACCTGAAATAGATGAGTCTCCGACAAAAGGATCATTTAACGGCAATGGTTCCTCTGAATTGGTATTATTTTTAACTATGTCATGATTGTCAGAAATAGCATTCGTGTAGAATGTAATTAGTGCTAGGGATGCTATAACTAATTTTTTAAAAAAATTCATCTGGTAGCCCCACTATAGTTAACGTTCCAGTAGCATTTATCGCTCCGGTTGAATCACCTTTTACCACTTTTATTGATTCATTGTCAAAATTCAACATTTTATTAGATAATGAAAGAGCTCTCTTAAACTTAATATACCCTAAAAAATTGCCTTTAATGGTAAATTTTACAGGTATTTTATAATAGGCGATGCTTTTTTTGATTTGCTCTTGAGATTGCTTTTTCTTCTTCTTCTTCTTTTTCTTTTTCTTTTTCTTCTTATCTAGAACTTGGGATTTAGAAATTACTACTGGTTTTCCTTTTTCAATGACCGATATAACCAGTCCATTCACAGTAGCAAATTCACTTAATGCCTGGTACAACCCTTCAACTTCAGATCTTGAGTGAAATAAAGTCGAATAATTTTCATATTTAGGTTTTATTTTTTTTATTTTAGCTTTTGCTTTTATTGCATCTTGCTCAAATTTAGATGTTTCTGCTTTTTTGGCATTCATATTATCAATTTTCGTCTTTTTAGCTTCAACAATAGGATTTAATATGGCGTAATAAATAATTAAGAAGACGATAATTGATCCAACACTTATTCCTATCTTAATAAGTGTTTTTTTGTCAGCAAAAGCTAAAATTTTTGCTTTAATGTCATCCATATTTAAGTTTTTTAAATCATTCAAATCCATAATTATCCTTTAACTTTCACAAATATTCTAAATCCTTTCATAGCCTGATCTCCTGCTCTTGACTTAGGTAATTTCATTGAGGACAATGAAGCTTGATTTATTAATCTTTTATTTTCTAAATTTCTTATCAATTGAAGAATATCATTATCACCTGCGGCAACTCCAGTTAAAGTAACATTGGTTTTGCCATCGTATTCTACTGAATTAAATTTAACTCTATTAGGCACACTTGAAGCTATTTGAGCTAAGACTCTATAACTAAGTTCTTTATTTGATTTTAGACTGGTACTTAATTTTAAAGTAGTTGTCATTAATTTAAGTTCTTTTTGTAAAGCTTGTAATTGTTTTTGTTTTACTGAATGTTCCTTGATAACTGCATCGTATACTTTAAGTTCATTGTTGTATTTGAATATATTAAAGAATGCTAAACCAAATAAAATTAGATATATACCAGCAACAGCGCCTACAACACCTTTGTATGCAAAATTTGAAAAAGCTTTCATTTTCTTTTGCTTAATCATTCCCTCTCTATTTGGGAGAAGATTTATATTTTTAACTGCAGTAACGAATTTGTAATAACCAAATACATCTAATTTTCTAAAAGCAAGTCCTACAACGGTTGAAAAATATGATCTGTTATCTAAACTTATTTTTTCGTTTAATTGTTGTGGAATTTTTAAACCATCGAAAGGGTCAAATAAGTTAAATCCTGTGTTAACCAAACTTTTTCTAAAACTTGATAAGTAATCCTCAACATTTGTTAAATTTGAGACTACTTTTATATTTCTAACTCTCTTTTCGTATTTTGTTTCAAAATCTTGTACAGCTTGTTTCACTTGAGTCATAAATCTTCTGACTAGAGCATCTTTTTCTTCTTGATCTTTAGATTCTTTAAGAATTTTTCTATCTTGGCCTCGTAAAAAAATGTCTGTAATTATTGGGTTATTATTATATAAAATCATCACATAATTTTCGTCTAAACCAAATTCTAATAATACTGTAAAATTTACATCTTCTGTTTTGTTTGATATTTGATTTATTTGGTCAACTGCTGACTTTAATGCAAAACATTTTACGTCTATGATGACTGGATTTAATCCACTATTTTTAATTATAGAAGTATAATTATTTATATCGGATAGTTTTGATGCAACAAATAAAATATCCATTGTATTGTCTTTTGGACTTCTATTAATTACCTGATGAAATATGGAATAATCATCAAGATTATCTGTAAGCTGAACTAAATTTTCCCATAAAGAACTTGTATCTATTGCTTTTTTTAATTCTTCATCTGTCATCAATGGTGCTGTGACTACTCTTATAATTGCATTTGTTACCGGTATTGCAATTGCAGCGTTAGGAGTTGTGATTTTTGATTTTTGTAATGCAATATTTAATTCTTCACTCATCTTTGTTGCATTATCAATTATCGATGCATCATCAGGTAAATCAATTGGATGAACATAAAATCTGTCTAAAACCCATTGATTAGCTTTGTTGGATGAAATTTGCGAAAGTCTTATTTCTTTTGTGGTAAGTTCAACGCCAACAATTTCTTCTCCTTGAACTGTTTTTTTTCCAAGTTTTGATTTTAAAAAATTATTAAATTTTTCTTTTACTTTGCCTGCTCCAGGTTTGAAATTTAATTTTGCACCATCTTTTTTTCCAAATGATGGTGTTTTTATTTTTATATTTTTTAGTTTTTCAAAAATATTTTTAGGTTTTGCATTTTCTGTATCATCACTATTCACATTTTCAGAAATGGGTGCAGTAGGTTCAGTTGCTGGTTTAATAATTTCTGGTGTTGTTTTAACTTCCTCTGTTTTTTGCACTGTCGGTTCTTGTGTTGGTGCAATTGTATTTTCTGAAGGTGTTTCAATTTTCTCTACTTGCTCAGTTGCAGTTGGTTGTTGCAAGTTTTGTTTTTCTTTTTCTTTTTGTGCGTGCACATCATCAAACCATTTTTCAAGAATAGGTATTGCCTCTTCTAAGTTTGGAGTACCAGATGATGAAATTTTTTGTTTTCCATCTATATATAATCTTCCAACCCAATTTTTTGATTTTAATTCTCCTTTGTACTTGTCTTGTCTTACGTAGATATGAAGTCTTCCATCTTTTTTATGTATAACCTGATGTTCTTTTTTTTCCTGATCAAGATTTTGCTCAATATTTTCATTTTTTTGTGCCTCTGCTTGAGTTTCATCTATTTTTTCAACCGTCTCACTAATCGAAGGAGTTGAGGTAAAGTCACTAGAGGTTGTGTCCTGATCATTTTGTACATTATTATCAACTTTAGGTTGATCTTGGGGAGCAGTGTCCTCATTAATTACAACTTTTTGTTGTTCATCATCATTTTTAGTACTGATGTCATCATCTTTAGGTTTTTCACCTTCAGATTGTTTGTTCTTATCTACTATGACACCGAACTTTTCTTTTTCTTTGTCATCCATATTTTACAAAATAATTTTTTTCTCTAACACAATTTGAAATAACTCTAACACAAATTAAAAAAAAGTCTAACACAATTTTATCATTATAGTGTCCATTATAGGTTGTAACGTAAAAAAACCGCATAAAATATAGTTTTTTTTTAAATACTAAAATTTTATTAAAAAAAAAAATTTTACTAATTTTAATATACTCTAACACAATTCAACGAATCAATTTTGTGTTAGAGTTATTATTTTTTTTTAAAAATTAGAAAAGTCAATAAAATCAACATTTTTTAAATTTTAATTTTAAAAATGTATATTTGTGTTAGAGTAATTTTTTTTGTGTTAGAGAGATTAATTTTTATGATTTTGAAATTAAATATATCCGTGCCCAAATATTATTTATAACAATACAACCCTCAATTTTAAAAATAAATAGAATTTTTTCTAGTTTTGTGACTTTTTATTAATTTTTCAATTAATAATTGTAAAATTAAACACTTTATAAATTTTTTACACTCATCATCAAAATAAATCCTAATAAAAATAAAAATGATACAGAAAATAAACCAATCCTTTGAGAATAAAGGTAAGTTACAGTTCCAACCAGTAATGGTCCAGCAAATGCGGTTACTCTTCCAGAAAAACTAAACAAACCAAAACCTTTTCCTAAATTATTTGTATTTAAAAATTTCGTCATAAGAACTCTGCTTGCGCTTTGTATAGACCCAATAAAAAAAGAAATAAACATTACATTATAAAAAAATTGATTTTTTGTTTGTGCTATTAAAGAACCATAGATTACAGCTACAATTAAAAATAAAATACAAATTAAAATAATATTCTTAGATGAAAACAAATCATTTAAATATCCTCCTATCAAAACACCAACGAATGCAACTACGTTACTATAGATTGCAAGTTTTAAAAGTTCAGAAGGACTAAACCCAAAAACTCCTGATGCGTACACACCACCTCCAGCAATTAAAACAATTAAAGCATCAGAATAAATCATTCTTGCTAATAGAAACTTTCCTGTTGAAGTAAATTTATTTTTCCAAACTATTTCAAATATTTTTTTTAATGATGATCTTTCTTTATAATTAGTTGCATACTTTATTTTATTTTTAAAATAATAAATCATTGGAAATGAAAATATTAAAAACCAAAGTGCAACAATAAAGGGTATAAATCTAATATGTTCAAAATTGTTTTTATCTAAATTAAATAAAGTTTTTTCTGGTAATATAAATAAATATAAACATATAAATATTATTGGAACACTTCCTAAATAACCAAGAGCAAAACCAAGTCCAGATGTTTTACCAATATTTTTTTTATTCGAACAATTTTTTAGAAGTGAATTATAAAATATAGTTGCTATCTCATAAAAATAATTTGAAACAAAAAAGATTAACAAAGTAAATAATATAAAATTAGAGTTTGGTTTTGAAAACCAAAATAAACATGTTGTCAAAATACAAAATAAAGTAAATCTTTCTAAATATATTATTCTTCCCTTAGGTTTTTTATCAGCAACTAAACCTAGCAAAGGACCGGTTAATGCAATTAAGATTCCACATAGTCCAGCAGTCCACTGCCAATAAGCTGCACCTAATTGAGCATCACCAACTATTTGATTTGCAAAGTATGCAGAAGTTACAAATGTAATTATTACCATAGTGTATGCAGAATTTGCTAAATCGTACATTGCATATAATAATTTACTCATTATTATTTATTCCTCTTTTAATATATTCATTTAAATAATTATTTTTTTTAATAGGTTTGTTTGCAAAAATTATTTTTAAGTTTTTATCTAAGAAATATGTAATTTTTATTAAATAATTAAAAAATATTTTTATTATACTGCTTAATTTATTACATACATGATTAATAACTTCATGATCAAAACATTTTTTTAAAATTGAGTATCCTGGGTTAAATATAAATAATAATTGGTTAATAATTATTTGGATAAAATATTTAATTTTACTATTGGTTTTAAGTGTCTTGATTTTATTTTTGTGCATTAAAATTATAGATTTTAAAAATCTTAATCCTGGGTAGACAAAAATATAATTAATTTGTCTATTTTCCATGATAGATGGATCTAAAAACACTTTATTTAATTTATTATCTAATATTTTTAATTCGCTCATAAATGGTATTTTATATCTTATAATGCGAGCATTCAATTAAATTAGAGTGGTTTGCCTCTTATATCGGTAGTTAAAGCTTGATATATGATTACACTTATTGTTTCGAGGTTTTTAATGACCCTATTTATATCCCATTCGAGTTTCACGTCGGTACAATTTAGTTCTTTATAGTAATATACTTTTGCTTTTGGTATTGATGGGTCTATTTCTTCTGTAATGATATTCATTATGTTTGTTTTTTTCTCAATTGCATAATTGTATTTGCAAACATTTGAAGTAGACCAAACTAAAAGTGTCGAAACAATTATAGCTATTAATACCATTAGACTTTTCATGTTAAGGAGTCTATCACAACAATAGTTAAATCATCTTTCTGAATTTTTCCAGATTTGACTATGTCTTCAACTATAATTTTTAATCTTTGGTTACTAGGTTTGTTTTGATATTTTGTAATATAATTTTGAAATCCTTCAGCTCCTAGCATTTCTCCATTTGGATCTTTAATTTCTGTAATACCATCTGTAAAAATATACATTGAGCTTTCTGAAAATTTTAAAATTGTTTCTTTGTATTTAATTTTTGGCATAATGCCTAATGGTGGTCCTGCTTCAGTGAAGTTCGAAAATTTTCCATCCTTTGAATAAATCAATGGAGGTTCATGTCCTGCATTGGACAAATGTAATTCTTTTTTAACACTGTCATAAATTCCAACAAGCATTGTAACGAACATTCCTCTTGCAGCAGTCTCACAAATTTCTTTATTTAATAATTCTAAAAGTTCTGATGCAGAAAACATAGTTTTGCTCAAGCATCTATATAAACTTGATGCCTTGGACATTAATAAAGATGACTTTATTCCTTTTCCTGAAACATCTGCTACACCAAAACCATATTTGCCCTTTTCAAGTTCTGCAAAATTATAAAAATCGCCTGAAACAACTTTTGCAGGTATATTTATTCCTGCAATAGGAAATTTTTCATCTTTGTTTTTAGATAATAAAGTTTTTTGGATTTCCCCAACAATCTCTATTTCTTTTTGCATTCTATTTTTATCTATAAGCTCTTTGGCCATCTTTGCGTTTCTTATTGCAAGAGCAGCAGGTGCAGATAAAGTTTCTAATAATTTTCTATCTCCTTCTTCAAAAAGTTTATTATTTGTTTTTTTATTAAGACAATGTATTACTCCAATACATTCATTGGCTGCTATAAGTGGTGAACATAAAACAGAATATGTTGTAAAATTTGTTTTGTTGTCTAAATCAAAATAAAATTCTGCAATTTCTCTCACATCTTTCCTTACATCTCCAACTCTGATACATTTTTTTTGCAATACAGCTTTACCCATGACACCTTGTGTTAAAGGTATCTCATATTCTTCAAGATAGGATTGATACTTAGATGCTATACATTGAAAAACTTGCTTTTTATCTTCAATTAAAAAAATATTTGCAGCTTGTGCATTTAATCTCTTAATAATTACTTCTAATGCTGTTTGTAAAGTGTCATTTAAGTCAAGAGAGGTAGCAAACTCTTGGTTCATCTGAGTAATAATGGCTAAATCTTGATTTAAAGTTGAGTCTTCTTTTTTTATCTCAGTTTTTTTTGATTTAAAAAACATTTTTATATTTGGCATTCTAATGCTTTTTTGATATTTTTAACAAGCATGGAAATTATAATTAATTCACCAGGTTTCTATCTACACATCCAGGACGCAGTTGTAATTATACAGTACTGTATAGACGGGATTTTGAATATTGCTTCAAAATTTAAAATATAATTGGTGATATTACTTTTTTTTTTTATTTTAGGCAGTCTTTTTGGTAGTTTTTCAAACGTATGTATCTATAGACTACCTGCAAATAAGGGTATTGTCCTAGGTCGTTCAAGCTGTCCAGGGTGTAAGAAAGTTATAAAATGGTACGATAATATTCCTTTATTTTCATTTATTCTTCTAAAAGCTATGTGTAGAAATTGCGATTTTAAAATAAGCCAACAATATTTTATTGTAGAGTTATTTACTGCAACTATCTTTGCTTTGATTTTTTTTATTTATGGTCTGTCAACTACTACTCTTTTACTTTTGATTTTGACTGTTTTTTTTTGTAATTATTTTCTTTATTGATTTAAAACATTTTATAATTCCTAATGAACTGACTTTTCCATTAATGTTAATAGGTTTTATAAAATCTTTTGATCCTTTCTTAAATCAAAGTTTATTTCCTAATTTTTTAAATTCACTTATAGGAGGTTTAGTTGGTTACGCCATAATCTGGTTGATTATTTTTCTTTATAAAAAAATAAGAAACAAAGAAGGTATGGGTCTTGGAGATGCAAAACTTTTATCTGCCATAGGATTTTGGTTTGGTTGGGCAAGTATCCCTATAGTAATTTTTTTTTCATCATTAATTGCAATAATTTACGTAACACCTTCATTAATTAAAAAATCTAGAAATCTGTCTGCCGAAATTCCTTTTGGTCCATATTTAATTATTGGGTGTGTGGTTTTTATAATTTTTGGAAATTATTTAAAACAAATCTTATTTAATTTTTAAATTAAATTAAAAATTCTCTCTCCAAGATCTTCTAAATGATCTATATTCTTTATCTGTTGCTAATATTTCAACTAATGTATCCTTATCTAAAGTAGGTCCTGCTAAGTTTGCAAATAGTCTTCCTCCAAATACAACAAGCTTAGATAAAATACCTGCTCCAACCTCGAAACAACTACCTTCTGCTACACTTGAGTCAATATGAAGTGAGTCTAATGATCCACATTCATCGTCATGAGCACATACATAAGCAGTTCCTAAATTACAATTATCAGTTTTATCGGGTTGATAAATTGGAAAATAAACTTTGCCACGATAAATTGTTGGTGGACCAGATGTTTTTCTAAAATCATTTGCAGTTAAAGATTGTTTCATATTTACACCATCTGCTACTCCCAAATGATATTTCCATCCAAGATTACTTCCAGAAGTACTACATGTTGGAAAGTTTTCACCGGTTGCATTAGCACAAACTATTTGATCATCAATAAGAGGTGTATTGTTTAAAGCTTCTATAGCTTTTGCCTCATCATATGTATTTGGTAATGTTGTAAGACTTTCGCCAACAAAATTTGGAAAATCAAAATCTCTTATTCCATAAACAATATTATCCATTAGAGAAAGTTCAGTATCAATTTCTGATATCCTATTAAAATTACCTGTTCCACCAAACAACCAAAAATTGCCAGTGCTAGTTCCTATTGCGGCATCCATTTCAAAAAAGCTATGTCTTTTATTTGATGAGTTTGCTCCAAGATTCATTAGATATTGATATTCAAGAAAAGTACCTTGAGTGGTTAGGTTTAATTTAATTATCTTTCCTTCCATGTCATTTATATAAACTAATCCACCTCTCCAAGGGACATCGGTCACTACGTCGGCTGTAATCAATACCGGTGTTGCTGTAACATGATTTTTAATGTCACTTTCTTTAACGATAGTACTTTCATCAGCATCATCTCTTGGCTCACTATCTAAAAGTCTTACAGCACCAGAAACTGTTTCACTTCCCGTAAATAAACCGTAAAGCCTACCTGCTTCATGTGTTAATCCTCGATCATCACCTGTTCCACTGTCATCAATTTCTTCTGTTAATTCTGATCCTGCTTCTAAATCGATCAAATATATTCCAGAGCCTGAGCATCTTGAAGTTGATGCATATCCTGCTCCCATTACTGCAACGTACCTGTCTGTTTGAATACTCCCTGTAGTATTACCATTATTATCTAATTGGGGTACTCTTAGTATTCTTGGAGTAGACCATGTTTCTCCCATTTGACTATAATCATATTTTATATTGCTAGTACCAGCATTAATACATTTTGACTCTATCTTCACTCTAGTAGTTTTTTCTGTAGTATCTTCACCATCATTAAACACCTTGTCACTACTAAATGTTAAAATCAATTCATCACCATCTTTTTTTCCTTGGATGGTTGAGCCTGGACCAACCTCATATCTAGACCAATCATCATTATCTTTTATAAATACATCAAGAAAACCTGTTTGAAGTTCATTGCCACTAAATGCGGTAGGTTTAAGATCAACATCTGTGAAAGTAAAAGTTTTTCCTTTGTAGCAGGCATTTGTACCTTCCGTCCTAAAATTTGTTGTATAATCAGCATCTGATTGACAATCTTTAATATTATCCCTATTGGTAAAGTCTGTTTCACTCTCTCCATCATTGTTTCTAGCAGTAGTTTGATTTTGTTCCGCTCTTTGAGCTTCTCTTGAGTCGCTTAAATCAAAAGAGCTTCCGGAATACCGAAATGAATTAATATCACCATTATGATCAACTCGTACAATTCTTTTATTATAAGTGTCATTATATATGGAGAACATATGAAGTGGTCCCTGCCCTCCTATTACCGTATTTCCATCTTCATCTAAAACTGGATTACCATCTTCATCAACATCTCCAGATACTATTTTTGGATAAGTAACATCAAGAACTGAAAAACCGGCACCACCTCTACCATATGGTATCATCAATAACGTTCTCCATCTTTTGACGTCGCTATATTCAAGCTCGCCACTTGCGTTTGCTTCTAAGTGAAATATTTTAGCATCATGTATAATTGGTGAACCATCGACTCCAAAAATTGCATTTGAGCCACCCGCTTTACCAGTTCGGCCTGGAGGCGCTTTTATTTTTCCATCATAAGCTTTGTTAAAAATTAATGGCATTTGTGATGCTATCATTGGTGGTACAAATGCCCATTCTTCTGATCCATCTGTTGCATTAAATGCATGCAGCATTCCACCATTTGATCCTGCGTAAATCATTCGAGGTCTATCCTTTAAAGCTTTTTTGAAACCACCATATCCACTTACTGATCTATAATATGCCTCAGAGTTATTAGATTGAAAAACTGTATTTGCAGCCGGCGCTCCAACTTCAACTAACTGAGAGTGATATATGTCAGCTAGAATTGATCCTCTATCTTCTTCAATATCGCAGCCAGCATTATAATCAAAATAATCTACTCCTCTAATAAAGTTTATAAGACCAGAGATATCATCAAGATTTCCATTTTCACCTTTTCCGCAAAATGAGGATGGGTTATGATAGTCTTCAACTACATTTCCGGTGAACTCAAATAAATTGTTTATTTGGTCTCTATATTTTGGTCGCCAATTATTCCAATTACCAATATATCCAGCAGCAGGGTCTTCAAGTACTGTCCAAATTTTTCTTCCGGCTGAGCCTTTTTCTAATAATTTTGCACCTGCATCCCAGTTTTTTCCATTCTCATCCGCATAGTCTAGGTCCTGCTCTACTGCACCGTTGTCAGCTCGAATTGCTTTTCTCAGTAATCGTCCTCGCCACTCGCCATTGGGCTCGTAGTTAAATTGTGCTTGATATATAGCTCCACCCTCTTGAATAGTCGCGGTTACAGAAGGTGCAGTAAAAGACAATCGATCGGCTATTATTTGTCTAATTTTTGATTCTAATACTACTTTTAATTGTTGTGGTGAAGAGGCTTCTATTGTTTCTTCACATTCATCTGCACCATCTACATCGCAAGATCCAGCTTTTGCAAACCTATCAAATATTGGTTTTGCAACACCATCTTGGTAAGCTCCTCCATACGCTATAAATAATGTCCTGACACCTAATTCTTGTCTTATTTCTTTAATTTTAGGAATAGAATTAGTTTCGTTAAACATTCTTCCATCACCAATAACAATTACGTAGTTTAATTGACACGATTTTGTAGGGTCAATAATGTTTGTCTCATCATCAGCGTCCATATAATATCCATGAGCTATATCTGCAAAGGCATTTGCATCCGTTGCAAATTTCATACCAAGACCAAGTAATACTTCAGGTATATCTTTAAAACCATCTGCATGCACTCCAACGTTTAAACACGAATGAACATTACACTGTTCTGATGTACCTTTGGGGTGTGCAGTACTATTATTCCAGCCATTTTGATAATATTTACATCCATCATTTTTGTGACAAAATCTTTCTCCTGGATAATTATTTGTATTTCCCACATCTCTTTCCCCTCCATTCCAGTGACCAAATCCAAAATTTGCTCCCGCTTGTAAAGAACTGTCTGAAATAATATCTATAATAGCCTCTTTTGCTCCATCAAACCTACTTACTTTGGCTCCACCGTATTGACCCAGCCACATTGTATCTTTATCAGTATCATTAAATTTAGTTACATCCATTTTTTGAATCGCACCGTTTCTACTTCCAACGTATATATGTGTTGTATTAACATGAATATTTTCTGCAGTTTTCCTGTCGCCACCATTTACACCTGGTTCGCTAAAAGTTATTTCACTAGCTAGCACATTTCCTGCTTCGCCAGCTGTTTTTATACCTAATTTTCCTATTGATAGCTTAACTTCTACAGAAGGAGCATCATGATCTACTTCAATTTTTTGAACCGTATGATCATGATGACTTGTAACAAATAGGATATTATTATTATTTTTTGAGGTCGCAACACTTGAGACATGATTCATGTCTCCTACTATTTTTGAAGTGCCAATCAATTTAGGCTTTGTGCTACCATCAGCTTTTATCTGCTCCTCATACTTGTTAGCATTACCGTTCTTCGGTGAAACCGTAAAATCAGGCTGTTTACTAGGACATTTGTCTGTAGCATTAAGTGGAAATGACCAAAGATTACCTTTTCTTGCAAAGTAAACATGAGTACCATCTTTGTTAACGGCAAGTGTTCCGGACTTTTCTTTGCTAACAGTAACCAATATGTTGTCTTTGACGTTGCACTTATACCCGTTTGACTTAATTATACTCGAACCTGAACCTATATTCAGTACATAGAAGTAACCTACGAATACGTTTCTTCTACCCTGTCTTACGTTTGTGTGTCCTGAAACGAATAAATAATCATTACCACCAATTGTTGCTATATCAATCATTCTTGGTTGAGCTATTCCATGCCAGCCATACGGTATTACGCCTACACATTTTCCATTACTATCAATTGCAACTACTTTTCCTTTTGGCGAATAGGCTGCAGCATAAATTGTACCATCAGACGAAATAGCTCCTGCTCTTGAATTGGTAAT
Source organism: uncultured Pelagibacteraceae bacterium (assembly GCA_902572945.1). Taxonomy (GTDB): domain Bacteria; phylum Pseudomonadota; class Alphaproteobacteria; order Pelagibacterales; family Pelagibacteraceae; genus Pelagibacter. The sequence goes on from CACGHU010000001.1 coordinate 71,743, forward strand.
AAGTGAGTTTTTATTACCTGTTTTACAATCTGTATCGTTTGATTTACCAGTAAAATTTCTTTTATTTTTTGCGAATGTGTCGTCAAGTTTATTGTCAGCTACTGAAACTTTGACCAGACCTCTTCCCTGTTCAGCTATTATTATATCTCCATTTGATAAAGCTACACTCCAGTCAACACCCTCGAGTCCAAGGTAGCTTCCACCTGTAATAGATTTTTTCATACTTTTGGAGCTATCTAGAAGAAATAAAATATTTGCTGGAACGTCACCCTCTCCTGATCCAGGAGGGATCGGTTTCGAATAAGCTTTTGGAATTAATATTATAAGAGCTATTATTAGTACAAAATTTACAAAGAAAGTATTTACTAAGAAATCTTTTATTTTATTTTTAATCTTATTCATCATCTGCTAATGCTCTATAAAATTCACTATTCGTTACTGCAACACTTTCGTAGATATAACCTCTATATTTTCTATAAAAATAATAAACTTGTTTGTTTTCTATCTCCCACATTTTATATCCTTGCCAGTCTTTACTTTCAGGGTCAACACTACCAAAGTTTGCAATTACATAATTTCTTACTAATTTGCTTTTACTTTCCTCGTTATCTGGTCCATTTTGAACTTCTATTTCAACTGCACCAACTTTTTTATTTAATATATATCCATTAATTAAAGCGTTACCTAATTCTACTTCTTCACAAAAAAATTCAATCGGACTATAAAATTTTGTTACATTATAAAAATCTGAAATATCCTCATCTTCTATTATGCCAAATATATCCTCTACGGTCGATTTATCTGCTCCAATATCAATATTTAACAAATTACAAGCCTTGCTTGATGCAGTCACTAATAAGTTAAACAAAAAAACAATAAAAATTAATTTTAAATTTCTCATATATTTTTTATCCTGCTGAAGGTAGAACCATAACGCTTTCCAATGGTATCACGACCTCATCATCGTTATACATTCCACAAGCATAAATTTTATATGCTGTACCCATAGTAACAACATCTACAGCTGTTGCAGCAATACTAGAGCCTTCCTCAGTATACGAAGCTCTACCCAAGTTTACCATAAAATATTCATAAGTATATTTTTTCAAAACATCTTTCTCTCTATCTATTTCTTTTGTACTTCCATCATCAACTGTAAGTTGACCAAAGATTGGTTCAATTAAATTATAAAAACTAACATTGCTGTTGTGTTTTACAACTGGCAAAGCTTCATCGCTGTGGAAAGTTATATTTTTAAAACTATTGTAACAAGCAGATCTAGCAGATTTTTCAATTTTTTGATCATTACCTGGTGGCAAACCTTTTGTTGCTGGATCTCTAGAAGTCGTGCAACCATCGTCACCACATGTTGTTGTCCATTTACCTATAAAAGAATTAATTATGTCTTTTTCTGCCTCCAATAGAGCTGTTTCGGCAACGTAAAATGCTTGCTGATATTGGTCACTAGTATTATTTGCGCTATGATCACTAGAGGTAACTACAATTAATGAACCTCCCATCAGCGACATAACCAACAAAAGCACAAGTGATAAAATTAAAGTAAATCCTTTTTCTCTTTTTCTTCTCATTAATTAATTCCTATATTTCTAGTAAAAATACTCACAACTACCGAGTCTCTCAAATATTTATCATCAACAAATTCTTGTGTTCTTTCCTCTGTCAAACCTTTAACTAATCTTGGCTTAGTTGATGAACCAGCTATCGCATAAAAATCTTTTTTTGATCTGAAAGTTAATCTCATATCAACTTGTCTAATTCTATAAAGATCGGTACTGCTCTCGTTGATTGGTAAAGGATAAGTTTGGGTTGTTTCATTAAAAAGATGTTTGCCATTAGAGTCAAATAATAAAAATTCCATGTCAACTAAATGTGTTCTAACAAGTTGAGCAGGGTAACATTCCTCTGGAGAAGTAAACCAGTCTCCTTTAGGAGACTCAAGGTTCTCCACCCAACATTCCTTTGTTTTGTATAATGCGAATAATTTTTTGTCTGTTTGACTATCCATTCGATCTGCAAAATAAGTAATTCTATATTTTTTATATTTTTGCTTAGGATCTCTTTTATCAAAGTCTCCATAAACTACCGAAATTCTGTCACAACAAATACCACTTATATTAGTTGTAACATCAATTGTATCTGATGCTTCAGTATCAGTAGTTTCTTCGTCAACTCGTACAATAGTTTCAACACCGTCTGCAGGTATGTAGCCTAAAATATTTCTCTCAACTATTAATGGGTCGTGACTATCAATTAGATCACGGCCTTCTTCTGTTCCTGATATGTGAGTTAAGTTTTCGAATGCTGGAATATCTTCAGTATTTTCACCATAATAATATTTAAATCCGGCTAGTCTAATATCTTTGACCATCATTCCAACTAAATCTCTAGATGATCTGCTTACACTTGCTTTGTCTACAACTTGATTATAACTATTATTAACAACGGTATAAGTTGAAAACAGAGCTCCCATCATCAAAGCTGTAACACATATACCTATCAATAATTCAATTAAGGATACACCAGCTATATTTTTTAAATGTTTATCAGTCAAACTCACCTTCTTCCTTCGCTATATAATCTGCCTGAAAATATAAAAATTTTCTTTTTTTACCACCGTTAGTATTTATTTGAATTCTTCCAATATAAATTTCATCATTATTTGATATTTTTGGATTTTGCACACAGTCGGCATCGGCACAAATTTTATAAACTTTTACACTTTTAATATCATTGTCGTTTTTACATTTTAAATATCTGTCACTATTTATTATATTGCTCCATCGTGCCATTTTATTTCTTGGAGCACCTTTTTGAGTATCATTTAAATAAATACTTTTAATTTGTGACTTCGATAAAAATTTACCTTTATCTCCACTGCATGTTTGTGATTTCGACGAAGTTTCACCTGCATCATTAGTTTCCTCTACTGTTGTCCCTGCATTCCATCCCCCTTCTAAATACTCAGCAAATTTCATAATGGTAGAAGAGTTTAAAGCTTTACCATTAGGCTCAACAGGTCTTCCACGTTCGTTTACATTTATTGTATTACGGTTAGGATCAATTCCATACAATTCATCACGAGCACCTAAAACATCCTCTGCGATTAAAGCAGTTATATAATTTATTTTTGTTCTTTCGCTTGAAACATCAATAGAGTTCACGGAATAATTTACTAATTGAAATACAGCAATAAATCCTATTCCTACAATTGCAGTTGATACTAATGCCTCAAGTAAGGTTAAACCTTTTATTGCAAAATTTTTAGCAGTTTTATTTATTGAATGTACCATGCTCCATTTGTCCATTTGCTTAACATTATATTACCAAATCTACTCCATTTTATCGAAAAATAATTATCACCATCTTCGTCAGATACAATAATTTCATCTCTCACATTTGTATCTCCTCCGCTTGATACTCGCATCAATGTATTGCCACTGTAATAAGATCCATCTTTTGAAAAACATACCATACCTACATCTGTCGATGAAAATTGAGTACTTATAGAGGGGTCATCGCCTGACGAGGTTGGGTAAGATAGTTTAATTTTATCACTTATCTCAATTGAGTTCACAGTAAGTTTATTACTTGTTTCGCCTTCATCATCCCATATCAATTCGTCTGAGCACCTAGTTTCAGAGTTATAAAAATTAGTTTCAGCCCCATCTTCTGTATACCTTTTTCTAACCAGTTCTGTAAAATTATCCATTTTCATGCCATTTGAATAAATCTTATCATTTTCTACAACAAATTGAACGAAACCATAATGACCTCTTTGTACTTGTGAGTAAATATCTTGTATAACGCTTGAAACTTGTAATGCTTGTGTTCTTACAAGTCTGTCCTTTCTCCATTTTTGAAAAGGTTGGAAACCAACACCCGCTAAGGCGCCAATTATGACAACCACAACTAATAATTCAAGTAATGAAAATCCTTTAACTTTCTTTTCCTGCATTCGCATCAATTTTTCCTGCTGTTACCAAGTTTTCTAAAGATTTAGACATTGTTATCATTCCATCTTTAACAGCCGTTTGCATGATGCTTGGGATCTGATGAATTTTTGCTTCTCTTATTAAGTTTTGAATTGGAGCAGTACATTTCATTATTTCAAAAGCACCAACACGACCTTGACCATCTTTTGTTTTTAATAATCTTTGCGTAACAACCATTTTCAATGAAGTTGATAGTTGTGCACGTATTTGAGCTTGTTGCTCAGGTGGAAAAACGTCAATAATTCTATTTATAGTATTTGGAGCTCCACTAGTATGAAGTGTCCCAAAAACTAAGTGTCCTGTTTCAGCAGCTGTCAAAGCTAAACTTACAGTTTCTAAATCTCTCATCTCACCAACTAAAATTACATCAGGGTCTTCCCTAAGTGCCGCTTTAAGAGCGCTTGCAAAAGTTTGTGTTTGTTTACCAACTTCTCTATGTGAAACTATACTTTTCGAGTCGGTGTGAATAAATTCAACAGGATCCTCGACTGTTATTATATTTGCGGTTCTTGTTTTATTAATTTCATTTACTATTGCAGCTAAAGTTGTAGATTTTCCTGATCCTGTCGGACCAGTTACTAAAACCAAACCTTTATGCATATCTATAATATCGTATAAAGCATCAGGCAAATCAAACTGTCCCATTTCAGGAATTTTGCTCTCTACTCTTCTTAGAACTGCAGCAGGTCCATTCAATGTTTTGTAAAAATTCGCTCTAAACCGTAAACCACTTATTGTAACTGCTGAGTCTAATTCATGTGTATCTTGAAATCTTTTAGTCTCATGTTCGTTGCAATTTGTTGTAAGCATATCAATTAGATCTTGCGGTTTAACCATTACATCTTTAACCATAATAATCTCACCTGTTTGTCTATATGCTAAAGGAGACCCAGATCTAATATGAAAATCTGAAATTTTTTTGTTGTTTTTTGCTAATTCTTCTAATTTTTCAAACATGATATTTTTTATCATAATAGCCGTGTTGAAATAAATTTAAAACTGTAGAATTGGCCCAAAATAG
>CACGHU010000002.1 GCA_902572945.1 uncultured Pelagibacteraceae bacterium
TTTAAAAGCTCAATTTAATAACTTTCATTATAAAACAAATCATTTTTCTTTTACTAGAACTGAAAACCAAGTTCTAAAAATACTAGAGGACTGTAAAAAAAGAGAAAAAATAATAATTTTATACACAATAGTTGATGATAAACTTAGTAATTTTTTAAACAACGAAGCTAAAAAAAATAATATTCCTTGCTTTAGTGTTTTGGGAGATTTAATTAGCAGCTTCTCCGAATTACTTAACCAAAATGCACTAAATGTACCTAGCAGACAGCATATAATGAATGATGAGTACTATAAAAAAATTGATGCTATTCAATTTACAATGAACCACGACGACGGAAATGCAATAGAAGATGTAGAAAAATCTGACATTATACTTATCGGAGTTAGTAGAACTAGTAAGACACCAACCTCTATTTATTTAGCCAACAAAGGGTACAAGGTATCAAACATTCCCATTGTTAACAAAAACTCAATACCTGAAAATATTAAGAAAAATAAATTAAAAAAATGTATAATTGGTTTAATAGCAGAGCCCGAAAGGCTTGCAGAGATACGAAAAAATAGAATGACCAGCCTTAAAGAAACTGGTAATCAGAAATACACAAACTTAGAAAAAATTCAGCATGAAGTAGAAACTTCGAAAAATACTTTTCTAAAATTCAAGTGGCCCACGATTGATGTAAGTAGAAAATCTGTTGAAGAAACAGCTGCCTCTGTGATTAAAATTTATGAAATAAATAGAAAAAATGCCTGATATTGTTTTAGCCTCGAAAAGCATAGTAAGAAAAAATATACTGGAAGAAAACAAAATTAGCTGCACAGTCAAACCATCTAACATTGACGAAGAACCAGTCAAAAATAGTCTATTAAAAGAAGGCGCTTCTCCAGAGGCAATTTCAAAAAATTTAGCCGAATTAAAGGCAAATAAAATAAGCCAGAAGATGCACGAAAATTTAGTTTTAGGAGCCGACAGCGTCATAGATTTAAATGGTGAATTAATATCTAAACCTGAAAGTAGAGATGAAGCGTTAGAGATTTTAAAAAAACTAAATGGAAAAAAACACCATTTAATTAGTTCAGTGTGTATATCTAAAAATGGATCGATGGTTTGGAATTACACAGATAAGGCGAAATTAACAATGAAAAAAATGTCGATAAATGAACTACAACAATATTTATCAAAAATTACTGATGAAGCTCTTTATTCTTATAATGTATATCAAATCGAAGGAGAGGGTAAAAATTTATTTACTGATATTGATGGAGATTTAGATACTATAATGGGTTTACCTATTAAAAAAATAAAAGACTTTTTAAAAAAATGAAAAAATATTTAGTAATAGGAAACCCAATCGAACATTCACTATCACCTAAACTCCACAATTACTGGCTTAAAGAAAATAAGATAGACGCAGTATACGAAAGAAGAATGCTTACGGAAAATGATATTGAAAAAATTATTTCAAAATTAAGATCTGATGAACTGCATGGAGTAAATGTAACGGTACCATTCAAAAATGAAGTTGTTAAATATATGGATATTCTAACAAAAGAAGCAAATGAGACTAAATCTGTCAACACGATTTATTTAAAAGATAAGAAAATCGTAGGTCATAATACTGATATTGCCGGATTTGAGCTTGGCTTAAGATCTTACGGATACGATGTTAAAAAGAAAAATATTTTTATATTTGGAGCAGGAGGTGTTGTTCCATCAATCATAGTGGCGCTTAAAAAAATGGGGGCATCAAGAATATCATTATATAATAGAACTGTTTCAAAATCTGAAAAAATTCAGAAATTATTTAGCGATATCGAAATTATTGATAAACAAAATGTCCCAAACGATATTGATATGTTAATAAATGCATCAAGTCTTGGAATAAATTTAACTGATAAAATTGATTTAGATTATGGGAAAATTGGTTCAAATAAGTTTTACTACGACGTAATATATAATCCTTCAGAAACTTTTTTTTTAAAAGAAGCTAAAAAATTTGGAAATAAGATTGAGAATGGTAAAAAAATGTTTATTTATCAGGCACACCAAGCGTTTGCAATATGGCACAACGTATTTCCAAAAATAGATGAAGAAGTTGAAAAATTACTTGATATATGACGATTAGAATAGCTGTAGTAGGAGATATTGGGTCTGGAAAAACATTTATAGCCAAATTGTTTGGTTTTCCAGTTTTTAACGCAGATAATGAGGTAAAAGAAATTTATAAAAAAAATAGAATTGCTTATAAAAATCTAAAATTAAAATTACCAAAATATATATCTTCATTTCCAGTTAGCAAAATTGATATAGGCAATGCAATTAAAAATAACATAAACAACATCAAAAAAATTAATAGAATAATTCATCCAATTGTTAGAAAGAGAATGAGAAACTTTTTAAGAAAAAATAATAAAAAAAAGGCAGTAGTTTTAGATATACCTTTGTACTTTGAAAACAATTTAAATAATAAAAATGATATTGTGATTTTTATAAGTTCTAAAAAAAAATATATATCTAATGCATTAAAAAAAAGAAAAAAATCAAATATAAAATTGTTAAAAAAACTAAGTACATTACAAAAGTCTCTTGCCATAAAAAGAAAAAAATCTGATTATGTAATTGAAAATAACTTTAAAAGTGAAAATATAAAAAAAAAGGTAAATATTATTAAAGAAGAAATTTTTAGAAAATGAAGGAAGTAATTTTAGATACCGAAACCACAGGTTTGGATGTTAAAGATGGTCACAGGATAGTTGAAATAGGATGTTTAGAGATAGATAATTTTGTCTTAACTTCAAAAAAATTTCATTGCTATTTAAACCCAGAAAGAAAAGTTTCGGAGCAAGCCTTTAAAGTTCATGGGTATACCGATACTTTTTTGGCTGCTCAGAAAAAATTTTCTGATGTAGTAGATGAATTTTTGGATTTTATAAAAGATAAAAAACTTGTTATTCATAACGCAAGTTTTGATCTTTCTCACCTAAATAATGAATTAGCAATTTTAAGAAAAAATAAAATTAATTCTAAAAATGTTATAGATACGTTAGAACTAGCAAGAAAAAAATTTCCAGGTGCTCAAAATAGTCTTGACGCTTTATGCAAAAGATTCAAGATAGATAACTCCAGAAGAACAAAACATACTGCACTCATAGACTGTGAGTTACTCTCTAAAGTTTACATAAATTTAACTGGACAAAAAGAGCCCACCTTTGATCTTGAAGTAAGAGAAAATAATATTATGTCAGAAAGTGATAACAAAAAAATCAAATACTATAATAAAGTTGTAAAGCCAACAAAAGAGGAAGTAAAACTACACAAAAATTTTTTAAAAACAAATCTTAAAAAAAATTTTTTTTAATTAAATTTCTCATTAAATAGTTTTGTAAAGTCAACTTTTTTTTCAAATTTTATACCTGGATAACCAGAGTCAGAAATCATATTAATTAATATTTTTTCAAGTTTTGGAAATATTTCATTTTGAACATCGCAAAGTATTATTTTTTGTAGATCCTTTTTTTCTTCAATATCTTCACTAATTTTTACAATTGAACTGTAAATTAACTCAAAATAAGATTTTTTTTCAACTTGTTTTTTATCTTGAAATTTTAAAGTTGTATTCACTTCTATTAATTTATTTTTTAAAGGTTTTGAGTTTATATCAATATCAAGTTCGTATTTTGAAATATTATCCTTAGTATATAAAAAACTTTCTACATTAGGGGTCTCGCTAGAAAGATCTTTTATATATCCAGAAAGTATTTTGAATTTTTCACTCATTTCTTATCATCTATATCTTCGGATTCACCCTCTATAAAGTCTTCATTTATTTTTTTTTTGTTTGAAATTTTAGATGAAAAATTATTCAATATAAGTTTACGTGTTAATGGGAAAATCATCAAAAAACCCATGAGATCGGTCGCAAAACCTGGTATGATTAATAATAAAGCTGCGAAAGCAAGAGCTGCGCCGGACACTATTTCATATATGGGTAACTCATTTTTCATTAATTGGTTCATGCCAGACTTAAGTGTATTAAATCCTTCATATCTTGCATAATAGATACCAATGATAGCTGTTAGAAATATGAGAGAAATTGTATATAAAGCTCCAATTTTACCACCTATCTCTATAAAAAGATAAATTTCTATTACAGGGATTAAAATTATAGTTAATAAAATCGCGTTCATTTGTCTTTTAATTAATTTGCTAGTTGAAATTAAATAACATAGTAAATATTATTGTACTATGAATTATAGTTTCGAGTATATAGATATAATACTTTTAGCAATGATTGCAGGATTTATTTTCTTGCGATTAAGAGGCATTCTTGGAAAAAAATCAGGTTTTGAGGATAAAATGTCTGCAAGTTTTGCGCATGACTTTCCATCTGAGACTGCTAAAAAACCTTTTAATGAAAAAACTTTTGATGAAAATGCAAAGAAAGATTTCTTATCTGGAGCGAAAATAGCATACGAAACAATTATAACGAGCTTTTCCTCAGGCAACTTAAAAGGTGTCAAACAACTTTTGGATAAAAAAGTATATGAGCAATTTGATGAAGCTATAAAAGCCCGTAATTCAAGTGGTCAAGTATCAGAAACGACCTTCATAGGAATAAATTCAGCAGAGATTAAAAACCACAAAAACAAAAAAGGCTTTCTAGAAGTAACCGTAAGTTTTGTAAGTGAGATTATTTCATGTGTAAAGGATAAGGATAACAAGATTTTATCAGGAGATCCAAAAAAAATTAAAAAAGTGTTTGATACTTGGACATTCTCTAAGGAAATTAATTCGACAAATCCCAATTGGTTACTAGTTAGCACTGAAGCTTGAAAAATAAAATTTCTGAAAAAGATAAGAAAGACTGGAAAGATTTTATAAAAAATAAAGATAAAGTTGAGGACAAAGATAACTTTTTAAAGCAAAATAATAATTATACAAATCATATGGAAATAGATTTACATGGTTATTCTTTGGAAGATGCCAACAAAAAAATATTTGAATTTATTAGTGAATGCTATGAAAAAAAAATTATATCAATTAATATTATTACAGGTAAAGGTTTAAGATCAAAAAATACTGAGGATCCATACTCATCTTTAGATTTAGGAATTTTAAAAAATTCAGTCCCAAATTTTATAAAAAATAATCCAGAATTAATGAATAAAATAAAATCAATAAATTTTGATGAGGTTGTGTCCAAAAGTAAAGGTAATTTTAATATTTACTTAAAGAAAAAATAATTTTATGAAAAATTTTAAACCAAGAATAAAAGCTAGGTTGAGAAAAAGTAAAATTGATATAAAAAAAAAACTTACAGTAGTAACAGAGAAGGCAAAAGTCGTAAAAAGTAAAGCTGATTTAAAAACAAATATTAAAAACTTTTTTGACTGGGTTAAGGGTGCTGAGCTAGTAGAATTAGAGAAATGCAATATTTCTGAGGATCCAGTTAGACCAGAATTAGATAATATATTTAGAACTAGTTACGGAAGAAAAATATATGGTGTAAAATTTAAGGATGAAATTTATGCAGTTATGTGTTTTGCATTTACAGACGAGATACCCAAGTCCGTTGAAGAACTCGATTTGTTCAGTCAAGATGCTTTTTTAAAAAATGTTCAAAGAGATCCAGATAAAGTTGGCAGAATAGCAATTGCTTATACGGTTTGGTCTAAGAAAAAAGGAGGTGGTAAACTTATTGTAAAAGAGGTTTACAAAATGATAAAAAAATCAAATCATCTCAATAGATTAGTGACACTGTCACCTTTGACTGATATGGCGAGAAAATTTCACCTTAGAAATGGCGCGGTAGAATTACAAGTTAATGAAACAACCCAAAATTTTGAATATAAAGTTATAAAATAAACTTAGATAAATCAGTATCTTTAACTAATTCACCTAAATTTTTCTTGATATAATCAGAGTCTACAACAATTTTATCACCTGATCTGTCAGTAGCGGTAAAACTTATTTCATCCAGAACTCTCTCTATAATTGTATGAAGTCTTCTTGCACCTATGTTTTCTACTGTTGAATTCACCTCTGTAGCGATGTTAGCTATAGTATCAATTCCATCATCAGAAAATTCTAAATCAACATTTTCTGTTTTAAGTAATGCTTTATATTGTTTAATTAAACTGTTATCTGGCTCCTTTAAAATTTTTTTAAAATCTTCACTTGTTAAAGCCTCAAGCTCAACTCTTATTGGTAAACGACCTTGTAGTTCTGGTAAAAGATCTGAGGGTTTTGCTAATTGGAATGCTCCAGAAGCAATGAAAAGAATATGGTCAGTTTTAATTGGTCCATATTTTGTGCTTACAGTTGTTCCTTCTATTAAAGGTAACAAATCTCTTTGAACTCCTTCTCTTGAAACGTCACCACCTACTCTGTCAGTTCTAGCTGAGATTTTATCAATTTCATCAAGGAATACTATGCCATTATTTTCAGTAGAATTTTTTGCAGATTTAATAATTTTATCTTGTTCAATCAATTTATCAGATTCTTCATTAATTAAAATTTCATGAGACTCTTTTACTGTCATTTTTTTCTTTTTTGCTTTATTACCCATGCCTTTTCCAAGCATTTCACCAATATTTATCATTCCAACATTTGCTCCAGGCATCCCAGGGATCTCAAATGATGGCATATTATTTGCTTCGTTCACTGCAATTTCAATTTCATTATCGTCTAAATCACCATTTCTTAATCTTTTTCTAAAACTTTCTCTTGTTGCAACACTTGCTTTATTTCCAACTATTGCATCAAGTACTTTTTCTTCAGCTTGTTTTTGCGCTTGCGCGTAAACTTCTTTTCTTTTTTTAACCTTCTCCATAGCAATAGCTATTTCAAGTAAATCTCTTACTATTTGCTCAACGTCTCTACCGACGTAACCTACTTCAGTAAACCTTGTAGCTTCAACTTTTACAAATGGCGCCTCTGCAAGTTTTGATAATCGTCTTGATATTTCAGTTTTACCAACCCCAGTAGGTCCAATCATTAAAATATTTTTTGGCAAAACTTCATCTTTCATGTCACCTTTTAAAGCCTGTCTTCTCCACCTATTTCTTAGTGCAATAGCCACAGCTCTTTTAGCTTTATTTTGTCCAACAACAAATCTGTCTAATTCTGACACTATTTCTCTTGGAGAAAGTGAATTTACAAAAGATTCGTCCTGACTATTCTTATCTTTAGGAACCAAAGGTGTTACGTTGTTTTTTTCCATTATATCTTTTCCATATTTATATTGTCATTTGTAAATACACATATTTCAGAAGCAACTTTGATTGCTTTTTTTGCAATTTCCTCTGCTGACATGTCAGTATCCATTAATACTTTTGCTGATGCTAGAGCATAATTTCCACCTGATCCTATTCCAATAACATCACCTTCAGGTTCTAGAACATCACCTGTTCCTGAAATAATAAAACTTTTTTCTTTATCACCAATAGCCATTAATGCTTCTAGTCTTCTTAAATATTTGTCCGTTCTCCAATCTTTTGCAAGTTCAACAGCAGCTCTAGTTAAATTCCCAGCATGTTTTTCTAATTTTGATTCTAATCTTTCAAATAATGTTAGTGCATCTGCTGTTGATCCAGCAAATCCTGCGATCACATTTCTTTTCTCAATTTTTCTAACTTTGTTAGCTGTTCTCTTGATGACAGTATTTCCCATACTAACTTGTCCATCGCTAGCAACTACAACGTCTTTATTTTTTCTTACTAATACTATTGTTGTCATACATGTTAGATGGACATTAATTTCTATAATTCAAGTTCTTGATTACTTTTATTGATATAAGCAAATAATGAATATATACGTATTAAAATAATGAAGAGAAAAGCTGATATTACTAGAAAAACAAAAGAAACGTCGATTAAGGTGGAAATTAATATCGATGGCAAAGGTCAATACAAAATTGACACAGGAATTGGTTTTCTCGACCACATGCTTGAGCAATTATCCAAACATTCATCAATTGATCTTAAAGTTAAAGCAAAAGGAGACACTCATATTGATTTACATCACACAACTGAGGACACAGGAATTGCTATAGGTGAATGCCTAAAAAAAGCATCAAAAAATTTTGTTGGTATTAAAAGATATGCGCATGCCTTGTTACCCATGGATGAAACATTAACAAGGGTAGCAATTGATATGTCTAATAGACCATATCTTATTTGGAATGTTAAATTGAAGGTTGAAAAATTAGGTGAAATGGACACTGAGTTATTCAAAGAATGGTTTCAGGCATTTGCTCAATCTGCCGGAATAACTATGCACATTGAAAATATTTATGGTGATAATAGTCACCACATAATCGAATCTTGTTATAAAGGACTTGCTAGATCATTAAGAGCAGCACTTGAATTAGATCCTAAAAACAAAAATACAGTGCCCTCTACAAAAGGTTCTTTGTAAAAAAAGAATTAATGAAAGTCACAATCGTTGATTATAGCTCGGGCAATATAAGCTCTGTAATAAACTCATTTAAAGAAGTTGCACAAAACAAAGCAACAATAGAAGTAACTTCAGACTTAAATAAAATTAAATCTTCTGATAAGATTGTTTTACCAGGACAAGGATCATTTAAAAGTTGTGTAGATGCTTTAAACAAAATTAGCGGTTTAAACGATACTTTAAATGAATTTGTTATAGTAAATAAAAAACCACTTCTAGGTATTTGTGTAGGGTTGCAAATGTTTGCTGATGTTGGTTATGAAGAAACTGAAACAAAAGGTCTAGGATGGATTTCAGGAAAAGTATCAAAAATAGACAATCAGAATGGCAAATTCAAACTTCCACACATAGGCTGGAACCAAATAAATATCTTGAAAGATAGTAAAATTTTTAAACAGGTAGAAAATAATTCACATATGTACTTTGTTCATAGTTATGAATTCATACCTAAAGATAATAAAGTAATTTCAGCCACTACTGATTATTCAACAAAAGTTGTTTGTTCAGTAGAGAAAGAGAATATATTTGGAACACAATTTCACCCAGAAAAAAGTGATAAAACTGGATTAAAAATAATTAATAATTTTATAAATTTATAAATGAAAATATTTCCAGCAATAGATATCAAAGATGGAAAATGTGTAAGACTTGTTAAAGGAGATTTTAAGAATAAAACAGAATATGAAATGTCCCCAATTGAACAGGCAGGAAAATATAAGGATCATGGATTTAAAAATTTACATATAGTTGATTTAGATGGTGCTTTAACTGGTAAAACAGTAAATTTAGATATTATTCAAGATATAGTTGGTAAATTTAATTTAAAGATTGAAGTAGGTGGTGGTATCAGAAATCCTGAAAGTATACAAAAATATATCGATGTTGGAGTTGAGAAAGTAATTTTAGGAAGTGCTGCTATTAAAGATAAGAATTTTTTAAAAGAAACATGTGAAAAATTTCCAAATAAAATTGCTTTAGGTTTGGATGCTAAAGATAGTTATCTGTCGGTATCTGGATGGACAGAAAAATCTAATCAATTGACTTTAGATTATTTAAAAGAAGTTAATGATTATGGAGTTAGTAGATTGATTTATACTGATATTAACAAAGATGGCATGAAACAAAGTCCAAATTTCGATGAAACAGCAAAGGTTGCTGAGGTATCAAATTGTCCTGTGATTATATCTGGTGGGGTTTCCTCAATAGATGATATTAAAAAAGCAAAGGGTTTAAAAAATATTGAAGGTATAATAGTTGGTAAAGCTATTTATGATGGTGATATTAAATTAGAGGAACTTGTAAAAGAAGATGCTTAAAAATAGAATAATTCCTTGTTTGGATGTAAAGAATGGTCGTGTTGTAAAAGGCATTAACTTTATTGATTTAAAAGATGCAGGAGATCCTGTTGAACAAGCTAAAATTTATAGCGAGGGTGGCGCTGATGAAATTTGTTTTTTAGATATAACAGCCTCAAATGAAAATAGAGATACCATTTATGAGGTTGTAGAAAAAACTTCAAAGAAATGTTTTGTTCCTTTAACAGTGGGTGGAGGAGTAAGAGGTGTTGAAGATATTAGTAAACTACTTAACTGTGGCGCTGATAAAGTTTCAATAAACACAGCTGCGGTAAATGATAAGCAGGTTGTTGTTGATAGCTCAAAAAAATTTGGTTCTCAATGTATCGTTGTTGCAATAGATGCAAAAAAAAATGGAGATGTATGGGAGATTTATACTCATGGTGGTAGAAATAAAACGGGTATTGATGCAATAAAATTTGCAAAAGAAATGGAAAAAAGTGGTGCAGGGGAATTACTCGTAACATCAATGGATAGAGATGGTACACAGGTCGGATATGATATTGATCTCATGTCCAAAATTACATCTGCTGTAAATATTCCCGTTATTGCTTCTGGTGGAGTTGGTACTTTAGATCATTTAGTGGATGGTATTAAATTAGGAAATGCGAGTGCAGTGCTAGCAGCTTCAATCTTTCACTACGGTAAATATTCAGTAAAACAGGCAAAGGAATATTTGGATTCAAAGGGAATTCCAGTTAGAATTTAATATGCTTAAAACTTTAGAAGATTTAATAAAAATAATAAGAGAGAGAAAATCATCATCAGATGATAACTCTTACACATCAAAATTACTTAAAGATAAATCTTTGTCTTTAGGTAAGGTTAAAGAAGAGATTGGTGAACTTATAGAAGCTGTAGAAAACAATTCAAATAAAGTTCATGAGGCAGCTGACGTTCTTTATCATTTATTAGTTTATCTAGAAGGAAATGGCGTCCGTATTGAGGATATCATGGATGAATTAGAAAAAAGGAAGAAAAAAAAAGAGTCTTAAAAATACCAAATTAGTGTTAGCCTTCCTAAAAATTAAATTCATTTATGAGCCACAAATTTTATAAACCTGCAAGGTCAAGACTTCAGAGAAGTGAATTAGCAGTCCCAGGTTCGTCCCCGAAAATGTTTGAAAAAGCTTTAAATTCAGACGCAGATTATGTTTTCTTAGATTTAGAAGATGCAGTTTCTCCAAATGATAAAGTTGCAGCGAGAGCAAATGTTATTAAAGCTTTAAATGAAATTAATTGGCGAGATAAAGGAAAAACTATTTCAGTCAGAATTAACAGTTTGGATACTCATTATATGTACAGTGATTTAGTTGAGATTGTTGAGCAAGCAGGTAAAAATATTGATACAATACTTGTTCCAAAAGCAGGAACAACAAGTGATGTTTACATGGTAGATTGTTTGCTAACTCAAATAGAAACAAACAAAAAAATTGAAAATAAAATTGGAATTGAGTGTTTGATCGAAACTGCTTTAGGCATGTCAAATATTAAAGAAATTGCAAAATCAAGTGAAAGATTAGAGGCATTACATTTTGGTGTTGCTGATTACGCCGCAAGTCTTAGAGCAAGAACTGTTGTTATAGGTGGGCTAAATCCAGATTATCCGGGAGACCAATGGCATCACGGATTATCAGAATTAGTTATGACATGCAGAGCATATGGGCTTAGAGCGATAGACGGACCTTTTGGAGATTTCAATGATCCAGATGCATATATTGCTTCAGCAAAAAGAGCTGCTGCTATCGGTATAGAAGGTAAATGGGCAATACATCCGTCTCAAATAGATTTAGCAAATAAAGTTTTTTCACCACCAGAAGCTGAAGTTAAAAAAGCAAAAAGGATTTTAGAAGAATTAGATAAAGCAGCAAAAGAAGGAAAAGGTGCGGCTCAACTAGATGGAAGAATGATAGATGCAGCATCTGCACGGATGGCAGAAAATATTGTAAATATAAATAAAAAAATAGAGGATAAATAAAATGGATATTCATGAGTACCAAGCAAAAAAAATTCTAGCAGGATTTGGAGTTGCAGTACCAAGAGGTGGAATAGTTTACAGTCCAGAAAATGCGGAAAATAAAGCTAGAGAGCTTGGAGGATCTAAGTGGGTTGTAAAAGCACAAATTCACTCAGGAGCAAGAGGAAAAGCTGGGGGGATAATTGTCTGTAAAACCGAATTAGAAGTTGCACAAGCAACAGATAAACTTTTAGGAAAAAAACTAGTAACCAACCAAACTGGACCTGAAGGAAAAATTGTTAATAGAGTTTATATTGAAGAAGCAACCGATATTAAAAAAGAATTATACCTTGGACTTGTTTTTGATAGAAGCTCAGAGTCTATAATGGTAGTAGCTTCCACTGAAGGAGGCATGAGTGTTGAGGAAATTTCAAAACAAAAACCAGAAACAATTATTAGATCAAAAATTGAGGTGGCCGTTGGTATGCAACAATTTCAGGCAAGAGAAATTGCATTTGGTCTTGGGATAGAACCAAAACTAATATCTAGAATGGCTGAGGCAATAACAGGTTGTTACCGTGCATTTAGCGAACTAGATGCAACTATGGTCGAGGTTAATCCACTTGTAATTTCAAACCAAGAACAAATTTTAGCTTTGGATTGTAAAATGAGCTTTGACAATAATGCGTTATTTAGAAGAAACCAAATTTCAGAGCTGAGAGATAAAACTCAAGAAAATGCAAGTGAAGTTTACGCGTCTGATAGAGGTCTTAATTATGTAAGCTTAGATGGCAATATTGGCAACATAATTAATGGAGCAGGTTTAGCAATGGCTTCAATGGATATGATAAAATTAGCTGGGGGAGAACCGGCTAACTTCTTAGATGTCGGTGGAGGCGCAACACCTGAAAAGATTGTGAAGGCATTCAAGCTAATTTCAATGGATAAAAAAGTAAAAGTAATCCTAGTCAATATTTTTGCTGGAATAAATAGATGTGATTGGGTGGCAGAGGGAATAGTTCAAGCACTTCAAAAAATAGAAATAAAAGTACCATTAGTTATTCGGCTTGCAGGTACAAATGTAGAAAAAGGCAATCAAATATTAAAAGAAAGTAAAATTAATTATATCGAAGCCAATACTTTGGAAGATGCAGCAAACAAAGCGGTAAAAGCACTAGGAAAATAGATGTCAGTATTAATTGATAAAAGTACAAAAATATTAATTCAAGGTTTTACAGGAAAAATGGGAACATTCCACGCTGAGGAAATGATAAAGTATGGCTCAAAAGTAGTTGGTGGTGTTACGCCCGGCAAAGGAGGGTCAAAACATTTAAATTTACCAGTTTTTAATACAGTAAAAGAAGCTGTAGAAACTACAGGAGCATCAGCCTCAATATTATTTGTTCCCCCAGCTTTTGCAGCGGACTCAGCCATGGAAGCAGCTGATGCTGGCATAAAAACGTGTGTTGCTATCGTTGATGGAATACCATCTCACGATATGATTAGAATTAAAAGATACATGAGGAGATATTCTAGAGTTCAAAAAATGACTTTGATTGGACCTAACTGTGCAGGAGTAATAAGCCCAGGTAAAGCAATGCTTGGAATAATGCCAGGACATATCTACAAAGAAGGAAAGGTTGGTATTATTGGAAGATCGGGTACTCTTGGATACGAAGCTGCGCAACAAATGAAAAATTTAGGAATTGGAATTTCAACAAGTGTTGGCATTGGAGGAGATCCAATTAACGGAAGTTCTTTTAAAGATATTTTAGAAAAATTTGAAGAAGATAAAGAAACAGACGCAGTTTTAATGATAGGAGAAATTGGTGGGCCGCAAGAAGTTGCAGCTGGAAAATTTGCAAAAGAAAATATGAAAAAACCTGTTATCGCATATATTGCTGGTTTAACAGCTCCCAAGGGTCGAGTAATGGGACATGCGGGAGCAATTGTTTCAGCATATGGAGAAAGTGCCGTAGAGAAAGTAGAATTATTGAAAGAGTGTGGAGTAACCATCTCTAAAAATCCTTCGGTAATGGGAGAAACAGTAAAATCAGTATTAGAAAATAAATAATATGGGCAAAATAAAAATAATAGCTTTTATTATTTTAGCTTTCATTATCTATAAAGTTTTTGTTGCAGTAAAAAATTTTGAAGTTGGATTAGATAAACAAGTTGCTGAAATCGAAAAAATGGGTTTTGAGAAAGAGGATGAGGTAATAGGATTAATGATGTATTTAGGTGATGAGGATAATTTAGAATTAGTTGAGCATTTATTAGTTAAAAATAGATCTAAATGCTTTGAAATGAGAGAGATTGCGAAAGAAACATCAAATGCATACTATGAATGCGCCAGGATTAAAGCTATGGTTAAGGACGGAAAAATTCTGAGTGTTATAGAGGAACTTGAAGTTTTATAATGAGTTACAATGAAAATAATATTTTTGCTAAAATTCTAAAAGGTGAAATACCTTGTAAAAAAATATACGAAGATCAATTTATTTTGTCCTTTCATGATATAAATCCACAAAAGAAAATCCATGCTTTGGTTATTCCAAAAGGAAAGTATACTGATTTAGACGATTTTTGTAAAAATGCTTCAATTAATGAAATGGTTGGTATGTTCAAAGGTATAGAAATAGTTGCAAAAAAACTTGGTGTATCGATTGAAAGCGGTAGTGGTTATAGAGCTCTTACTAATATTGGTAATGATGGTGGACAAGAAGTTCCACATTTACACTTTCATATATTTGGTGGAGAAAAAGTTGGAAAAATGGTTTCATGATTGAAAAAATCGAAAGATATTATCTTGAAATAAATTCAATAAAAAATTTAAATATTAAAACTTTACCTTCAAATAATTTGACCCTAAAAGAGACTAGTAAGAATGTTTTTGATTTAAATAAATTTTTTTATAAACAAATCGGAAAAAAACATCAATGGGTCGATAGACTTACATGGCAAGATAAGAATTGGATTGATTATGTTTCAAATCAAAATTTAAAAACATTTGTTTTACTTAAGAATAATGAATACATTGGTTACTTTGAACTTATTTTTGATAAAAGTGATTGCGAAATAGCATATTTTGGTGTTTTGGAGGAATTTATAGGGGAAGGATACGGCGGTTTTCTTCTATCCAAAGCTTTAACAATTGGTTTCCAGAAAGCTAGTAGAATATGGGTTCACACTTGTTCGTTGGACCATCCAAATGCAATAAAAAATTATAAGTCCAGGGGAATGAAGATTTTTAAGACAGAAATACTAAAAAGAAAAGCCATCTAGGAGATTAATTTGATTATCTGGATAGCATCATACCCAAAAAGTGGCAATACCTGGGTTAGGTCGATTATTTCTTCTTATTTTTTTTCAAAGACTGGCGATTTTAACTTTAGTCTATTAAAAAATATTTCTTTATATCCTGGCCCAAAATACTTCAAAAATGTTATTGATAAACCAGGAGATGTAAGTTTATTTTGGGAACATTCACAAAAAAATATTATTCAAAGTCAAAAAAAAACTTTTCTCAAAACTCACAATGCTTTAGTAGCATTAAATAATAGAAGCTTTACCACAGCAAAAACGACACTTGGAGCAATTTATATTATTAGAGACCCCAGAAATATATTGTCCTCATTAAAAAACCATTATGGATTTAAAGATTACAATGAAACATTTGAATTCATGAAAAATAAAAAAAAATATATTTGGGATATTAGAAAAAAAAACGATTACAGTGGATTTCAATTCCTTGGATCATGGTCGGATCATTATAAATCATGGACTAAAAATCCAAAATTTAAAACTCTTTTAATTAAATATGAAGATCTACAGAAAGATTGTTATTCTACATCTCATAAAATAATTAAATTTATCTTAACGCTTGATGCGCAAAATATTGAATTAGATGAAAAAAAACTCTTTAGGTCAATTGAAACCACAAAATTTGATGTCTTAAAAAAAAAAGAGATTGATTTAGGTTTTGAGGAAAGTATTAAAGTTAATGAGGTTAAAAGGTCTTTTTTCTTTTTGGGTCCCGAAAATAATTGGAAAAAGAGTTTACCAAAAGAAATATTGTCAAAAGTTGAAAATGAATTTAAAGATGATTTAAATCAATTCAATTATTAATAGGCGATGGAAGTTTAAATTGGCCTTTTTTAATTTGAATATTTTTTTTTAAATTAAACAAATAAGTAATTACTAAATTCTGGTATATGTCTATATTTTGCCATCCAACAATATTAAATGAGTTAAGATCAAAAAAAATATTTATTTGGTTATCTCCTTCGACAAATTTAAACCTTAAGTATCTGTTATCAATTATATCACCTTCACTAGAATTTATTTTTTGTAATAAAAAATTTTTATCCAAAATTAAATTGAAGGCAGTTTTTTCTATGGGGTAAATATAATATTGTTTACTATTGAGATTTTGAATTACTACATTTTTTCCATTAGAAACTAATATTTTTTCGCTTTTATTATATTCGCAGAAAATCTTTTTTGGATACTCAATAACACAATTTCCTTCTTGTGTTTTTTCATCTATATTTTGTTTAAATTTAAATGATAAATTATTAGTTTCACTAAAATTTTGAATTATATTTTTTTTAATCGACGCATCTAATTTGTCTATATACAAAATTGAAATTAGAAAAAAAAATACAATTAATCTCCTCATTATTTAATAACCTCCCTCTTTCCAACATGATTTGCTTTACTGACAATTCCCTCTGACTCCATAATGTCAATAATTCTAGCAGCTCTATTGTAACCAATTTGAAGTTTTCTTTGTAAAAATGATGTTGATGCTTTCCCTTCAGTCCTTATTATTTCAACCGCAGTTTGATATAACTCATCTTTATCGTCATTTTTGCTAATATTATTCAAATTTTTATCATCTCCATAACTTAAGATTTCATCAAAGTATTCCGCTTCTCCTTGATTTCTTAAAAAGTTATTAATTTTCTCAATTTCAGTTTCTGACACAAATGGTCCGTGTATCCTAAGTATTCTGTTTGCAGATGTCATATAAAGCATATCTCCTTTACCCAAAAGTTGTTCAGCACCTTGCTCACCTAAAATTGTTCTACTGTCGATCTTAGATGTTACCTGAAAAGATATTCTTGTAGGAAAGTTAGCTTTTATTGTTCCAGTTATTACATCCACACTCGGTCTTTGAGTTGCCATTATTATGTGAATTCCTGCAGCTCTAGCCATTTGAGATAACTTTTGAATATAATTTTCTATTTCTTTTCCAGCTACCAACATTAAATCTGACATTTCGTCGACAATAACAACGATATAAGGCATTGGTAGAGAATGTTTTTCATTATATCCATCAATATTTCTTACCCCCTCTTTAGTCATAAGCCTGTATCTGCTTTCCATCTCTTTTACTACCCATCCCAAAACTGATGCAGCCCTTTTAGGTTCTGTTATAACTGGGCATAAAAGGTGAGGAATTCTGTCATAAGTTGATAACTCAAGCATTTTAGGATCAATCAAAATAAATTTACATTTGTCAGGTGTTAATTTGTACAAAATCGATAAAATAATAGTGTTTATGCATACAGATTTTCCAGAACCAGTTGTGCCAGCAATTAGTAAATGTGGCATCGACGTAAGATCACCGATAATTGGGTTTCCTGAAATACTTTTTCCTAAAGCGATGGGCAATTTAACATCCTTTTTTTTAAATTCCTTGCTTGAGATTATTTCACTTAAGTAAACATTCTCTCTTTCACTATTAGGCAGCTCTATTCCTATTGTACTTCTACCTGGTATAGTTGATATTCTTGCAGACTCTGAGCTTGTATTCCTTGCAATATCTTCAGAAAGGTTGATAACTTTAGACACTTTTATTCCAGCAGCAGGCTCAAATTCATTTAATGTTACAACTGGCCCGTGACTAACTTTTGTTATCTTTCCTTCGACACCAAAATCTAAAAGAATTTTTTCTAGACTTTTTTGGTCATAATTACTTTGTAGTATATCTTTGGTAGTATTTTTTTTCGTAACATTTTTTAAAAAATCTATTGAAGGTAATTTTATAATATTTTTTTTTTCGTTTCTATTTTTTGAAAAATTATCAAATGTAAAATTCTCTTGTATATCAATATTATCTTTAGTTATATTCTTGTCTGTATTTTCCTTCTCTTCTATCGTAATATCTTTTTTTGCTTTTTTTTTGAAAAAATAATTTAAAATAATTTTGAAATAATTTAATTTAAAATTAATACTCAATAAAAAAAAAATTATAATAACAAAAATCAAACAATAATAAAAAATTATCTCGTTCATCATCACTATTTTTTTTAGAAAACCGTTACTTAGAAAGCTGCCTATAAACCCTCCGTTTCCATTTACGGTAAGGAAAAATGAGTTTTGGTAAAAAATCGATAAATATATAGATCCTACTAATGAATATAAGACAATAAAAAAAATGTTTTCAAAAAGAATTATAATTCTTTTATTTAACAAGATATTAATTCCCGTAATTAATAAAGATAAAGGAATTAAATATGATATCAAACCAACAGCTTGAAAAAAGAAATCTGAGATTACACTTCCTTTGAAACCTAACATATTATTTATCTTTTTATCGTCTGAAAATATGAAGTTTGGGTCCTCAGGTGAATAAGAAATTAAAGATAATAAAAATAAAACACCCACAAAAATAAGTAAAATTCCAAATAATTGAATAATTTTACCCAGGATAATATTACTTGTATTCAATAATATATTTTTGAAATTCATAAAATTTTTAAAAAGTATATTAATCACTTTGTATCATTTAATATTTATTGTTAAAATTAAAATTTGAATATGAAAATTTGTATAATTGGAATGAACTTAACAAGTCTTATGTTGTCTAAGGCATTAGTAAATAATGGCTGTATTGTTAATATTTTTAATTTAAATAAAAAAACAACGAACTATTCAACCAGAACAATAGGAATAAGTGATAGTAATATTAGTTTTATAAAAAATAATATTATAAATATAGATAATAAAAAATTCCACAATATTAAAAAAATTCGCATTTTTTCAGAGAAGAAGAGTGAAATAATAAAATTTTATAATAAGGGTCAAAATTTATTTTCTCTAGTTGAAATAAATAATTTTTTCAAGATTTTACAAAACAATTTAAAAAAAAATAAATTATTCAAACTATTCACTTTAGATGAAAATATTTTTAAAAAAAGTTATTTTAATAAAAAATTTGACTTAATTATTAATTGTGAAAAACAAAATTTTATTTCAAGAAAATATTTTAGTAATAAATTTCAAAAAGATTATGATAGTATTGCTTATACTGCTCTACTTTATCACCAAAAAATAAAAAATATAGAAGCAAGGCAATATTTTACAAACTCAGGACCTTTGGCTTTTTTGCCTTTGTCTTCAAAAATAACCTCTGTAGTATTTTCTGCTTACAATAGTAAAAAGTTAGATGATAAAAGTTTTAAAAAATTTGTATTAAGTTTCAACGATATTTTAAATATAAAAAAATTTTCTGAATTTCAAAAGGCTAAATTAAACTTTTCATTAGCTAGAAAATATTACTTTAAAAATATATTGCTATTTGGTGACGGATTACATCAGATACATCCATTAGCAGGTCAAGGTTTTAATATGACAATTAGAGATTTGAAAATTCTAGTAAATATTATTAATGAAAGATATGAAAATGGTTTGGAATTGGATGTATCCTGCCTCAGAAGTTTTGAGGATTTAGCAAAACCTAAAAATTTAATTTTTTCAGAAAGTATAAATTTAATTCATAATATTTTCCGCACTAAAAATAATTTTGGTCGCGAAAATTTTTACAAATTAATAAAAAAAATTGGCGAAAATAAAAAATTTAATGATTTTTTTATTAAAACCGCTGATGAAGGAATCAAAGGTATTTAATTATTGTAGAGTTTTATTACTGAATTCATCAAGCGTATAAGTTTTTAATATCTCCTCTAATCTTAATTTTCTTGTGCTCAAGTCTTTTGTTTCCAACAAAATCTGTTTTTCTTCTAAAGAAAAGGGCGAAGCCATTGATAATGTATTTAAAGTATTTGAAAAATCTTGCTTTTTTAGGTTAGACCAATCAACCATAAAGCCTTTTTTTTCAAAAAGACTTTTTAGATCATTAAATATTTTATCTAATTCTGAAATTTCAATTTGTTCAACTTTATTATCTAGATCTTCAAAATAGTTTTGGTAACTTACTTTACAAGATCTGTAAAGTTTACCTGTCTCGATCTCCTCTTCAATATTAAACCTGTTGACACCATTAATAATTATTAAGTAACGCCCATCATCTGTCTCGTTAAAGCTCGTTATTTTTCCGACACAACCAACATTATACAAATCAGGCTTTTTTAATTTGCCACTCTTTTTCGGCTGTATCATTCCAATCATTCTATGAGATTTCATACTATCATCTATCATATCAATATATCTTGGTTCGAAAATATTTAATGGTACTGTTGTATTAGGAAAAATTATAAAATTCGATAATGGAAAAATGGGTATTATAGAAGGAAGTTCGTCTTTTTTATTCATAATTTTAATAAATTAATAAAGTTTTTAATTTAAATTTATTTACAAACATATTACAAAAATTAAAGGATAAATATTTCTATTTTGTCACTTGCTTAATTTTTAAAAAGCCACTAATTTTAACAATTATAAACATGCGGGCATAGCTCAGTGGTAGAGCGTCTCGTTGCCAACGAGAAGGTCGTGGGTTCAAGTCCCATTGCCCGCTCCAAGGAGAAATGTAATGAGTGAGTTAGCAGACAAAAAATGTATCCCATGTGAAGGTGGAATACCAAGTTTTGACATAAAAGAAATCCATAGATATTTAAAAAAAGTTGATGGATGGGATGTTAAATCCGACGACAATAAAACGTATTATTTACTAAAAGAATTTAAATTTAAAAATTTTTTAGATAGTCAAAACTTTATCAATAAAGTTGGAAAAATTGCAGAGGAAGAAGCCCATCATCCAGATATTTGGTTTGGTTGGGGTTATGCAAAAATAAAAATTTTTACGCATGCTATTAGCGGTTTGCACGAAAGTGATTTTGTTTTAGCGGCTAAAATCGATAGGTTATCTTAGTGTTTAAAATGTCTTGTTTTCGAAAAAATTAAAATTGTGCCGGTTTTATTTGCATAATTTATAATTTCTTTATCTCTTATTGATCCGCTAGGCTGAATCACGCCTGCAACCCCATTCTGAACTAATTTTTCAATTCCATCTACAAAAGGAAAGAAAGCATCAGATGCAGCCAAAATTTCTTTATTGGAAACGTCCTGAAACTTTTTCATCTTTTTAATTGCGATATCGCAACTATCTAATCTGCTTGGTTGGCCCGATCCAATACCGACTGTAGATTTTTCATTAGTTAAAACAATAGCATTGGATTTAACAAACCTACAGATATTGAAGGCAAAAATAAGATTTTCAAATGTTTTTTTATTTGGTTTAATTTTAGAAACAATTTTAAAATCACTGTAATTAAATTTTTTTATATTCGGATTTTGTGTGATCGCAAAATTCATATTAGAAATTAGACTATATTTATTTGATGTTTTATAATTTTTGCTATTAATCAATCTAACATTTTTTTTTCTCTTAAGAATAGATAGTGCGTCATTATCGAACCCATTTCCTATTATCACTTCAAAAAATAATTTATTTAGTTCTTTTGCTAATTTTTTTTTTATTTTAAAATTACAAGCAACAATTCCACCAAATGCACTTATAGGATCACATTTATAGGCAAGTTTAAAACTTTCAGTATAATTTTCATAAATTGAAGCACCACATGGATTACCGTGTTTTACTATTACTGTTCCTTTATTTTTGGGGAAGCTCTTCGAAATATCTAATGCAGCAAAAATATCACAGAAATTATTATAACTTAACGGTTTTCCATTCAATTTATTAAGTCCTAAATCTTTTGATATACCGTATATCGCTGCTTTTTGATGTGGATTTTCACCGTATCTTAATTCCTCAATACGATTCAATCCCAATACAATTTTTTTGGAGAACTCATTGTCAGAAATTTTACTTAAGTAATTATAAATTAACGACTCGTAATAAGCTGTTTCCCCAAAAGCCTCCAAAGCAGCATGCTCTCTAAATTCTAAAGAAGTAAATCCTCCATTTTGATTAATATTTTTAATTAAACTTTTATATTGTGAAACGTTTGTAATAACAGTTACATCTTTATAATTTTTCGCGGCCGCACGGACCATTGTAGGACCGCCAATATCAATATTTTCTATTATTTTTTGATGATTTTTTGTTTGTTTCAATGTTTTTTCAAATGGGTAAAAATTTACTATTACTAAATCAATTTCATCATAGTTATTTTTTTTTAAATCTATTCTATGGGATTTGGACTTTCTATTAGCTAATATACCAGCATGTACCTTTGGATGTAGTGTTTTCACTCTTCCTGACAAAATTTCTGAACTATTAGTATATTTTGAAACCTCTTCACAATTAAATCCTAATTTTTTAATATATTTGTACGTTCCACCCGAACTAATGAATTTTATTTTATATTTATTTAGATTTTTGATTAGAAATTCCAAATCACTTTTATCTGAAACAGAAATTAAGGCACGTTTTATTTTTTTCATTTTATTTTTTCAATTTCCCAATTTATTATAACTTCATTATCTGAAACTTTACCTGAAATTAAAATATTCTGATTTTCAATAAATTTATTTTTATTTCCGAAGTATAATCCAGTTTCAAATGAAATATTATTGTTCAAAGAGGTAAATTTCCACCCTTCACTTTTTAAACCAATATATATTGACTTACCATCCTGTGTTTTCATTACTTTTGCTACCGGGTCTAAATGAAACCTTATTTCGAAATTAGGTTCTTTAAGGTTATCTCTTTTTTCAATTTTATCTACACCTGAAAGTTTTGAAATTTCGTGAAAAAATTCGATTTTTCTATGATGGATAATTCCAAATTTTTTAAGATATCCATTATGGGACGCTTCTAATGACCAATAATTTTTATCACTTAAAACTTTTTTGTTAAATACTTTTAATGAACTATTGATCTTATTTATACCAGATTTTTGTTTTACAAAACTAACTGAAGACGAGTTATCTATATTTAGACTACTGTGGCAGGCAGTCGATTTTGATATAAGATTAAGTTGATGTTTAAAATTCTGAAAATATCCTGAATTACATATAATTTTGTTATTATTACTTAAAAATTCAAATGATAAAGCGCCTGATTGGTAATCCTTGGAAAATTCTTTTTCTGGAGGAACTCCCAAATCTGCAGCAAGACAGTTTTTTTTATTTTTAAGAAATATATATCCACCAGTTTCAAAGCTTCCATTCTTAAAATTATAACCTAATCTTTTGAGATAATTATTAAAATTTGTATTTTTACTTATTTGATTACCATTAAATAAAAAATTTGGTTCAATATTTTTATGAATTAAAACATATGATTGACCTAGGTAAAAAATAATTTCATTTAAATATTCAGGAATTTCGTTTTGAGACTCCTTTAACCATTCTCTTATCAAAACAAAATATTTTAGATAAAAAGCAAGCTGTCTAATATTTCTTGATTTTGGAAATCCTTCATTGTCAAAAGAGATTTTAATTATTTTTCTCAATAAATTAAATCCATAGCTGAGAAAATTTTTGTCATTATAGGAAATGCCCGCTAGTATTATTGCTGAGCAGCCTATCATTTTATCGTCAACCCAAATTGAACGGCCTATTTCATTTATAAGATGATTAATTTGTTTCTTAGTTATTTCATCAAATTTATTTTTGTAACTCTGACTGCTATCTTCGTATGACATTTTAGAGTTTGATATCCAAGATATTATTCTTTTCGAAAGAATATCGATTTCCCAACTCGAGGCATTGTAATTAATATTTTTATCTATCCATTTTAAAATGACTGATTGAATATCTTTTTTTGAGGATTTTAAATCTAAAGAAAATAACCAAAAAAAACTATGTAAATTTTTGTAATCTTTCAAACTGATATTTTCATTATTCCAAATATCATTGAATAAAAAGCTGTTTATATTTTTTTTTTCTTTATTATATTTTATTAAACAGTCCAACAAGCTTGGACTAGGTTTATATTCTAAATTATTCAGTCTTACTCTAGAAATTTTTTTATTATATAATCTTGAATTTAGGTAATATTGTCGAGCTTGTGTATTAAGAAAAGTAAAAAAAACATTTATATGATTTAATGAGTTTTTTAAAATCATTTTTACAAGGATCTAAGTAATTCTATATTTTTTTTTATATCTCCATTATTATTTTTAAAAATAGTTGTACCTGAAACAAGAATATTAGCTCCAGCCTGAATAACAAGTTTGTTATTTTCAAAATTAATTCCTCCATCTACTTCTATTTCAAAATTAATTTTTTTTTCGTCTTTAATTTTTTTCAAATTTTTAATTTTATCCAATACTTTTGATATAAATTTTTGACCACCGAAACCAGGATGTACAGTCATAACAAGAACCAAGTTTATGTCTTGTAAATATTTTTCTATGGTTTCTATTGAGGTTTCTGGATTTAGCGATAGCCCTACTTTTTTTCCTAAGCTTTTGATTAATTCAATAGAGTCTTTTAAATTTTTAGTAGCCTCTGGATGTATTGTAATTATGTCTGCACCCGCGTCTGAGAAATTTTTTATATATTTATGAACAGGTGATATCATCAAATGTACATCAAAAGGTAAATTCGTATACTTTCGAAGAGATTTTATTACAGGGGGTCCAATTGTTAAATTAGGAACGAAGTGTCCATCCATAACATCCACGTGTATCATGTCTGCTCCACCATCCTCTAACTTTTTAATCTCAGATCCTAGCATACTAAAATCCCCAGCAAGGATTGAAGGTGAAATTTGTATTTTTTTCATTGATTGTTTTTACTTAGTAGTATCAATTTTATTGAAAAATAAAATTATTTTTTACCAAATAAATCGTAAATCAGTCTTGAAATTTCACTATCGAGTGGAAATGATAACATACCCATTTCCCCATAACCAAGCATAACGGGTAATAGATAGAACCTGACCATGAAAATAAACCACGCGATATATAGAGGTACAACTGCTCTAATCAGGAAGCTTGGGGTCATAAATTTGAACAAGTCTAATATAGGATTTGTTAATTTAACAAATGCTTTCATAAAGAAAAAATCTGAGTCTTCTTTTTGAAAAATATTCATCGCTGATCTTCCAATTAATGTGTACATGACAACCCCGAGTATGTAATCAATAATGTATACGTAAATTGGAATTTCCATGACTTAAAGGGATTTCATTTATTAGAAGGGGCGAAACTATCGCCCCTTCAAAATTAATTACTTAGTGTTGTTTACCAAGTATAGTTTTACCCGTAGGTATACGAACTTCGTCTATCATTTTTTGAGTAGAGCTGTCCGGCGCTGGTGTCATCAAACTAACAACAACCATTACCACTAGACATACACTAGCTCCAATAATACCGAAACGTAAGTGGTCAATACCTAACCACGCTGGATTACCCATAAATTTAGGATAAACATAGATTAGATAAGCTGTACCTGACGCAAGACCTGTTATCATACCTGCTATTGCACCTTGCCTTGTTGCTCTCTTCCACCATACTCCTAATACAAGAGGAAAGAACAATCCTGACATTGCAAAGTCAAATGCCCATGCAACTGCACCAAGGATACTTGTAATCCTCATTGATGCAATGTAAGCACCCGCAGCTCCGATAACTATTAAAAGACCTCTAGCTACTAGCAATCTTTTTCTTACATCTGCTTTTGGATCAATGATTTTGTAATAAACATCATGTGATAAAGCATTTGCAATTGCTAAAATCAATCCGTCAGCTGTTGACATCGCTGCAGCCATACCTCCGGCAGCAACTAGTCCAGAAATTACATATGGTAATCCTGCAACTTCGGGAGTTGATAATACAACAACATCACCTCTCATAAACCATTCGTTCAACTGAAGAATTCCATCTCCATTAAAGTCAGCTATGAAAGCTTGTTTCTGAGCAGTCCATGCTTGTACCCAATCAATTGACATTACAGCAGAAATATCTTTTCCGATAATACCAGTTGCTAAATTTGGATCCATTAATGAAAGCTTAGATAATGTTGCTAGCATTGGTGCTGAAGTATAAAGCAATGCAATAAAGAATAGTGACCAAGCCACTGATTTTCTCGCAGCTTTAACGCTAGGAGTTGTGAAGTATCTCATTAAAATATGTGGTAAAGAAGCTGTTCCAACCATCATACAAATTACTAATGAAATAAACTTCCAAGCAGCCATTCCGCCTGCTGGTACTTCCGAGTGAGGTAAAGAAATAGATTTCAATCCTCCAGGAACACCCGCAGCTTTAATATCTGCAGCAGCATTTTTGACTAAACCAAATTGAGCCTCTAGTTCGCCTAATCTTGCAACTTCTTCTCCCAACATTAAATGTGGGAAGAATCCGTATCCACCTTTATTACTTATCCAGAATATCGGTAGCAAGTAAGCTATGATCAATACAATGTATTGAGCAACTTGTGTCCAAGTAACTGCTCTCATTCCACCTAACATTGAACATAATAAAATACTTACTAAACCAACCCATACTCCAAGTTCAAAAGGAATAGAAAGCGCTCTAGCAGCAATTGTTCCAGTTGCGTTAATTTGTGCAGTCACGTAAGTGAAAGACGCCAAAGTTAAAACTACTACAGCACAGAACCTTGCAAGGTTTCCGCCATATCTAGTTCCAATGAAGTCTGGCACCGTATAACATCCAAACTTTCTTAAATAAGGTGCAAGTAATGATGATACTAATATGTATCCTCCAGTCCACCCGATTAAGAATGCCATGTATGTATATCCACCGAAGTAAATTCCACCTGCCATAGCAACAAACGAAGCACCTGACATCCAGTCAGCTGCAGTCGCCATACCATTAAATACAGTTGGAACCGATCTTCCCGCAACATAGTACGCATCAACTTGTACAGTTCTAGACATCCATCCTATAAAAGCATAGATGCAAACTGTAAAAGCCACGAACAATATACCTATTGTTTTCGCTGTCATACCAGCTTGTTCCGCAATAGCCATCAGAATGATGAATACTAAGAAACCACCAGTATAAGTTCCGTAAATTTTAGGTAAGTTGTCGATAAATTTTCCTTTAAACATTAATCGTCCTCCCCTCGTTCGGCAAAGCCGCATTCTTCATCTATTTTTTCTTGTCTATTAGCTGACCAGAATAGGATGATCACGAAAGCCACAATCGATCCTTGTGCACACATATAGTAAGCTAAAGGGTAACCAAGAAAACTAGCTGAGTTTAAACTTTCACCAAACATGAAGATTATGTAACCGAAGAAAAACCAAAGTGCTAATGTAAGAAACATATTTCCTTTCGTTTTTTCCCAGTGTTTTTCTTTGTTTGACATTTTTTTCCCTCCCTATAGGTTAAAAACAGGAATCATACTCATTTACTAGTTGAATGGAACCCCTAAAAATTATCACATCTGCAACAAATAAGGTGATATAACAGTTTTATGAGCTCTAAATACAAGCTGAAGTTGAAAGACCTTAAGTTGGATTACATAAAGGAATATGTTTCCCCTTTATTCAATTTTTTAAAGCCAAAAAAAAAGATAACTAATATCAGTGATCTTGAAAGATTTGTACAAAGAAAGTCTGCATGGGTAAGTCAAGAAACTCTTTATGGATATTTGAAGACTAGGATGGGAACTAAATATGTTCTTATGTTTGAGGATGAAATATTTTTAGAGTCTATAAACAAGGCTAAATGGAATATTTATTCTGAGTGTTTACAGGATCTTACCTTGTATTGCTTTTCATACCTAAAAAATAAATATAACTTTGATCAAATCAATCAAGCACAAACTATCCTTGAGAATATTTTCACAGAAGAAAAATCAAATGGAATGCCAGATGAAGTTATAGAGAAATCTAAATCTAACTTTGCAAATAGAATTAATAAAGTGCAATGGTCAGAATACTATAGCAATTCACCTTTTGAAAACAGTGGTTATGCATTATACAAGTGGGCTCCAATTGCAGAGGAATTAAAAAAATTAGATAAAAAAATAGTTTTAAATTCAATACATTTAAAATGGGAAAATATTAAAAAAGAATTTTCTAATTTAATAAATCTTTAAATATTCTTTCTATTATCTACTAATGAAGATACAACAGATGGGTCGGCTAGTGTGGTTGTATCCCCAAGTTGCTCATGTTCATTGGCTGCAATTTTTCTTAAAATTCTTCTCATTATTTTTCCAGATCTAGTTTTTGGCAATCCAGGAGCAAACTGAATAAAGTCTGGTGTAGCAATTGGTCCTATTTGTTTTCTTACCCAAAGCTTAAGATCTCTTTCCAAGTCCCCGTCTGGATTTTCTCCTGCGTTAAGAGTTACATAACAATATAAACCATTACCCTTAATATCATGTGGGTAACCAACTACCGCAGCCTCAGCAACTTTTGGATGTGCAACAAATGCACTTTCTATTTCCGCAGTACCAAGGTTATGACCTGAAACAATGATAACATCATCTACTCGACCAGTAATCCAGTAATATCCATCTTTGTCTCTTCTGCATCCATCGCCAGTAAAATATTTTCCGTCAAATTGAGAAAAATAAGTATCAATAAATCTTTGGTGATCTCCATAAACTGTTCGCATTTGACCCGGCCATGATTGAGCAATGCACAATCTACCTTTTGCTTCTCCTTTGAGAACTTTACCTTCTTGATCAACGATCACCGGCTTAATCCCATAAAAAGGTTTAGTTGCTGATCCTGGTTTAAGATCAATTGCTCCTGTTTGTGGACTAATTAAAATACCACCAGTTTCAGTTTGCCACCAAGTATCTACTATCGGGCATTTAGACTCCCCAACAGTTTTAAAATACCATTGCCAAGCTTCAGGATTAATAGGTTCACCAACAGTTCCTAATAATTTTAGAGATTTCCTAGATGTTTTTTTAACTGGTCCATCACCTTCTCTCATCAAAGCCCTGATTGCTGTAGGGGCGGTATAAAATATATTAACTTTGTACTTGTCAACTATTTGCCACCATCTTGATGTGTCAGGATAAGTTGGTATGCCTTCAAACATAATTGTTGTAGCTCCATTTGCAAGTGGACCATAAATTATATAACTATGACCAGTTATCCAACCTATATCTGCAGTGCACCAGTAAATATCTTTTGATTTGTAATTAAAAATATATTGATGTGTCATTGAAGCATAAACCATGTATCCACCAGTAGTATGAAGAACACCTTTCGGTTTTCCAGTTGATCCCGAAGTATATAAAATAAATAAAGGATCTTCGGCATTCATTTCCTCTGGTTCAGAAACTGGAGATGCCTTTTTAATTATTTCGTTGTACCAAACATCTCTACTTTCATCCCAATTAATCCTATTTCCCGTTCTTTTAACGACAATACATTTTTTAACGTTTGGACAATGGATTAAGGCTTCATCTGTTATTGACTTTAGGGGTATAATTTTTCCACCTCTTAGACCTTCATCAGCTGTAATTACGTAATCTGATTTGCAATCGTTAATTCTTCCTGCAATACTGTCAGGAGAAAAACCACCAAATATAATTGAATGTATGGCACCTATACGCGCGCAAGCTAGCATGGTATAAGCTAATTCGGGTATCATAGTTAGATAAATAGTAACTCTGTCACCTTTTTTAATTCCTAGATCTTTTAAAGCGTTAGCCGTCTTAGAAACTTCTTGATGCAATTGTTTATAAGTAATCTTCTTCTGCACTTTAGGATCATCACCCACCCATATAATAGCAGTTTTATCTTTATTTTTTTTTAAATGTCGGTCTATACAATTTGCAGAAGCATTAAGAGTTCCATCGTAATACCATTTTATGTTCACATCTGTTTTACTGTATTTTACATCTTTAATTTTTGTATATGGCTTAATCCAATTAATTCTTTTACCTTCTTTTTTCCAAAAGTCTTCATTACTTTTTAAAGAGAAGTTGTATTTTTTGTCATACTGTTTTTTATTAACCAAGGCTTTTTTTTGCCAGTCAGATTTAATTTTTATTAAATTATTGTCTTTTGCTTTTTCTTTTGAATCTGCTTGTTTCTTTTTTTTAAAAGAAATTTTTTTTGAATTCCTTTTAGTATTTTTTAATTTTCTCTTTTTTTTTTTAACTTTTTTTTTCATAAAAAATGGTATTTATTTACTAATACTACTAATCTTATTAATAATTTTCCAGCTTTTAGTATCTATAGACATAACTGACAATCTGCTCTGTTTTACTAGCGAAAGTTCTTTTAAATGAGGATGTTTTTTGATTAAGCTTAATGAAACTGGTTTTGTAAATGTTTTTTTATATTTCACCTTAACCGCAACAAAATATTTTCTTTTATCTGTCGGGTCCTTAAATGCCTCTTTTGTAACTTGAACAATTCCTACTATTTCTTTCCCAATATTTGAGTGATAAAAAAAACATAAATCACCTTTTTGCATTTTTTTTAAATTGTTTGCAGCC
Organism: uncultured Pelagibacteraceae bacterium; assembly: GCA_902572945.1. Lineage (GTDB taxonomy): Bacteria > Pseudomonadota > Alphaproteobacteria > Pelagibacterales > Pelagibacteraceae > Pelagibacter. The sequence continues at coordinate 30,371 of CACGHU010000002.1, forward strand.
TGATAGTTTCTTACACCATCCCATATCGCACCTTTATCCCCAGCTTTTTTCTGACTTTCGATAGACCACACATTTGGCTCAGATTTAAGTAACCAATATTTACTCATAATTTTACACCGGCTCCTTTTAGAAAAACTGCCGTCTTATCTAATTGCCATCTTGGGTTCGCAGGGGCATCTAATTTACTAAATTGTTTTAATTTAAATTTTTCTAAGCCAACCATTGCAATCATTGCAGCATTATCACCACATAAATTAAGTGGAGGAAAAATAGGTATAAAATTTTCTTCAAAACTCAATTTTTTTAATTTATTTCTAATTTTATTATTTGCTGCTACCCCACCTGCTATTACAAAAAAGTTGTTTTTAGTTTGAGATATTTTTTTAAATTGATCAAAAGCGTTTTTAGTTTTCTTAACTAGAATTTCCTCAATTGTTTTTTGAAATGATGCAGCTAAATCATGTTTATCTTGATTATTTTTAATCGATTTTGAAATTTTAAGAACAGCAGTTTTAAGGCCAGCAAATGATAAATTGCAACCACCTTTATTAATTATTGGTTTTGGGAGAATATATCTATCTTTATTGCCTTGAGCTGCAAATTTTTCTATGAAAGGCCCTCCAGGAAATTTAATACCCAACAATTTCGCAGTTTTATCAAAAGCTTCACCTAGAGCATCGTCTATTGTTGTTCCAAGTCTTTTATACTTTCCTAATTTTTTAACAGCTAAATACTGACTGTGACCACCGGAAATTAATAAAAGTAAATATGGATATCTCAAATTGGTTACAAGTTTAGGACTTAGAGCATGGCCTTCTAGATGATTAACAACAATTAGTGGTTTTTTTAAAGTCATTGCTAAAGCTTTCGCAAAATTTAAACCTACCGATAAACAAACTATTAATCCAGGCCCACCAGTGACTGCAATAGCATCTATGTCTTTTAATTTTCTTCCACTTTTTTTTAAGGCCCTATTTACAATTAAATCAATTTTATCAATATGAGATCTGGCTGCTAATTCAGGAACAACGCCACCAAATTTTTTATGTATTTCCTCTTGGCTAGAGATTACATTTGACAGCAAATTAGGTACAGTTTCAGTGCTTTCTTCTAATACAGCAGCCGCAGTTTCATCACAGCTTGTCTCGATTCCTAAAATTAATACTTTTTTTTTCATTAAATTTCTTTTTATAAATTGTAAATATCCAATATAAAATTTATTGAAATTAATTCTATGAAAAAAAAAATTATTATAGGAACAAGAGGAAGTAAATTGGCTTTGATTTACGCTAGAATTGCAGAACAGAATATTAATAAATTTAAATCAAGATTTGCTGTAAAATCTGTGAGTATTAAAAAAGTAACTACCAAGGGAGACAAGATTCAAAATAAAAGACTTTCTGATGTTGGAGGAAAAGGATTATTCACCAAAAAAATTGAAAATGAACTTTTAAATAAAAAAATTGATATCGCGGTTCACGCATTAAAAGATGTACCATCAAGGGAGAATAAAAAATTATTTATAAATTGCTTTCTAAAAAGAAACGATCCAAGAGAAGTTTTGATAACTAGAAAAAATAAAAAATTTAAAAGTCTTCCAAAAAATTCAATAGTAGGTACCTCATCTTTTAGAAGAGAATTCCAGCTTAAGAGAATGCGAAAAGATTTAATTTACAAGTTGATAAGAGGCAATGTTGATACGAGAATCAAAAAATTAAAAAATAAAATTTATGATGCAATAATTTTATCATATGCAGGTTTGAAAAGTTTAAAAATGCAAAACAAAATTTCTCAAGTTTTTTCTTTATCAGAAATAATTCCTTCTGCAGGTCAGGGCACAATTGCTTTACAATGTAGAAAAGATGATCTTGGAATAATGCAATTACTTGAAGCTATAAATCATACTCAAACTAACATATGTGTAAATGCTGAAAGAGATGTTCTTAAAGTTTTAGATGGAGATTGCGAAACTCCTGTTGGAGTAAATGCAAAAATTCAAAATAATAAATTAAATATTGTTACAGAATTATTTTCTTTAGATGGTAAAAAAAGATTTTACCTTAAGTCTTCAAAAAAATTATATTTAGCTCATTTAGCTGGAAAAGAACTTGGTGAAAAATTAAAAAAAAGATCTAAAAACCTATATAAGAAAAAAAAATAAATGCATATTTTATTTACTAGACCATTTGAAGATTGCCATGAACTAATGTTAAGATTTAAATCTTTAGGGCATATGGTTTCGCATATACCTGTGATTAGTATTAGAAAAAAAATTTATGAAAGCTTGGACTTCTCTCTTTTTAAAGGAATTATATTCACAAGTTCAAATGCTATTAAATATTTAGATACACAAAAAATTGATAAAAAAATAAAATGTTTTTGCGTTGGAAACGCTACTGAAAAAGTTGCTAAAATGGAGGGATTTCAAAACATTTATGTAGCAGGTGGCAATGTTGAAAATCTAAAAGAGATTATTTTCCAAAATTTTAGAATTTCTGATGGAAATTTAATTTATGTTACAGGGCAAATAATATCTTCAGACCTAGATAAAAAATTAATTTCTAAGGGATACCACTTAAAAAGAATAATTAACTATGAGGCAATTGAGCAAGAAAAGTTTAATAATGATGAGATTGAAAAACTTAAAGATAACATACCTGATATCGTCTATGTTTACTCTCAAAACAGCGCACAAAGCTTTCTTAATATGATAAAAAATTATAATCTTCAAAGCTCTTGGATGAATACTAATTTAATGTGTATAAGTGAAAAAAGCTCTGCAGTTTTAAATGAAATAAAGTGGAAAAAAATATTCCTTTTTAATCCTGGAGAAGAGGAATATTTATTATATAAAATTTGATTATGGAAATATTTGATAATTTTAAAGATTTATTTTTATCTGTTTGGAACAGGGGAATTTTAGGTATTGATATATTCGAGATTTTGATTGGATTAGGTATTTTTTTAATATTTTTAATTTTTAGAGGATTAATCAGTAAGCTAATAATTAAAAAATTAGAGATAATTTCACAACGAACAACTAATAAGTTAGATGATACCTTTGTTAAGGCGATGGTAGGTCCAGCAAGATTTTTACCTGTTGTTTTAGGATTTTTTATAGCAAGCTACTATATGACTTTTTCAGAGGATACAAGATCGTTTGTAGACAACATTAATAGAACATTAATAACAATTTTACTATTTTGGATCATTCATCAAATTATTGAACCTATTTCATACATACTGAGTGGATTAGGAAAAATTTTAACCAGAGAGTTGATAGGATGGATAATTAAGTCATTAAAAATTTTAATTTTTATTTTAGGTGCCGCAGCAGTTCTAGAGTTATGGGGAATTAAAATTGGCCCAATAATTGCTGGCCTTGGTCTCTTTGGTGTTGCGGTTGCTTTAGGAGCTCAAGATTTATTTAAAAATTTGATTTCAGGAATATTAGTATTGGTTGAAAAACGTTTTAAAATGGGGGACTGGATTTTGGTTGAAGGGATTATAGAAGGAATAGTAGAAAAAATTGGGTTTAGATCTACAACAATAAGAAAATTTGATAAATCGCTTGCAATAATACCAAATTTTCAATTTGCAGAGAACGCCGTTATTAACATTAGTCAAACTACTAATTGGATAATAAGTTGGATTATTAATCTTCAATACGACACTACTGTAGATCAACTTAAAAAAATTAGAGATGAAATTGAGAATTACATTAAAGAACATGATGATTTTAATACTGAACTTGGTTATGCGGTAAGAATAGATAAATTTGCTGAAAGTTCTATTGATATGTATGTACGTTGTTTTACAAAAACTGATGAATGGGAGAAATGGTTGTCAGTAAAAGAAAGATTAGCAATACAAATTAAACAAATTGTAGAAAAAAATGGTGCTGCTTTTGCATTTCCAAGTCAATCTATTTACGTGGAAAAAAAATGATTGCATTATTTTATTTGGCACTTCAAGTTTTAAAACTTTATACTTATGTTGTTATTGCCAATGTAGTTATAAGTTGGTTAGTTGCTTTTAATGTCTTAAATACTTCCAATAGATTTGTATATTTAGTTTTAGATTTTACATATAGACTTACCGAACCTTTGCTAATGTATATTAGGCGTTTTTTGCCAAATCTAGGTGCTTTCGATATTTCTCCCATTGTTCTTCTTTTGTTGATATGGTTTGTGGAAGTGTGTATGAAGCTATATTTAGCACCAATTTTATTTAATTAATTATGATTTTGATCGATGGGAAAAAAGAAGCAGCAAACTTAAGAGAAGAATTAAAGAAAGAAGTTTCTAATCTAAAAAAGAAATATAATAAAGTTCCTGGATTAACAGTAATTTTGATTGGAGAAGATGCACCAAGCAAAATTTATGTAAAAAATAAGGAAAAATCAGCTAACGAAGTAGGGTTAAAATCAGAAGTTATAAGATATCCTGATACTGTAGAAGAAAAAACAGTCTTAGATAAAATTGATGAACTGAATATGGATAAAAATGTATCTGGAATTTTGGTTCAACTACCACTACCAAAGCACTTTGATAAGCAAAAAGTTATTGAAAGAATTTTACCAAGCAAAGATGTTGATGGATTTCACCCTGTGAATGTTGGAAATTTATCATCAGGTTATCAGAGCTCAATTCCCTGTACCCCCCTTGGTTGTTATTTGATGATTAAAAAAATTGAACCAAATTTAAATGGCAAAAAAGCAGTAGTTGTTGGAAGATCAAATTTAAATGGAAAGCCAATGACTCAACTTCTTTTAAAGGAAAATTGCACTGTTACAGTGACACATTCAAAAACAAAAGATCTTAAAGGCGAGTGCTTAAAAGGCGATATTGTTATTGCGGCGGTTGGGATACCTGAGCTTGTAAAAGGAGATTGGATTAAAAAAGATGCCATTGTAATTGATGTTGGAATTAATAAAACTGAAAAAGGTATTGTTGGTGATGTAGCTTTTGAGGAAGTTTCTAAGGTTGCTAAAGCTTTAACCCCAGTTCCAGGTGGAGTAGGACCGATGACAATTGCGTGTTTATTAAAAAATACCGTAGAATGTTTTAAACGTAATGAAGTTTCAGTAGATTAAAAAATATTTTAAAAATATAGTAATATTTAAAAATTTTTATGAAGTGCAGAATTACAAATAGTAAATGCAAAATTTTTTTAGATCTTGGAAAAATGCCGATTGCAAATGGATTTTTGAAGAAAAAATCTTTTAAAAAGGAATATTTTTTTCCTCTTAAAGTAGGATTTAGTGAAAAGATCAGTTTGGTTCAATTAATGAAAAATCCAAATCCTAAAAAAATGTTTAATAAACACTATCCGTTTTATACTTCAAGTTCTAAGTTTATGATAAGACATTTTAAAAAATTTTCAGACTGGACGAAAAGAAATTTTCTTAAAAAAAAATCAAAAATTTTAGAAGTCGGATCAAATGATGGTACTTTTCTAAAAAATTTTAGTAAAAATATTTCTGTTGGTTACGAACCATCAAAAAGTGTTCATAAAGCTGCTGTAGCTAATAATATAAAAAGTGTAAATAAATTTTTCAACTTAAAAAATATAAGAGACCTCATAAAGAAAAGACAAAAGTTTGATGTAATTATGGGATCAAACGCAATTTGTCATATCCCAAATCAAAAAGAACTTATCAACTGTTTTGATAAATTATTGACTAAAAATGGAGCAATTATTTTTGAGGAACCATATTTAGGCTCTATGTTTAAAAAAATTTCTTATGATCAAATTTATGATGAACATGTTTACATGTTTTCTGCTAGCTCCATAAAAAAAATTTATAATTTATTTAATTTTAAATTAGTTGATGCTATTCCACAGATTACACATGGTGGTTCAATGCGATACATTATAAAAAGAGATAACAAACAAGAAATAACTAATAGACTGAAAAGAATTCTATCTAAAGAAAGAAAAGAAAAAATAGATAGTTTCCTTGGCTGTTTAAAATTTAAACAAAACGTAGAAACTTCAAAAAAAAAATTAGTTTTGAAATTAAATAAAATTAAAAAGAATGGAAATAAAATATGTGGTTATGGCGCAACATCTAAAAGCACCACCATCTTAAATTACTGTAAAATTGATACAAAAATAATTGATTGTATATTTGATACAACACCAGAAAAAATTAATAGATATTCACCTGGAATGCATATTCCAATAATAAATTATAAACATTTTAAAAAAAGCCATTACAAAAATATTTTTTTATTTGCCTGGAATCACAAAAAAGAGATTTTAAGAAAAGAAAAACATTTGCAAAACATAAATTGGATAACCCATTTAAAATAAAATTTAGTTTTATTAAAATTTATGAAAATAAAAACTTACACTATTTTTGGACATAATGGTTTTATTGGATCGATACTTAAGGAAAAACTTAAAAATAATAAATTGATACTACCTAGTAGGGGTCAAACAATTTTTAGATATCACTTAGGCGATATAATATATTGCATTGGAAGTGATTTATGGAAAAAGGATTATTATAATTCATATTATGCAAATTTAGGGTACTTACCCGAAATAATTAAAAAAAATAAATTCAATTCGTTTAATTTTTTATCTAGCGCTAGAATTTATAAAAATTCTAATTTTGGAGATGTTAATAATTTATTAAAAGTTAATCCTGCTGATAATGATGACTATTTCAATATAAAAAAGATATGTGCTGAATCGTTTTTAATCAATTGTAATAAAAAAATTAAAATTTTGAGATTAGGAAATCTTTATGGAAACAATTATAATGCACCTATTCTATTACCTACATTAATAAGAAATGCTATTAACAAAAAACTGATTAATATTACAATCAATAAAAAATCTTTAAAAGATTATTTAAACGTAGATGATGCTACAAATATTATTATCAAGATAATTAAAAGTGGAAAAAAAAATATTTATAATATAGCCTCCGGAGAAAGAACATCTCTTTTAAGTATTGCGAATAAAATAAAAAAAATAACAAATTGTAGAATTAAATATTCAAACCAAAAAAATTTGAAAAATGAAGCTAAAATTGATATCTCACAAATTAAAAAAGAATTTAAATTTCAACCAAAATCCTACCTACTATCTGACATTGATACACTTGTTAAAGATTATTTAAATAGATAAGCAATGAAAAATATTCAAAAAAATTTAACCGTATTTATGATTGCATATCATTCTAATTATAGAATTGAAAATGTTATAAAAAAAATAAATCCTAAAATAAAAATTTTAATTATCGAAAATTCAAATTTAATTGAAACAAAAAATTATTTTGAAAAAAAATTCAAAAATGTAAAAGTTATTCTTAGTAAAGTTAATTTGGGTATGACAGGAGGAGTAAATTTGGCGTTTAAAAATATTAAAACTAAATATTCAATATATCTAGACATGGACATTAATTTTTCAAAAGGGACAATAGAGAGATTCTTTAATTTTGCTGAAAAAACAAAAAATTTTGCTTTTTTAGTTCCAAATTTGCAACATTCAAAATATCCAAAACATTTTTATTTTGAACCAAAAAATGAGGACAGTTATTCAATTAGACTTAAAATAGCTCATTTTCATTTTGTTTTTTATAATATGAAAGCCACAAAAGATATTGGACTATATGATAAAAATATTTTTTTTTACTACGATGAGACAGACTATTGTTTAAGAGCGATCAAAAAGAATTATAATATTTTTTTGTTAAAAAACGTAAAAGTGAAACATCTTGAAAATCAATCATATAAAAAAAACATTCGTCTAGCTATTGAGCCTTTGAGGCAGTGGCATCTTATGTGGGGAAAATTCTATTTCAACAAAAAGCACTATGGATCATTTAATGCATATAAATATTGTTTACCTAATTTATGTGGGAGTTTTTTTAAAATGATTGTTTATTCATGTTTTGATGGGTATAAATGTAAATTGCATGTTAATAGACTGTCGGGTCTTTTAAATAGCATGTTTGGAAAAAAATCTTGGAAGAGGCTTGAAAATTATAGTTAAAATTTAAGATTTTAGTTTTTTTTTATGAAAATTAATAAATCTTTCTACATTCTTTTTGTTAAAACTTTTATTATCTTCAAAAGAAACATTTTTCAGCGAATAAGCCTTACTGTTTGTATTTCTTGAAATAATTGTTGTATTTCCTTTGTAAAGTTTCAATTTAATAGAACCATTTACTTTATTTCTTTTTAAATCTACAATTTTTTGCAATTTAATTCTCTCTTTTGAAAACCAATAGCCGTTATAAATCAACTCAGCATATCTTGGCATAATGTTTTCTTTTGAATGCATTGTTGACTTGTCTAACGAAACTGACTCTATTGCACGGTGCGCAATCATTAACAATGTTCCACCTGGAGTTTCGTAAACACCTCTAGATTTTATACCTAGAAATCTATTTTCCACTAAGTCTACTCTTCCAATACCGTTTTTTCCTGCAAGATGATTTAATTTCTTTAATAGTATTGAAGGAGATAATTTTTTCCCATTTAAACCTATAGGATCACTTTTTTTAAAATTTATAGTAATATAAGTTGGTTTGTTAGGAGCCTTTTCTGGCGAATAAGTTCTTTGAAATATAAATTCTGGTGGTTGATTTTTTGGGTTTTCTAAAACTTTTCCCTCGGTTGAGGTATGAAATAAATTATCATCAATCGAAAAAGGTGGTTCACCTTTTTTGTCTTTTGGTATTGGTATATTTTTCTTTTTAGCATATTTGATAAGATCAGTTCTAGAATTTAAATTCCAAATACGCCAAGGAGCAATTACTTTTATTTTTGGATTAAAAAAATAATAACCAAGTTCAAATCTTACTTGATCATTTCCTTTTCCTGTAGAACCATGTGAAACAGCAAAAGCTTTAAATTTTTTTGCAACCTTAATTTGCGCTTTTGATATCAATGGCCTGGCTATAGATGTTCCCAGTAAATATACACCTTCATACACAGCGTGACCTCTAATCATTGGGAAAACATACTCTTTTACAAACTCGTCTTGTAAATTTTCAATAATTATATTTTTAACTCCCAAACGTTTAGCATTGTTAATAATTTTTTTTTTATTTATTTTTTGGCCAATATCAGCTGTATAAGCAATTACATCAGCTTTGAAATTTTCTTGAAGCCATTTTAAAATAATTGAGGTATCAAGACCACCAGAATAGGCTAAAACAATTTTTTTTTTTTGCTTTTTTTTAGCTGCAGCTTTTTTTTGCTTCATTATAAGCTTTTGTAAAACCTAGCAGTGAGTAATGATCAATTGTTTGTGAACCAGAAGAGTTATATCCTGAAACCATTATTCTAGATCCTTTTTTCATTGTTCTTATCATTTTTCTTTCAACTTTATTATCAGCTATCCATGCAAAACTTTCTTGTGATATGTCAAATTTATATTTGAACTTCCCTGACTTTGCAGTTATTGAATTTTGCTTATTAAATTCATATCCAGCAGTAAGACTAATTTCATCAACAATTTTCTCATTAGGTCTAAAAGAAACAAATAATCTCGAATCTCTCTTATTTGTTTTAGGTGACTGGAGGACAGGTTTTGATTGTGCAAAACAAACAATACCATCAGATTTAGTTAAAACCATAGTTTCCCAGTCTTTAAATTTTCCAACTTTTTTTACTTCTTCGGCGACCAAGCCGGAAGGAAATAATATTAAGATTGCACCTACAATAGTTTTTTTAATTATGGACATGGATTTGGATATAATTTTTGAACATTGTTTATACTTTTTAAAATTTCATCATTAAGATTAACATTTACACTTTCTATGTTAGTTTTCAACTGCTGCATAGTCGTAGCTCCAATTATTACGCTGGTTACAAACGGTTGAATCTCACAAAATTTAAGTGACATTTGGGCCATATCCAAATTATAAGTTTTGGAAATTTGGTAGTATTCTTCAACAGCATTTTCGCGATTTGGTTTATTATATCGTGTCCAAAAATTATCATCATGGTCTAGTCTAGATTTTTTTGGTTTTTTATTATTCCTATATTTTCCTGTTAAATGACCTATCGCTAGTGGAGAATAGGCTAAAAGTCCTATTTTATTTCTTACAGAAATTTCGGCTAACCCGACTTCGTATGATCTATTTAGAAGATTGTAAGGGTTCTGAATTGACATCATTCTAGGAAGTTTTTTTTCTTTCGATATTTCAAGAAATCTATTTACACCCCAAGGGGTTTCATTTGACAAACCGATGTATCTTATTTTTCCATCTTGAATAAATTTTTGTAAATTTTCTAGAATTTCCTCAAATTTATTCCAATTTTCATCTTCAGTGTGTTCATAACCAAGCCTACCAAACATATTAGTATTTCTCTCAGGCCAGTGTAATTGATATAAGTCTATGTAATCAGTTTGAAGTCTTTTTAGACTTCCTTCAATTGCTTCTGTTAAATTTTTTTTTCCATATTGGTTTCCACCACCTCTTACATAAGATCTCATCGGACCACAAACCTTAGTAGCTAAAACTACATCTTTTCTTTTTTTAGATTTTTTAAACCAGTTACCTATAATAATTTCAGTGTGCCCAAAAGTTTCTGCTTTTGGTGGTATTGAATATAATTCTGCTGTGTCCCAAAAATTTACTCCCTGATCTATTGCATAGTCCATTTGTTGGAATCCCTCATCTTGTGAATTTTGCTCACCCCAAGTCATCGTGCCGAGACATATTGTGCTAACTTTTAAGTCAGTATTACCTAGTTTTTTATAGTTCATTACTATTAAGACTTCTTGAAAATATTTAAAAAAATTACTATATATACATTCATATGAACTTTAATAGACAAAACATTTTTCAAGCAACAGCTGCAAAAAAAACAGTTGTTTGGGACGCTGGGCTAAGATCTTACATGCTCAAAATTTATAACTATATGGCAACTGGTGTTTTGTTAACGGGTATTATAGCACTATTATCTTTTAAACTTTCAGTAGAGACAGGTTCAAATGGAGCTATCACTGGATTTACACCGATGGGTGAAGCTTTATTTTTTTCAGGACTTAAGTGGGTGGTTATGTTGGCTCCTCTTGGAGTAGTGTTTTATATGAGCTTTGGTATAAATAAAATGAGCTCAGCAAAAGCCCAAACAGTGTTTTGGATTTTTGCGGCATTGATGGGATTATCTTTATCCTGGATATTGCTTGTTTATACAGGTGTAAGTGTTGCGAGAGTTTTCTTTATAACTTCTGCAACCTTCGGTGCGATGAGTATTTATGGATACACAACTAAAAGAGATTTAACAAAGCTGGGTTCTTTTTTAATTATGGGTTTAATTGGAATAATAATTGCATCATTAGTAAATATTTTTCTTAAGTCAGCCATGATGTACTTCATAGTATCTATTTTAGGTGTATTAATATTTGTAGGATTAACTGCTTACGACACACAAAAAATAAAAAACATGTATTCAGCATCTGACAGTGGAGAAATCATAGGCAAAAAAGCTGTAATGGGTGCATTAACTCTTTACTTAGATTTTATAAATCTATTTATAATGTTATTGAGATTATTCGGCCAAAGAAGATAAAATTATTATCTAATTTTTTTCCAATTTGTTCTCAAAATAAGATTTTCTAAACTCGCAGAGTTATTTATAATCTTGCCATTTGAATCTGTTATTGAGTATTTCAAGTTTTGATTTATTGGTTTAAAAGTTTTACAAATTTTATAGACAGCATTTTCGGCAGCATTCTTAAAAACACTAAATGTAACTTTTTTGCTGGAAATAGCCAAGCCATAGTCTTTCCAGGATCCATTTGAAACCATTTTTGCATATAAATTTAGAATTGATTTAAGTTCATCTTTTTCAAAAAAATAATTCTTCTCTTTTTTGAATGTATTATTAACAACTAATTTTAAATTCCTATTCATCTATTTTATATTTATTTATTATATTGAATTGAAAAGCTGTGAAAATAAAAGTTATTGGAAGCATACCCCAGACTTTAAAATTTACCCAAAACTCCTCCGATTGAGTCCTCCATATAATTTCGTTTAAAATCGCCAAACCAATAAAAAATAATGCCCATCTTTTATTTAAAATCTTCCATCCATCGTCTTGGAGTTTCAATGCATTTCCTAAAAGTTTTTTAAGAACTGGTTCTTGGGTAAAAAATTTTCCAAAAACTAATCCAAGAGCAAATAAAATATTTATTATTGTTGGCTTCATATATATGAAAATTGGATTTTTAAAATATATTGTTAATCCACCAAAAAGCGTAATCAGAATTCCACCAAGCAAAGGTACCATCGGAACTTTTTTCTCTATTCTCCAAACAATAGCTAAAGCAATTAATGTTGCCAAAATAAAAGGAGGGATTGCAATTTCTAAATTTTTTCCATTTTTGTAGTAAAATGTAAAGAATACTAATAAAGGGCCAAAATCTGTGACAAATTTGTAAAAGGATTTATTCACATCAAGATATTAACAGATTTAAAAATTAATAATATTTTTTTTATTGATTTTATTATTTAAATACCCATATTTATTAGTATGACAATTCAAAAAGCAAAATTTTCAATAGGTGACGTAGTTAAACATAAGCACTTTGATTTTCGAGGTGTGATATATGATGTTGATTTTAAATTTAATAATTCTGAGGAGTGGTATCAGTCTATTCCAAAAAACGTTAGACCTAGAAAAGATCAACCCTTTTACCATTTACTCGCCGAAAATGATGATCTTACTTATGAAGCGTATGTATCTGAGCAGAATTTGTTGTTTGACGACTCAGAAGAGCCAATAAAGCATCCTCTAATAAATGAGATTTTTTCGGGAAAAAGGGGATCTAGTTATTTTAAGCAATCTAATTAATAGATCTTTTTTCAAACACAATTGGTACAAATGTTGGTCACACAAAATAAGTATATTTAAAGTATATTCTGATCAAGAGTGTAAACGTTTCCCTTAAGATTATCTCCCTCACATTCTTGATCGGAAGACCCTTTATCTCACTTTGAAAAATAAAAATTTCAAATATAAATACAAAAATGAATTTTATAAAAAACTATCAATTTAGCTTAGTGCGGAAAAGTCAAAAGATTGTTTTGTATTTATTTTTAATTGTCCTGATGCTTGGCTTATTTGAAGCTTTGATACTATCTCCTGAAGATTATCTCCAAGGTGACTCCGTTAGAATAATGTATGTCCATGTTCCATCAGCATGGATTTCACTTGGAATATTTTCTTTAATTGCAACTCTATCGATTATGGTAATTATTTTTAAGAATAAAGTATTTTTTTTAATTGCAAAAAGTTTAGCCCCTTCTGGATTTGTCTTTAGTTTGGTAGCTTTAGTTACTGGATCGATTTGGGGCAAACCAACCTGGGGAACTTGGTGGGCCTGGGATGCCAGAATAACTTCAATGTTAATATTATGTATCTTTTATTTAATGTACCTATTAGCATGGAGAATTTTCGAGAATAAAGATTATGTAACTAAAATAACCTCATTTATAGCAATTTTAGGATTTATAAATATTCCAATTATAAAGTTTTCAGTTGATTGGTGGTCAACTTTGCATCAACCATCATCTGTAAATATATTCTCTAAAACTACTATACATACTACAATGCTAATACCCTTGGGTATTATGACTGCGGCATTTGCCCTATTTTCGTTGCTTATTTTTTTAATGAAATATAATACAGAATTGATAAAAATTAAAAATAAAGGCTTAGACAGATTATGATTTCAGAATTTATTTATATGAATGGTTATGGTTATTACGTTCTATCGTCATTCTTATTCACACTAGTTTGTTTTCTTGGACTTTACATAATAACAAAATCACAATTAACAAAAGAGCAAAATAAATTTAACGTTAAATTTGGCGAATTAAACTCTGAACAAGTAAAAGAAGCTAAAAAACAAAAAATTTACAAAGAAATAATAGCAACAGAGATATTTTCTAAAATTTAACTTTTGAATATGTATAACAAAAAAGTTAAGTTAAGAGCTTTATTTCTATTTCTTTCTATTACAACATTAATATTAACTATTTTTTTGGTTTTAAAAGCATTAGAAGAAAATGTTGTTTATTTTCTATCTCCAACAGAGATCAAAAATTTAAATGAAACAACAACAGAGAAAATTAGACTAGGTGGAATGGTAAAAGATCAATCTATTAAAATTAACTCTGATAAAATAAACTTTATCATAACTGATTTTAAAAATGAAATTAATGTTACTTATTCTGGTATAGTTCCAAATCTATTTCAAGAAGGTAAGGGTGTTGTTGCTGAAGGTATTCTTAGAGATAAAAATTATTTTAAAGCAGAAAAGATACTGGCTAAACACGATGAGAATTATATTCCCCCTGAGGTAAAAGCCAGTTTAGGAGAAAAGTAAATTGATTTTAAATTATTTAGGTAACTTTGCACTCTTATTTTGTTTAATAATTTCATTAGTAATATTTATTACCTCCATATCATGTTTAAATAACAAAAATTTTTTTTTAAAAAAAAACTTAAATGAATTGCTATTTTTCAAATTTTTTTTTGCTGTTCTAAGTTTTTCAAGCCTTATAATTTTATTTATTATCTCTGAGTTTAGTAATGAAACAGTTTTAAATAACTCACATATTTCAAAACCTTTGTTTTATAAAATATCAGGCACATGGGGTAATCATGAAGGCAGTCTACTTCTCTGGTTACTAGTTTTAACTTTTTTTGCCTTTTTTTACTACTTGAATTCTAAAAATAGGCCCACAGATGAAAGATTATTAACAATATTGTTTCAAGAAGTAATAATTTTAGGTTTTTTATTTTTTTTATTAAAGGCTTCTAACCCTTTCAATATTATTTACCCTGTACCAAAAGAAGGTTTAGGTCTGAATCCAATCTTACAAGATCCATTGTTAGCTATTCATCCTCCTGTTCTTTATTTAGGATACGTAACAACTTCAATAGTATTTTCCTCTTCATTAGCTGGATTGATAAAGGGAAATATAAATAATTTGTGGGCTAAAGATATAAAAAAGTGGGTTTTTATATCCTGGACATTTTTAACTTTAGGTATTCTCCTTGGATCCATTTGGGCTTATTATGAACTAGGTTGGGGAGGTTTTTGGTTTTGGGACCCTGTTGAAAATATTTCTCTAATGCCTTGGTTAAGTCTTACTGCACTTGTCCATTGTGTATTAGCTTTAGAAAAAAGATCAATTTTACACTCGTGGACTGTCATACTTTCTATTATTACTTTTACACTAGGTATTTGTGGAACTTTTCTTGTTCGATCCGGAATATTAAATTCAGTCCACACTTTTGCAAATGATCCGGAAAGAGGATTATACATATTATTCTTTTTATTTTTCTTAATTTTCTTATCAGTTTTTATTTATTTTATTTACGAAGATAAATTTGAATTGAATAATAAAAATTTAAATCTTTACACTAAAGAAACTTCAATAATTCTAAATAACTGGTTTGTAATGTATTTTTTGTCGGTTATTTTGATTGGCACGGTATATCCTATTTTTTTAGAAGTTTTATCTAATGAAAAGATTTCAGTAGGTCCACCATTTTTCAATAAATTAATAATTCCTTTTTTAATTCCATTTTTAATTTTTATGTCGATTGGTCCAAATTTAAAATGGACAAAAAATAACTATTTCTCGAAAAAGTTAAAATTGATAATTATATTTATTTTGAGCATTATTTTATCAACACTAGTCTCAAAATTTTTTGGAAATTCCGCATTAAATATAACAATATTATTAGCTGCAAGCTTTTATCTTTTTATTATTACTATCAAAGATTTAATTAAAAAAGGTTTCAAAAATTATTCACAAACAATTTCTCATTTTGGTTTTAGTTTGTTAGTTTTAAGTATATTGTTAAATAGCATCTTCTCTAACGAGATAACTTCAAACATGCGTGTTGGTGATGAAATAAAGTTCTCTGATAAAATAATAAAATTACAAAAACTCGAAAATACTACAGAAGCAAACTTTTTAAAGTTAATTGCTTATTTTAAAATTGAGGAAAAAAATAAAACAGAATTAGTTTTAGAACCAGAAATTCGAATTTACGATAAACCAGAGACAATAACAAGTGAGGCGGCAATTAAGACAGATATTTTTAAAGATAGATTTTTAGTTATCAATCTTGTCAAAGAAAATGAATACTTGAATGTAAGATATCAAGAAAAACCTTTTATGTTATGGATTTGGATTTCGGCAATTATAATCTCTTTAGGGGGAATTATAAATATTTTTAAAAAAAATGAAAAACAGATATTATAAATACTCTATTGTAATTTTTCTTATATTCACATTTTTTATTTTTTATTATGGATTAAAAGAAAAAAATTTCTATACACCAGAGGATATAAGCATTAAAAAGTTTCCAAATCTAATTCTTAATGACTTTTATACTAATACCAAAACCTCCTTCGATGATATTTTGATAGGAAGTAATTATTATCTTGTAAATATTTGGGCTTCATGGTGTTTGCCATGTAGAGAAGAACATCCATATTTAGTTCAATTAAAAAAAAATTTGTCTATTAAAATAATCGGGATTAATTATAAGGATAAAAGAGATAATGCACTAAAATTTCTTGACGAATATGATAATCCATATTCAGTTATATTAAATGATAATAATGGAACAGCCTCTATCGAAATTGGAGCGTATGGAGTTCCAGAGAGTTTTATTTTAAATACAGAAAAAAAAATTATTAAAAAAATTATTGGTCCAATTGATAAAAAAAAATTTAATGAAATAAAAAAATTAATCAAAAAATGAAAACTAAAATAGTAATATATATAATTTTTATATTCTTTGCTTTTTCTAAATATTCATTTTCTAATGATCTAAAATTAGAAAATAAAATTAATAAAAATTTAAGATGTTTAATTTGTCAAGGGCAATCTATTTATGATTCACAATCCGACTTCGCTGAAAGCATGAAATTAGTAGTAAAGCAAAAGATAGAATCTGGTATGAGTGAAGAGGAGATATATTCATTTTTCAAAATACAATATGGTGAGTGGATATTGTACGATCCACAGTTTAATACTAAAAATTTTGCCCTTTGGCTGCTTCCAATTCTCTTATTTTTGGTAGGTGGAATAATAATTTTGATTAAATTTGGAGTTTTAAAGAAAAGATTATAGGCTATATTGAATATATAAAATTATGAAAAATACGTTTAAAATTTTTTTTTGTTTTGTTTTGGTAATTTCTTTATATGCCACATCTCTTAAAAGCGATGAGGTAAAAAGTTTAATAGATCCACATCAATATAATTTTTTTACAGGTATGTTCGACTTTAGCGATGATGGAAAAAAATCTACTCTCGTAGGAATTCAGCATCAAAATGAAAATTTATATAAAGATACTTTTTTAGGAACAATTTCACCTGTAACAGGTTTTTTAGTAACAGGAGATACAGCCACATACTTATATACAGGTGTTCAAGCACAATACAATTTAGGTAAAATTAATCTTACACCGAGTTTTACACCTGGATTATATGGCCAGGGCGACGGTAAAGATTTAGGCCACCTTGTTGAGTTCAAAAGTGAATTACAATTATCATTCGATTTATTTAAAGACTCTGAACTAGGCTTTTCATATAATCATATTTCTAATGCTAGCCTTGGAGAAAAGAATCCTGGGGCAAATAGTTATATGTTTAATTTCATGAAAAAATTTTAATTTTTACTCATGAGATTAAAAGATTGTCATAACTTTCAAGATTTTAGAAAATTAGCAGAAAAAAAACTTCCAAGTCCAATATTTCACTACATTGATGGTGCCGCAGATGATGAAATTACTTACAGTCGGAATACATCAGCTTTTAACGATGTAGATCTTGTGCCAAATGTTTTAAGAGGAGTAGAAAATGTTGATTTATCAACTACGATTTTTGGAAAAAAAATTGATTTACCTTTTTATTGTTCACCTACAGCCTTACAAAGACTTTTTCACTATGATGGTGAAAGAGCAGTAGGTAAAGCAGCAAAAAAATTTAATACTATGTTTGGAGTATCAGCTCTTGCTACAGTTAGTGTAGAAGAAATATCCTCTATGATTGATACTCCTAAAATGTTTCAGTTTTATTTTCACAAAGATAGAGGTTTAAATGACTCTTGTTTAGAGCGTGCTAAAGCGGCAAAGTTTGATGTTATGGCTCTAACAGTTGATACAATTACAGGAGGTAATAGAGAAAGGGACCTTAGAACTGGTTTTACATCTCCTCCAAAATTAACCCTGGCAAGTTTATTTAGTTTTGCTACAAAACCAATGTGGGGAATAAACTATCTTACAAAAGGAAAGTTTGAGTTACCTCATTTACAAGATTACGTAAAAGAAGGCACAAGCACCAATACGTCTATTGGTAATTATTTTTCTACAATGTTAGACCAATCAATGAACTGGAAAGATGCAGAAAAATTATGTGCTCAGTGGAATGGTCATTTTGCACTTAAAGGAGTGATGAGTGTTGAAGATGCAAAAAAAGCAGTCGATATTGGATGTACTGGTATAATGGTTTCAAATCACGGAGGTAGACAACTCGATGGTTCAAGATCTCCATTCGATCAGTTGGCGGAAATAGTCGATGCTGTTGGTGATAAAATTGATGTAATTTGTGAAGGTGGATTTCAAAGGGGTACTCATATGTTGAAAGCTTTATCACTTGGTGCAAAGGCATGCGCAGGTGGAAGATTATATTTATATGCATTGGCAGCTGCTGGACAAGCCGGCGTGGAAAGAGCTTTAGGTCAATACAAAGCTGAACTAGAGAGAGATATGAAACTTATGGGGTGTACTAAAATAAGTGATCTCAGCAGGAAAAATTTAAGATTTAGAGTTTAATGAATATTTCTAATTGCAGAAATTTTAATGACTTTAGAAAACTTGCAAAAAAAAAACTTCCTGCACCTATTTTTCATTATATAGATGGTGGTGCTGACGATGAAGTCACATTAAGAAGAAACACTAGTTCTTTTGATGATTGTGATTTAATTCCAAATATTTTAGCAAGTGTAGGTAAACCAGATTTATCTACAACAATTTTTGGGAGAAAAATTGATATGCCAATTTTTCTATCACCAACTGCTATGCAAAGATTATATCATCCAGATGGTGATAAGGCTTCTGCTAGAGCTGCTGAGAAATTTGGTACATTTTATAGTATGTCAACAATGGCAAACAATTCTATTGA
Source organism: uncultured Pelagibacteraceae bacterium (assembly GCA_902572945.1). Taxonomy (GTDB): domain Bacteria; phylum Pseudomonadota; class Alphaproteobacteria; order Pelagibacterales; family Pelagibacteraceae; genus Pelagibacter. Next base: position 49,565 of record CACGHU010000002.1, read on the forward strand.
AGAAATATCAAATATTTCAAGTGGTCCAAAATTATTTCAGCTTTATGTGCACAAAGATAAATCTATTACTGACGATTTATTAGATAGATGTAAAAGATCAGGTTTTGATGGTATGTGTCTCACTGTAGATACTCTAGTTGCAGGAAACAGAGAGAAAGATCATAGAACTGGATTTACAACTCCGCCAAAACTTACTTTAAATAGTTTATTAAGCTTTGCATTAAGACCGTCGTGGGTACTAAGTTATTTAACAAATAAAAAATTTGAATTATCTAATGTTGTAAAAAAAACTGATAAAGGAACTAATATTACTAAATCAGTAATTGATTATATTAATGAGCAATATGATCCTAAGATGAACTGGAAAGATGCTGAGTATTGCGTAAAAAAATGGAATGGACCATTTGCATTAAAGGGAGTTATGTCTGTTGACGATGCGAAACGTGCCATTGATATAGGATGTACTGCTATAATGGTATCCAACCATGGGGGAAGACAATTAGATGGTTCGCGCTCTCCTTTTGATCAAATAAAAGCTATATCAGATGCAGTTGGTGATAAGTTAGAGATAATACTTGATGGAGGTGTCAGGAGAGGAACGCACGTTCTTAAGGCCCTGGCAGCTGGTGCAAAAGCATGTAGTTTCGGTAAAATGTTTCTGTTTTCTTTGAGCGCAGGTGGTCAACAAGGCGTTGAACATTTATTAAAAATGATGCATGATGAAATAAATAGAAATATGATTTTGATGGGTTGTAAAAATTTGTCAGAGTTAAATAATTCAAAATTAATTTATAGAAAGTAGATTGGAGATTTAGAATGAAATTAGCAAAAAGTTTAGATAGATTAGGAACGGAAACAGCTTTTAGCGTTCTTGCTGAGGCTAAAAAATTGGAAGCCCAAGGTAAACCTATGATACACTTGGGATTAGGTCAGCCGGATTTTAAAACTCCAAAACATGTTGTTGATGCTGCTAAAAAAGCTTTGGATGACGGTCATCATGGATATGTAATGTCAAATGGTATTCCTGAATGTAGACAAGCTGTAACTAGATGGATTAAAAAAAGATATAATGCAGATGTAAGTGCTGAAAGAATATTAATTATGCCAGGGGGAAAACCTACCATGACATATGCAATTCAATGTTTTGGTGAGCCAGGAGCTGAAATTATCAATCCAACTCCAGCATTCCCAATTTATGAGTCCATGATAAATTATACAGGAGCAACTTCTGTGAAATATGATTTAACTGAGGATAAAGATCTTAAATTTAGCGCTGATAAAATTCTTTCATTGATAACTGATAAAACGAGACTATTGGTTTTAATAAATCCTAATAATCCAACAGGAAGTTTTGTTGAAAAACAAGAAATTGACAAACTAGCTGAAGGTTTAAAAAAACATCCACATGTAACTATTTTAAGTGATGAGATTTATAGTAGACAAATATTTGATGGAAAAGAAATGCCCTCTTT
>CACGHU010000003.1 GCA_902572945.1 uncultured Pelagibacteraceae bacterium
GACCAAATGTATGACCAAAGTTTAAAATTTTTCTTAAACCTTTTTCTTTAAAATCTTTTTCAACTATATTTTTTTTTATTATACAGCTTTTGTAAATTGATTTTTCAATATAGCCATTTTCCAAATTTAAAATCTTTTTAATATTTTTGTTCAAAAAGTTAAAAAAGATTCTATTTGAAATTAACGAGTGTTTAAATATTTCGGCATACCCGCAAAGAATCTCTCTCTTTGGTAACGATCTTAAAAAAGAAATATCAGATATGACTATTTTAGGTTGATAAAAAGATCCTATTAAGTTTTTTCCGTACTTTGTATTAATGCCTGTCTTTCCTCCAATAGAAGAATCGACTTGAGCAAGTAAGGTAGTAGGGATATTCACATAGAAAAGTCCTCTCTTAAATATACTTGCAGCATAAGCAGATAGATCTCCAATAATTCCACCCCCTATGGAGATGAGACAATCATTTCTATTAAAATTATTCTTGAGCATAAAATTTGTGATTTTTTCAACATTTTTTTGTGATTTATTTTTTTCACTAGATTTTAAAAAAATTAAATAAGTTTTTTTTTTTAAAGATTTTTTGATTTTGTTTATAAATTCAACTGGCACTTTATTATCTATAACTAACAAGAATTTTGACGAATAAATTTTATTATTTTTTAGATGGTTTCCGAGATTATGACTTAAATTTTTGCCAATAAGTATGGGATACTTTCCATCAGAGGTATTAATTATAATTTTCTTCACTTTCATAAATTTTCAAAATTTTTTTTGCTATTTGGAATTTATTTAAATTATCACAATTTATTTTAAAATCTGCTTTTAAATATATTTTAATTCTAGAATTAATTATTTTAATAATATCTTTGCTGCTTAAATTGTATAATATAGGTCTTTTTTTACTATTTGATATTCTATTTAAAATTATTTCATTTTTGCAATTTAACCAAAATGAAATGCTGTTTTTAAAAACATTCAATCTAATTTTTTTATTAATAAAAGAACCACCTCCTAGTGCAACAACCTGATTAGATGATTTCAAAGTTTTTAAAACTACTTTCTCTTCTATAGATCTAAAAAAAGCCTCACCTTTTTGCTCAAATATATCTTTAATTTTCATTTTTTCGTGATTTTCAATTAATAGGTCTGTATCTTTGAATTTAAGGCTACTTTTTTTAGAGATTTCTTTTCCAATTGTCGTTTTACCCGAACCCATCATTCCTATTAATACTAGGTTTTTTTTCATACTTAAATTTCAATGTTGAAAAAACACAAATTTGTCTTAATTTGAAATTATTAAACGATATATGCATTTTTATAAAAAGACAAGTATAGGTAAATCAAATAATTATATTAAATTATTAATTAAACTAATCTTAGCATTTTTACTTTTCATAGCTATACTTTTTATGTTAGATCAAATTAATTTTCCAGCTCCAAATAAAAAAATTGAAAATTTAATACCGAATGAAAATTTTAAAGTTATTAAATAAAAAGTTTTTATCATATTTTTTATTTTTAACATTCATTTTAGGTCATTCCAATTCAAATGAGCCAGTTGACATATGGAATTTGGAAAATGTAAAAAAAAACGATAACTCAAAAATAGAAACTAAAATAGAAACCTCTAATTCAAAAAATAACAACATATCTAATCTTAATAGTTCAAATTTGATGAACATTGAACAAGATGAAAAAATAGAATCTAATCAGTTAAAATTAGTTGGTTTATATGATCCAGCTGAAAATGACTTAAATTTGAATATGTGGGAATTTTCTGATGGAGAAAAAATTCTTCAAATAAATAAAAAATTACAAAAAATTAAATTATCTAAAGATGCTCAAAATATTTATAAGAAACTTTTGTTAACGAATGCATTCCCACCTGAAAATAATATTAATTTCGATGAATTTGTTGACCTCAAAATTAATTGGTTATTAAAAAATGATGATTTGAATCTAATAAAAGAATTTATTATTAAAAATAGTCAAGAAAAATCAAATAATATACTTATAAAATACTATTTAGATAAGAATTTATCTCTAGGTAAAATTGATAATGCATGTGAAATATTTTCTGAAATTAATACAATTCCCGATATAAATTATTTTGTTAAGTATAAGATTTATTGCCTAATTCATCAGGATAAAAAAGAGATTGCTCAACTCCAATATGATTTAGCAAAAGAAGCAGATTTTAAAGATAAATCTTTCGATAAAAGTTTTAATTTTCTTATGGGTTATACAGACAATCCAGATATAAAATTGTCTGAAAAAAGTTTATTAGATTTTCATTTATATTATCTATCAAAAAAAGATTTTTTATATGAACCGAGTCAAAATACTAAAAAAATTATTTGGCAATACTTATCTTCGAATAATCTTCTCACAAAGGTAAATGATATCGATTTAGAAGATAGAGAAAAAGTAAAGTCTTTTGAGAAAGCAACAAACGAAGGAAGTTACGATGAATCAGATTTATTAGATTTGTATACAAGATTTCAATTCAATATTTACCAAATAATATCTGTTTTTGACTCATATAAGCTTTTACCAAATCATGAGGCAAGAGCACTTCTATATCAGTCCTTCTTAGTTTCTAAAGAAGCAGATACTCAAATTAAATTATTAGAGATTTTAAAAAAAGAATTTGATGATGATAATTTGAATAAAGCTTTTGATAAGGAACTGTTAAGATTAATACAAACAATTGATAAGGATAAAATTTCATCTGGATACTTGGAGTTTTATGAAGCTCAATTAGCTAAGCTAAATAATACTAATTTAAAAATTAAGTATAATAATAAAATTTTACATCAATCAAAGTTGATAAATTACTTTAACGGGGAAATATCTAAAGAAAAAACTGAAAAAGATTTGGATAAAATGTTTAAAAAATTAAAAAAAAATAAGAAATATTACTTTTCAACTAAAGATAATATTTTAATTGAGTCCTTCATTTCGGATGGGATAATGATTTCAGAAAAGTATCAAAGTATGCTCGAACTAAATAAGTCGAATATTCCTACTGATATCGAAGTAATGATTAATGACGGAGAAATAGCTATGATTTTGCTCAGATTAGTTGAAATAATTGGAGAGGACAATTTAAATGATCTTGGTACAGAAACACTATATTTTATCATTAGCACTCTCAATAAGCTAAATATTGATAAGATAAGAAATGATATTATCCTTCAAGTTATTCCAACAAAAGTGTAATAGTTCAATCCTATGACAATCAAAAAATTAATCACGGTACCAGATGAATTGCTAAGAAAAAAATCACAGAATATCGAAAAGGTAAGTACTGATGAAAAAAAATTAATCAAGGATTTATTTGAAACAATGTATCATCATAAAGGAATTGGATTGGCAGCTATTCAAGTAGGTATACCCAAAAAAATTATAGTTTTGGATGTAATGCAAAAAGACGACAAAAAAAATCCTTTATGTTTTATTAACCCAGTAGTTAAAAAAATAGGTAATGAAAAATCTAAATACGAAGAAGGTTGTCTATCTATTCCAAATACATTTATAGAGATTGAACGCCCTAAAACTTGTATAGTCGAATATGTAGATATTGATGGAAAAAAAAAAATTATGGAATGTGATGGTCTTTTATCTACATGTATTCAACATGAAATTAATCATCTAGATGGTAAACTGATTATAGATTTTTTATCTAAATTAAAAAAAGACCTCATTATAAAAAAGCTTTCAAAAACAAAACGAAACACAGATAGAATTATAGTATAAATGTTAAAAAAAATTGTTTTTATGGGATCACCAATATTTGCTGTGCCCATATTAAAATCATTATATCAAAACGGATATCCGGTTTCTGTGGTTTATACACAGCCTCCAAAGAAATCAAATAGAGGAATGAAAACTCAAAAATCACCAGTACATAATATGGCTGAAACTTTAAACATTGATGTTAGGACTCCAGAAAATTTAAAAGGAAATTTAGCTGAGTATAATTTTCTTGAAGAACTTGGTGCTGATTTAGCAATAGTGGTTGCTTATGGTAAAATATTACCTGAAAATTTTCTACCTTTGGCAAAAAAGGGTTTTATAAATATACACGCATCAATCTTACCTTCTTGGAGGGGCGCTGCTCCAATACAAAGATCAATAATGAATTTAGATAATAAAACAGGAATAAGCATTATGAAAATTAGTAATAAATTGGACTCCGGACCAATATGCAACAAATATGAAATTGAAATTAAAAAACAGGATAATGCAGAGATAATTTCTGAGAAGCTTTCAATGCTTGCCTCTATAAAAATACTTGACGAAATAGATAACATTATAGACGGTAAAGCAAATTTTGTTGAACAAGATCATAAAAAAGCAACTTATGCCAAGAAAATTGAGAAAGCTGAGGGCATGGTAAATTGGAATAAAAGAGCAGATGAAATTTTAGGTTTAGTTAATGGTTTATTTCCAACACCTGGAGCTTGGTTTATTTACAAAGGTGAGAGGCACAAAATTCTTAAAGCAGAGGTAGGAAACGCAACTGGAGAACCAGGGATCGTCTTAGGCGAAAATTTAGAGATAGGATGTAAGGAAAAATCTTTAAAAATAACTGAAATTCAAAGAGAGGGAAAAAGGGCTCAAAAATCAGGAGAATTCTTACTTGGATCCAAAATAATAAAAGGTTCAAATCTAAATAATGTTTAGATATCAGATTTTAATTGAATATGTTGGAACGAGGTTTATTGGTTGGCAATCTCAACCAAAAGGTAAATCAGTTCAGAAAACTATTGAAAATTCGTTAAAAAAAATCTTGAAAGAAAAAATATCATTAGTAGGTCAAGGAAGATTAGATGCTGGTGTTCATGCAATTTCACAATCTGCTCACTTTGATACAAAAGATAAAATTTTAGATATCAATAGATTTTTAAAAAGATTAAATTTTTTAGTAAATAAGAGTTTTATTTCTATATTAAGTATAAAAAGAAGAAATGAAAAATTTCATTCTAGATATTCAGCAAAAGCAAGAATTTATAAATATATAATATTGAATAGAGAAAGTTCTCCAACTATTAATAAAAATAGAGTTTGGCATATAAAAAAAAAAATTAATTTAGAAAGTATCAAAAAAGGTGCAAAATTTTTAATTGGAAAAAGAGATTTTTCTACTTTTAGGGCCTCAGCATGTTCAGCAAAAAGCCCTATAAGAACTTTAGAAAAAGTGAATATATTAAAAAAAAAAAATGAAATATTGATTGAATTTAAATCTAGATCATTTCTTCACACTCAAGTTAGATCGATGGTTGGTTGTCTAAAGTACTTAGGTGAGGGAAAATGGAACTTTAAGAAATTTAAAAATGTAACTTTATCAAAAAAAAGAACATTATGTGCGCCTCCTGCACCACCACATGGCTTATTTCTTAAAAAGGTTATTTATTAATCCTTGAGGTTTTTCTAAATTTTTTATTTATTCTCCATCGACTTTCAGACCTAACTATATAACCACAACAATTTTTTGCACGACACTTACATGGGAACTGCTTATAATCTTCATCATATGAAAATCCATAATCATAAGTAAGTTCCTCATTTTTCCCAATATCTTTTATTGCTGTCACATAAATTTTATATCCTGTACCATCAACCTCACAGTTTGGATCGCAACTATGGTTAATGTTTTTAGCAATATTCCATGAAAAATCACCATCTAGGGAATATCTTTTATTAATATCAAATAAGTATATATCTTTGTCATTGTCATATTTAGGGTTTCGCTCAACTTCACTATTAGTAATAATTTTACCTTTGTATTGAATTATTCTAGTGCCAGCTTTAATATTTTTTGAAGCGTAAAGACCTTTTTTGTCGATATTTGATTTTTTTACTTTATATAATTTCATACTTTATTTTCATCTAAGGCGTTTACATGATTAAAAGCACTTTCTGCAAGAGCATTAAGGTCGTACCCACCTTCTAATACTGATATAACTTTGCCTTTAGTAAACTCATTAGTAGCTTTAAGGGTTCTCCTTGTAATTTCATAAAAATCTTCAGACTTTAATTCAAATTGAGCAAGTGGGTCAGCAATATTTGCATCAAAACCCATACTAAAAATTAAAAATTCAGGTTTAAATTCAACTAGTTTATCCAAAACTTTATCTAATGCATTCATATATTTCTCAGTATTAGTTCCAGCTGGTAGAGGAACATTAAAAATATTATTATAATTTCCTTTTTCTTTGTCGCTACCGGTTCCCGGGTAAAATGGATATTGGTGAGTTGATAAGTATAAAACATTTTTATTGTTATAAAAAATATCTTGTGTTCCGTTTCCGTGGTGAACATCAGGGTCAAATATAGCTATTCTTTTATAATTAAATTTTTCAATAAGATAATGAGCTGCAACTGCACAATTATTATAAATACAAAATCCCATTGCTTTATTTTTTTCTGCATGATGTCCCGGAGGACGTACTGCACAAAAAGCATTTTTAAATTTTTTAGATTCAACACCATCAATTGCTTTAATTACAGATCCTACAGCATCTATTGTAGCATCTTTACTACCCGGGGAGATAATTGTGTCACCATCTAAAAATTTAATTCCCTCACTTGGGAAGCTTTTTTGAACCATATTGATATAATTTTCATCATGAGCTTTTTTTAAAATATTATGGTTAAAATTACTTGGCTTATCCCAAATTAGATTTTTTTGTTTTTTTAGTTTTTCAGTGATTGCCACAACTCTTTTTGGTTGTTCTGGATGACCATCACCTGTTAAATGATTTATAGATGTGTCTGATGAAATTATTGCAGTTTTCACAAAAAATACTTATCTAAAATTAAAGAATAAATTTTTGTTAATTTTTTCAAATCATTTAAAGATACTGCTTCATCAACTTTGTGCATAGTTTTTCCAACTAATCCAAATTCTAAACATGGAGATATGCTTTTTATGAATCTTGCATCTGAAGTTCCACCAGTCGTAGAAAGTTTTGGTTTTATTTTGGTTATTTTTTTTACAATATTTTGTATCATAAATGTTGTAGTATTTTGTTTTGTTAAAAATGCTTCTCCAGATACTCTATATTGTATTTTAAATTTAGATTTATTTTTTTTACTAATTTTATAGAAGATTTTATTAAGTTTTTTTTTCAAAGAACTTGATGAATGCCTATCATTATATCTAATATTAAAAGTTGCTTCAGCTTGCCCTGGAATAACATTATCAGCATTATTATTTATATTTATTTTCGTAACTTCTAAATTTGATGGTTGAAAATTTTTTGTACCTTTATCAAATCTGATATTTTTTAATTTACTTAAAATTTTTATTAATGTGGTTGAAGGATTATTTGCTCTATGTGGATAAGCAACATGTCCTTGAATACCAAGTATTGTTAGTTTTCCAGTTAAACTACCTCTTCGACCTATTTTAATCATTTCACCTAATTTATTTGGATTAGTAGGTTCTCCAACTAGACAAAAATTAATTTTTTCCTTTTTCTTTTTAAGGTATTCTACAACTTTTTTTGTTCCATTAATTGCATCACCTTCTTCATCTCCTGTAATTAAAAAACTAATTGATCCTTTAAAATTTTTGTTATTATTTAAAAATATGCTAACAGCTGAAACAAAAGCAGCGATAGAACTTTTCATATCATTTGCACCTCTGCCGATAAGATGACCTGCTTTAATCGATGGCCTAAAAGGATTAACAGTCCAGTCTTTAATATTACCTGGAGGCACAATATCTAAATGTCCTGCAAAGCAAAAATTTGGAGTTTTATTTCCCAACCTGGCATATAAATTTTTTACTGGTTTAGATTTCTTTTCTCTAAATTCTAATATTTTTGTTCTAAAACCAAGTTTTTTTAATTTCTTTTCTAAAAATCTCATCACACCAGCATCTGTTGGTGTTATAGATGGAAACCTTATTAGCTCTTTAGCTAATTGAAGCTCATTAATTTTTTGCATTTTTACTCTCTTAAAAGATCATTAATTGATGTTTTTGATCTAGTTTTTTCATCAACTTGTTTAATTATTACTGCACAACTTAGTGATGGTGCAGTTGGATTATTCTTATCAGGCAAAGATCCAGGAACAACTACAGAATAAGGAGGAATTTTTCCATAAGATATTTCACCAGTCTTTCTATTAACAATTTTTGTTGATTGACCTACATACATTCCCATACTTAAAACTGATCCTTCTCCAACTATTACACCTTCAACAACCTCAGACATTGCTCCAACAAAAACGTTATCTTCAATTATAGTTGGAAGAGCTTGAGCTGGTTCTAAAACTCCACCAATACCTGATCCAGCTGATATATGACAATTTTCTCCAATCTGACAGCAGCTCCCAGCACGGCTGAAGGTATCCATCATTGTTCCAGCTCCAACGTACGCACCAATATTTACATAACAAGGCATAAGAACGGCATTCTTTCCAATAAAAGACCCAGGACGTACGGGACTATTTGGCGTCATACGAAAGCCCGCAGCTTCATGTTGCTCTTTTGTCCAGCCCGCAGTTTTACCTTTTAATAAATGAGCTTTGTCATACCAACTACTGTACGGACCATTTAAATTTTCCATGGGATAAATTTTGAAACTTAACATAATTGCTTTTTTAAGATGTTGATGAGTTTTCCATTCACCATTAATCTTTTCTGCAACACGAGATTTACCACTATCTAAATCACTTATAACTTGGTTAATTGCATCTTTTAAAGATTGATCTGAATCTTGATTTACTTGATCTTTATTTTCCCAAGCTTCATTTATAATTTTTTCAATAGTCATAGTTTATTCACTTTTTAATAACCTTATTTCTTTTAAAAATAAAGATAGATTTTCAATTTTATAATCAATGTAATCCTTATCGGACTCCATTTTACCCCACCGTTCATCATTTATTAACCAAACAGTTGTGCAACCTCTTTTTTTGCCTATTGATAAATTTTTAGCAATATCTTCTACATAAATTGTGTTATTTGGATCTATCCCAAATTTTTTTACCATCAAATCAAATGCTTTTGGTTCGGGTTTAGGTCTATATTCTGCATCGCTGATATCAAATATTCCCTCAAATAAATCCTCAATACCCAAATGGCTAAGCACATTTTTTGCATGATCAGTACTTCCATTTGTAAAAATTAACTTTCTCATATCTAAATTCTCTAATTGTTCTCTTAAAACTGTATCTTTCTTCATAAAGGAAAGATCTATATTATGAACATATTTTAGGAATTCTTTTGGTGGAATATCGTGATGTATCATCAATCCATTGAGACTAGTATTATATTTATAAAAATAATTGGTTTGTAATTCTTTGGCTTTAATTAAGTCTATATTTAATTTTTCAGAAATATATTTTGTCATTAATCTAGAAACCTGTCCAAAAACAGCTTCTAAATCTTGATAAACAGTTCCATCTAAATCTAATAATAAATTTTTTTTAGTTTTAAGCTCTTCCATTTTAAGTAATTATCTAATTAAAGTTCCTGAACCTTTATCAGAAAAAATTTCAAATAGAACGGAGTGCTTTTTTCTTCCATCAATAATAGCAACAGCAGTAACACCATTATTTATTGCATCTAAACATGTATTTATTTTAGGTATCATGCCTTCAGTGATAGTTCCATTTTTAATCATTTCTAAAATTTCAGATGTGGATATTTCTTGTATCAGTTTTTTATTTTTATCCAATACACCTTCAACATTTGTCATTAACAATAACCTTCGTGATTTAAGAGACTTTGCTATAGCCCCAGCAGCATTATCCCCATTTATATTATATGCTTGGTTATTAGTTCCAAGTCCAAGTGGAGATATTATTGGAATTAAATTATTTTCAATTTTGTCCTTAATTATATGAACATTAATTTTGTCTGGTATTCCTACAAATCCAAGCTCCTTATCCTCTGGAATTATTTCAATTACACAGTTCTGCTTTGTATTTAAAGATATAGCTTTAACACCTTTTTCTTTTAAAGACGAAACTATATCTTCGTTAAATTCAATTAATACTTTTTCAACAATATTTATTACTTTTGCATCTGTAACACGTAAGCCCCTGATAAATTTAGAAGTTATATTTGATTTATCCAACTCCCTTTTAATTCGAGGACCACCGCCATGGATTATTACAATTGATAAACCTAACTTATTTAAAATACTAATGTCTTCGATAAAATTATTAAAAATATTTCTATCAATAAAAACATTTCCTCCGTATTTAATAACTATCAAATCATTTTTATATTTTTCAATATATTTAGAAACCTGATCTATTGGAGGACCATTTTCAGGTAAAATTTTTTTAAGGTCCATCAATTCTAGGTAGTTTTTACTTTAGTCTGCTTCATGATCACAACTTGTTGAGCCATAGTTAATACGTTGTTTATTGTCCAATAGATAACTAGACCAGATGGAAATGGCGCCAAGATAATTGTTAAAAATAAAGGAAAAAACATAAAGATTTTTTGCTGTATTGGATCCGGTGGTGTAGGATTTAATTTTTGTTGTAAATACATTGTCAAACCCATAAGACAAGGCCAAACACCAATAATCAAAAATGATGGAGGATCCCAGGGTATTAAACCAAAAAGATTAAAAATTGATGTTGGATCTCTCTCTGACAAATCCTCAATCCAACCATAAAATGGTTGGTGCCTCATTTCTAAAGTGACGAAAAGAACTTTATAAATTGCAAAGAAGAACGGTATTTGTATAAAAATTGGCAAACAACCAGAGACTGGGTTTACTTTTTCTTTTTTATATAATGCCATCATCTCTTGTTGTAGTTTCATTTTATCATCTTTGTGCAATTCTTTAAGTCTTGTCATTTCAGGTTGTAAAACTTTCATTTTAGCCATGGACCTAAAAGAATAATTTGCTAATGGAAAAAATAATATTCTTATACAGATTGTAATTAGAATTATAGCAATTCCAAAGTTTCCAGTAAGTTTAAAAAAATAATCTATTGCAAAGAAAAAGTTTTTTGTAAAAAAATAAAACCAGCCCCAATCAATCGCCAAGTCAAATTTTGCAATTTTTGAACTTTCCGCATATCCATCAATTACATCTACTTCTTTTGCTGCAACTATAACTCTTACATTGCTTGAAACAGTTGCATTTGGACTCAGTTCAAGAGGTTTAGTCTCAATAAAGTTCGCCCTAAATTTGTCTTTGAAATCGAAATCTGCTCTAAAAGACTTATTCTCTTCTGGAATAAGTGTTGTTATCCAGTACTTATCTGTGATTCCAAGCCAACCAGTGTTTGCGTTTTTAGAGAATTCTTTTTCCCTAATATCTTCATAATCTTCCTCCACTAATTGTTCGTCAAAAACACCGATAAGTCCCTCATGAAGAATATAAAAATTAGTTATTTCAGGTGCCTTATTACGAATAATCTGACCGTAAGAATAAAAATCATAAGATTTATCAGATTTGTTTGTAACTGTTTGATCAATAGAAAATAAAAATTTTTCATCTATTTTAATTATTTTTTTAAAATTAATACCTTGTTTGTTGCTCCAAGATAAGGTTACTGGTTGATTAGGAGCAAGTTTCTCGTTACCTTCAACTTTCCAAACAGTTTGAGAACTCGGCAAATCAATATTTTTACTACTACTGACCCATCCTGTTTCAACATAGTAACCTTGACCAAATTTTTTTGGATGCAGTAGTGTGATTTTATTTTTACCATCTAAAGTTTCTGTGTAATTTTTAAAAACTAAATCATCGATTGTACCACCTAACAAGGAAATCGAACCTTTAATATTTTTATTTTCAAATTTTACTCTTTCACTTTCTTTAATTGCATCTTCTCTTGAAATTTCAATAAATTTATCACTACTATCAAGCTTCGGCGCCTCTGAGTTTAAAACAGTCTTTTCTTGATTTAAATTATTTATTTCTTTTGGAGGTGGCGCAAAAAATAAACCATATAATATTATTACTGCTGCGCTTAATGATATAGCTGCAATTACATTCTTGGTATCCATGTTTCTATTTATCCTTCTTTTTTAAGACTGGATCAAACCCATCACCACCGCCTAGAAATTTTATTGGATGACAAGATAAAATTCTTTTTATACCCATTAAGCTTCCTCTAAATATTCCGTGCTCATTTAAGCTGTCTATAAAGTAATCTGAACATGTTGGTAAATATCTACAACTATTTCCTAAGTAAGGCGATAATAAACGTTTATAAATTTTTATTATGAATATTAATATACTTTTCATTAATTATTTAATTTTTTTAAAATTTAAAAATAACTCAGTCTTTATATCTTCAAATCTATCATTAAAAACATTTTTTTTTGCAATAATTAAGTATGAATATTCACTGTTTATTTTTACATTTTGAGATACATAGCGCATAATATTCTTAATTCTTCTTTTTATTTTATTTCTAATGATTGCGTTACCTAATTTTTTCTTTGCAATAACACTCAAATTTAATTTTTTTGAATTTAAATGATCTAATTTTTTGAAAAAAATTGTAGAATATTTGTTGTTTATTTTTTTTCCATTAAGAATAGATCTGAAATCCTCATTTTTAGACAATGAGCTAATTCTTAACTTCATTAAACTGTAAGTTTCTTTCTCCCTTTTGCTCTTCTTCTTGCAAGCAACTTTTTCCCCCCTTTGGTTTTCATTTTTGATCTAAAACCGTGGCGTCTTTTTCTGACTAATCTACTTGGCTGATATGTTCTTTTCATAAAATATTGTTAAATTTTCTAATAAATTCCGCTCTTTATAATAACTAAATATATAAATAGCAAATAGAACATTTTACAATTACGATTAAAATTTATGGAAAAAGTAAAAAAAATTAAAATATCTATTGGCCTATTTTATCTGATCATCGTAGGAGTATTTCTTTATTACCTATTTTCTAAATTTAGTTTACAAGAACTTTCCTCCTATGAGTTTATAAAAGATAATGTTGAATATCTTTCAAAAATTAAAACAAAAAATATACTTTTATTATGTCTACTTTTTTTACTCTTTACAATATTATGGGTTTTTCCATTTTTAGGATTTGGATCTCCCGTTGCATTATTAGCGGGCTTCATTTTAGGAAAATGGTTAGGAACAATAATAGTTGTTTTAGGCTTAAGTGTAGGTGCATCATTTTTATACATTTTCGCAAATTTTTTTTTAAAAGATATTGTTAGAGAAAAATTTTTAAATAAATTTATAAACTTAGAGGTAAAGTTTAAAAAATCAGAATTTATTTTTCTTTTAATCTATAGATTCATTGGCGGCATTCCGTGGCAAATAAGTTGCATATTGCCGACACTATTTAATGTAAGAGTAACAAACTTCTTCCTAGCAACGTTAATAGGTATTGTTCCCCAAATTTTTCTTGTCGTTTCTATTGGAAACGGTTTAGAAACAATTATTAGTCAAAATTTAAAACCACCTGGAATAATTGATATTATTACTTCACCAAATATTTATTTTCCGCTAGGTGCTTTTTTTATTTTGATTATTACTACAATTTTTTTACGAAAATTATTTTATAAAAAGTAATTGTGGTGCCCCTTGCCCGACTTGCACGGACGACTTTTTCCTTACCATGGAAATACTCTACTGCCTGAGTTAAAGGGGCAATACACAATTATAAATAGTGTATAAATAAATTTTTTTCAAATTATTGCCTTAATTTTTTTTGAAAATAAGTTATATTAATTATAGGTAATGTCATGGGAATTCACTACGATTATAAATCGACTAGAGGCGCAAAGGCTATGGAAAAGCAAGCTAAAAGAGAAAAAAAGCTTGCTGAGCGAAAAGCAAAAAGAGCTGCCAAAGATGGATTGATTAAGCAAAAAGAAGAGACAAAAATGCACGATATATCTAAAACGATTACTCTTGAAGATTTAACAAATCCTGAAAAAAACAAATGAATAAAAAAGATAAAATTCTTAAACTTGAGATAGCGCTCAAAAAAAATCTAAAAAAAAGAAAACTCTTTCAACAAAAATTAAAAAAAAAGAGTAAGTAATGCCAGTCCAGTCTGACAAGTGGATAAAAAAAATGGCAATTAATCATAAAATGATTGAACCATTTGAAGATAAACAAATTAGGGGCAACAGTATATCCTACGGTGTGTCATCATACGGTTATGATGCACGTGTTGGAAATGAATTTAAAATATTTACTAATGTGAATACAGAAATTGTTGATCCAAAAAATTTTAAGCCAACAAGTTTTGTAACAAAAAAAAGTTCAGAGTGTATAATTCCTCCAAACTCATTTGTTCTCGCAAGTACAGTTGAATATTTTCGAATTCCAGATGATGTTCTGGTTATTTGCCTAGGTAAATCTACATACGCTAGATGTGGCATAATAGTAAATGTAACTCCGTTAGAGCCATCATGGTGTGGAAATGTTACTCTAGAATTTTCAAATACAACTCCATTGCCAGCAAAGATATATGCTAATGAAGGAGCATGCCAATTTATTTTTTTAAAAGGAAATGAAAAGCCCGAAACTACCTATTCAGATCGTGAAGGTAAATATATGGACCAAAAAGGGGTTACGTTACCCAAAGTCTAGTTATGGACAGATTTTTAATAAATGGTCCTTGTAAAATTAAGGGTGTAATAAACTTATCAGGTAGTAAAAATGCCTCTTTACCAATTTTAGCTGCAACAATTCTTTTTGAAGAACCTGTAGAAATTAAAAATTTACCCAATGTAAAAGATATAAGAACAATGCTAGATCTGATAAAATCTCTAGGTTTTATTATAAAAAAAAATAAGACTAATAATTCTATTATAATTAAAAAAAAAATTATTAAAACATTCGCCTCTTATTCCTTGGTTAAAACTATGAGAGCTGGAATTTTAGTTCTTGGTCCATTGATATCTAAATATAGAAAAGCAACCACTTCCCTTCCTGGAGGTTGTTTAATTGGTGCCCGACCGGTCAATTTTCATCTTGATGCTTTAGGAAAACTAGGAATGAAACACCGTATTAAAAAGGGATATATTTTTGCAAATGCAGAAAAAGGTTTAAAAGGTTCAATAATTAAATTTCCAAAAATTTCTGTGGGTGCTACAGAAAATGCAATTCTTGCTGCTACACTAGCTGAAGGAAAAACAATATTAAAAAATTGTGCAATTGAACCAGAGATCAGAATTGATTTGACAAATTTTTTAAACAAAGCAGGTGCAAAAATTAAGTGGAAAGGAAAAAGATCTGTTGAAATTGAAGGTGTAAAAAAATTAAATGGTATTAGTTACTCAGTTATGGCAGACCGCATAGAATGTGGTACCTTTTGTGTTGCAGCTGTAATATCAAAAGGTGAAGTAAAAATAAACGGTTTAAATCCGAAAATAATTAGCACAGAGCTAAAACTTTTAAAAAAAATTGGAGCAAAAATAAAAAATTTTGAAAATTCTATTTTAATTAAAGGACCAAAAAAAATAAAAAGCATAAAACTTTTAAAAACTAAAGAATATGATGGTTTCCCAACTGACCTGCAAGCACCATTTATGGCGTTGCTATGTAAAGCAAATGGAAAGTCCGTAATCCAAGAAAGAATATTTGAAAACAGATTTACTCATGTTGGAGAATTGAAAAGGCTAGGGGCAAAAATATCTATCATTAAAAATAAAGCTATAATTAAGGGAAATTCAAATTTCGAGGGCGCTGAATTAATGTCCAGCGATCTTAGAGCTTCTGTAGCCTTGGTCATAGCTGCAATTGTTGCAAAAGGAAATTCAATTATTAATAGGATATATCATTTAGATAGAGGATACGAAAAAATAGAAAATAAACTTAGAAAAGTAGGTGTTAATATTAAAAGACTGTCTTAATGGTTAAAA
Source organism: uncultured Pelagibacteraceae bacterium (assembly GCA_902572945.1). Classification (GTDB taxonomy): domain Bacteria; phylum Pseudomonadota; class Alphaproteobacteria; order Pelagibacterales; family Pelagibacteraceae; genus Pelagibacter. Next base: position 15,837 of record CACGHU010000003.1, read on the forward strand.
AATATCTTAAAAAAATCATTGCTCAATCCCCACAAGATTTACAGGTGATTTCAGCATGTTGTGAAGGCGGAAAAATCAAAATTGATGAGATTAAATATTTACCTGAAAACAAAATTTTTTTCTTTTTAATTGAGAGAATTGCAAGAGAAAAAGGAAATTCAAAAGAAAAGGTAAAAAGTATAGTTAAATTTGAATATATAGAAAAATCAAAATCTAAAAATATTGACAGTAGAAAAATTGACTCATTTGTTGAATTAGCCGCAATCAACCTTTTTAAAAATAATAAAAATTATGAAATAACACTATTATTTTCAAATAATGGAATTATAACATTAACAGCAGAAATTGTTGAGGCAGTATTAGAGGATCAAAATAAAATAAATGATTAAAATTATAAAATATAGAAATGGGTCGGGGCACAATTACTTGAAAAACTTTCTTGATAGAAGGAGAAATTCTAAAAATACTGATGTTGATCTTGTAAATAAAATTATTAATGACGTCAAAAAAAATAAATTTAAAGCTCTAAAAAAATACGAGAATAAATATTCAAAAAATAAGGAAATTAAGTTATCCAAAAAAAAAATTAGTAATACAATAAAAAATTTGGATAAAAATGTTAAAAAGGCTATTGATTATGCTTATGAAAGAATTTTTAAATTTCACATACTTCAAGTCAAAAATTTTAAAAAAATAAGATTTATAGATAAATATAAAAATAAATTGGAGTATAAGTCTATTCCAATAGATTCAGTTGGAGTGTACGTTCCTGGTAACTTGCCCTCAACTTTGTTAATGAATTGTATCCCTGCTAAGATTGCAGGAGTAAGAAGAATGGTATTAGCTACTCCAAAAATAAATAATAAATTAAATCCTGCTGTTTTATATGCAGCAAAAAAATTAGGTATAAAAGAAATTTTTTCAATGGGAGGGGCTCAAGCGATTGCGAGTTTAGCATTTATTCAAAAAGTAAATAAAGTCGTTGGCCCAGGTAATAAGTATGTAGCAGAGGCCAAAAGGCAATTATCTGGAAAGATCTTGGGTACAGAAACAATGTATGCAGGAGCATCTGAGATATGTGTTCTTGCTGATAAAAAATCAGATTTATCTCAAGTTGCAACTTCCTTAGTTTCTCAAGCAGAACATGACCCAGATAGTCAGTGTATATTAGTTACTAAAGATAAAAACTTGATAAAAAAAGTTCGAACAGAAGTAAAAAAAATCTTAAGTGATTTACCAAGAAAAATAATAGCTTCAAAGTCATTAAAAAAAAATGGCTTATTTATTCTCGTAAAGAATGATAAACAAATAATTGAAACAATAAATGAAATAGCCCCAGAACATCTCGAGCTTAACGTAAAAAATTTTAAAAAATATGAAAATAAGATTAAAAATGCCGGAAGTATTTGCAATGGACCAAATACTCCAATGAGTGCATCAGATTATACAGTTGGAACTAATCATGTCTTGCCAACTGCAGGTTCCTCAAAATTTAGCTCAGGTTTAAATTTAAATGAATTTACCAAAAAAATATCAATTGTAACTTTGAGTAAATTAGGGGTAGAAAAAATTGCAAATCCAGCTATAACTCTTTCCGAGTTTGAACAATTACATGGTCATACTCAAAGTATAAAATCTAGAATAAGGAGAAACTAAGTTTGTCAAAGCAAGATTTATTGGAGTTCAAGGGTAAAGTTATTGACCTGCTTCCGAATGCCATGTTCAGAGTTAAGTTAGAGAACAATCATATAGTCACAGCACATACTGCTGGTAAACTTAGGAAAAATCGAATTAGAGTTCTTCAAGGTGATAATGTAACCGTAGAAGTGACACCTTACGATTTAACTAAGGGAAGAATAATTTTTAGATTTTAGTCTATGGGTCTCTGGTGTAGCTGGTGCGCACGAACGCCTGAAAAGCGTTAGGACCTGGTTCGTTTCCAGGGGGACCCACCTTAAAAATCAAAAATTAAACGCTTGCAATAAATTTTAAAATCTAATAACTAGTCTTCAGCTAATTTAGCTATAAGTAAACTATAAGAAGAAAGAGTAAAATAAGTATGAGTACATTAAACGGGAAGGTCAAGTGGTTCAATGGTAAAAAGGGCTACGGCTTTATTGAGAGAGAAGACAAAGAAAAAGACGTGTTTGTTCACGCAAGCGCAGTTAGAGATGCAGGACTTCGTTTCCTAAATGAAGGTGACGAACTACAGTTTGAAATAGAAGATGGCCCTAAAGGACCTTCGGCTGTTAAACTTCAAAAGAAATCTTAATTTTCTAAAAATCAATAATTGTAATAGGGATGAGTGGTTAAACTCCATATCCCTATACAATTAGCTGTTGCATTTAAAATTTTTTAAGGTATTTACCTCACTAATGATTAAAACAAATTACAAAATCGCAAATTCACACAGACATCATTTTCATGCTGGCTGCACGCTAGCAATTTAATCATATTATAAATTTAAAATTAACTACAATTAGTATAAAATAAAGAAAGGCCCTGGTGGTGAAATGGTTATCACGAAAGTTTGTGGAACTTTAGTTTTTGGTTCGATCCCAAGCCAGGGTACCAAAAAATGGAAAAAAACAAAAAACTCATACCTGGACTACCTACAGGTTTTGAAGATAGATGGGACAAAAAATTATACCTCAAAAAGAAACTTCTTAGTTTAATTGAGGAAAATTTTATAAGATATGGTTTTGAACCATTGGAAACGCCATCTTTTGAAATCAGTGAAAACATCGGATCATTTCTTGCAGATGATGAAAGTAATCCTATGTCTGATGTATTTACTTTTAACGATGGAGAAAAAAAAATTACACTTAGATACGACTTATCAAGTCCTCTAGCAAGATTTGTTGCACAGAATAATCAACAACTTCCTCTTCCCTATAAACGTTATGCTATACAAAATGTTTTTAGAAACGAAAAAGCTGGTAACGCTCGTTACAGAGAATTTACTCAAGCGGATTGTGATATAGTTGGAAACGTAAATCCAGCACAATCAAATGCAGAATTATGTAATTTAATAGCAAGCACTTTAATAAATTGTGGGCTTAAAAAAGATCAATTTATCATTAACGTGAGTAATAGAAAAATAATCCAGGGTTTAATACAAGACTTAAAAATTCCAGAGGAAAAACAAGTTAAAGTTATGAGAGCAATAGATAAGCTTGATAAACCAGGTTTTGGATTAAAAGGTGTTGAGGATTTATTGAAAAAAGAAAGAAAAGATAAAAGCGGTGCAGTTACAAAAGGTGCAAATTTAAGCGATGATCAAGCATTTCAACTCATCGATTTCTTAAAAATTAAAGACCTTAAAGAACTAAAGAAAAATTTTCAAAATTCACTCACCTTAGAAGGCATCAATGAAATCGAGCAATTATATGAGATTTTAAGTTATGGAGATTATAGCGATCAGGTAAAAACTAATTTTACAATTGTAAGAGGTCTCGAATATTATGACGGATTCTGTGTCGAAACTAATCTGAAATTTAAAGTTACTAACAATAAGGGCAAGGAGATTGATATTGGCAGCATTTGTTCAGGTGGTCAGTACAACAAGCTAATATCAAGGTTTAAAGGAGTAGATATTCCAGGCACCGGATTTAGTATTGGAGTAGATAGACTATTGTTTGCAATTTTGCAGTTAGGACAAATAGAAGTCGATAGCAAGAAACCGGCAATTGTTTGCGTAATGGATAAAAAATACCTCAAGAACTATTACGAAATACTCAAAATTCTAAGAGATAACGGAATAAGCTCTGAAATTTTTTTAGATAGTGAAAAAAATCTTGGAAAGCAACTAACTTATGCAAATAAAAGAGGATGTCCGGTAGCGGTAATTTGTGGAGAAAACGAGTTTAAAGAAAATACTATTACACTAAAAAATTTGCTAGGTGCAAAAGGAGAAAGCAATCAAATTACAATTCCAAAAGAAAACTTAATCAATGAAATCAAAAAATTCGTCTAACAAAATCCTTGCATTAATTAAATCGCAGGGATTTAACAAAATCGAACTCGACTCTGTTTTGGAAACCAAATACATTTTGCAAAGATCGGGGGAAAATTTTAGAAAATATCTATTTTCTTTTTATAACTCAAATGGCGAAGAGTTATGTTTAAGACCAGATTTAACAATTTCCTCAGTATTACGATACGCTCAAGGAAACAGATTTAATAAGGAAAAGGTGTTTTATACGGGCAGTGCATTTAGAAAATCTTATAATAAGAAAAATATTTTAATAAAACAAATAGGTATGGAAATTTTTTCATCTAAAGATGAAAATAAAGATGATAGAGAAATAATAGATACATCCATTAAAGTTTTAAAAAAAATAGGTTTTAAAAAAGCTAAGGTTGAAATTGGTAATTTCAAGATATTCGAATTATTAATTCAAAAACTTTCCATACCCCAAAGATGGAAGGATCGTCTTATCAAATTTTATTGGAATAAAAAATATTTTTCACAGTTACTAAAAAGGTTAGATAGTAATTCAGATATAGACCCCTTCATTGTTGCTGGAGATCACAAAACATATCTGAAAATGAAAAAAGAAAACCCTAAAAAAATGATTGCTGGAAGAACATATGAGGAAATAATTGAACGATATGAAAGAAAAATAAACGATCCAAGATTAACTAAAACAGGAAAAAAAAGTTCTAAGATAATTAAAGAATTTCTCCAAATTAAGTGTCCTTTAAAAGACGCACCAAAAAAACTAAACGCTTTTTATAAAAAATATAATTTAAATATTTCTGTTGCAAAAGAATTTTTTCCTATTTCAAAACTTAATCAAAAAGATCTTAAATTTGAATTTTCGACATCAAGTGGTAGAGGTAGAGAAGTGGAGTTTTACAGTTCGTTTATATTTTCAATAGATGTAAAAATAAAAGGTAAGACAAAAACATTTATTGCAGGTGGAAGATATAACGACTTGTCCTCAAAAAATTTAGGCCTTAGAAAAATACCAGCAGTTGGAGCGGCAGTAAATTTAGGAGTTTATGAATAAAGATATTATTAATATAGGTATTGTCTCAAAAGGAAGACTTAAAGAAGAGTCTGAAAAAATTTTCAGAAAAAATAATTTAAAAATTTACACCGAAGATGGTGAAAGAGGGCTGGTAGCCAAAGTTAAGAGTAGAAAAAATATAAGAGTATTATTTCTTCATGCTAGAGAAATTATTGATCAACTATCTTTAGGAAATATTGATTTAGGAATAAGTGGTTTTGATTTACTGATGGAGTCTGAGATAAATATTCAAAAAAACATAAAAGTTGAAAAAAAACTTAAATTTGGCTTTGCCACTTTGCAGCTAGCTGTTCGAAAAGAATTTATCGATGTTTTCACAACTTTAGATTTAGATGAAGTTGCAGAAGATTATAGAAGAAAAAACAAAAAACTAATTCGTATTGGTACTAAGTATCCAAATCTTACACGTGATGCTTTGTATAAGCGAGGAGTAACAAATTTTACTATTGTAAAGTCTCTAGGAAGTACAGAATTGATGCCTGCAATGGATACCGCTATGTTGATAAGCGATATTTCCAGCACAGGAACTACAATGAAAAAAAATCACCTTAGACCTTTAAGTGATGGTGAAATACTAAAATCACAAGCTTGCTTGTTTAGCTCAAAAAAATCAAAAAGTAAAAAAGGGTTACAGGGTTTAATAAAGTTATTTTCTAAACAATAAATCTTTAAAATATATTAATATTATTTTTAAGACATCAAAATTACGTATCAACACGTATAAAGCTAATATTAAACTTATTAATACAAATAATTTAATTACTAATTCCATTTTATTCTATATTATCTCATATAATAGAATCATGGATATATTAATAATTATTTTAGTAGTAGCTGTATTGTTTTTTAACGTTTACTTATTTTTTAGACTTCAAAAAAACTCAAATAAAGAAGATTTTACAGAATTGTCAAAAATTAAGGATGATATCACAGGATTAAAAGTTTCACTTAACGAGTCTTTTAGCAATATGAGTAAAGAAGTTGCAAAAGATATGACGGGAACTTTATCAAGGGTAGATGAAAAAGTAGCCTCTTTTAATAAACAAGTTGAGGATATTCAAAATTCACAATCAAATTTTAGCAGAATTTTGGCGGGGGTTAAGCAGTATGGAGGTTTAAGCGAATTTTCACTAGCCAATTTGCTTCAAGATTTACTGCCGTCTTCGCAATACATCGCGAATGCTAAAATGAAACCAGATGAGACTAGAGATTTGGTTGAGTTCGCGGTTAAACTTCAAAATGATGTATTGTGCCCTATAGATAGCCATTGGCCGATTGAAAAATATAAGGCAGTTGATGAAGCTTTTCAAAACAAAGATAAAGAAGCATTATTATCTGCTAGAAACGAATTGGCGTCTGCGTTTAGGTCGAAGTCAAAAGCTGTTAATCAAAAATATATAAATCCACCAATAACTTGCGATTTTGCGATCATCTACGTTCCTACCGAAGGACTTTATGCTGAATTAGCAAGTTATAGAGATCCGAAAACTAAGGAACTTTTAATGGAGGAATTAAGAAAAAAATACAAGGTTACAATTGCAGGACCAAATACAATTTGTGCATTAATACAGTCTTTTCATTTAGGTTTTCAAACTCTAAAAGTTCAAAAACATGCTACTCAGATTTACGACGATTTAAAAATCATATCGACACGTTTTACTAAACACTTTGATAACATATTGTTGTTAAGAAAAAAACTTGAAGAGGCAATGACTGTGGTTGATAACTTTGGTAAAGATGCGAGATCTATTTCAAGAACTTTAGAAAATATAAAAGATCCCGAACAAGTTGAAATTGCTACAAAAAATGAAAATGTTGAAAAATTTACAGAAAGATCAAAACAACTTAAAAATTAATTTCATTTTAATATAAATAAACAATATAAGCATTGGATGAAGTGGAATAACAAATTTAATTATCCTAAATCTTCCCGTTCAAATGAAGATGGTTTTAGAAAGTACTTATTTGGTGATAAAAAGCTTCCAAGCGTAACATCTATACTTTCGGCCACTAAGTCAGAGGAGGATAAAGCATCGCTTGAATTATGGAAGCAGCGTGTAGGCTACAAAGAGGCGAATAGAATAAAAACTGAAGCCTCATCTAGAGGTTCCTCTCTTCATTCATATATTGAGGACTTTTTAAAGGGTAGAATAAATGAAAGTTTTTTTGAGAGTAATGAACAATATAAAATTATGGCTAAAGAAATAATAGAAAAAGGTATTAAGGGAAAATTAGAGGAGATTTATGGCATTGAGGAAACCGTTTTTTATCCTGAAAAATATGCTGGTACGGCTGATTTAATTGGAAAATTTATGGGTCAGGATGTGTGCATAGATTTTAAGCAAAGTAACAAGCCAAAGAAATCAGATTATATTCAGGATTACTTTTTACAACTTGCTGCTTACACTATGGCTCACGATGTTGTACATGGAACAAAGATGAAAGCAGGAGTAATTTTATTATGTACTGTGGATAACTTATATCAAGAATTTAAAATTGAAGGAGCAGAATTAGAAATGTATCAAAACCTATTTTTAGGAAGAGTTAAAAAATTTTATGAAATGAGTAATACTTCTTGACTTTATTAAATCAAGTAATAGAAGTATTTAAGTTAACTAGAAGCTACTTGTTTAGATGCAAAAAGTTAAATCCTTTTTACAATCCTAAATTTTAAAAAACTTCTAGAAGAAAAATTATGAATATAGCTATATACGATATAGAGAGCACAGGAGCTATAACTGAGTGGAGTTCCATAATTGAGATAGGTGGAGTTCTAATTGACGAAAATTTCAAAGAAATTGACAGATTTAACTTAAGAGGAAGGATCCCTGAGGGAGAAATCCCACAAGCTAAAGCCTTATTGGTAAATGGAACTACAATTGATCAATTAACTAAATCAAATCTTTCAAATTACATGCTACTTGATCAAGTCGAAAAGATTTTTAAGAAGTGGTCGCCAGCAATTTTCATGGGCTTTTCCAATATAAATTTCGATTGTGAACTTATAAGAAAGTCTTTCTTTAAAAACCTGAGATATCCCTACATAACTAACGCTTCTCCAAATAAACGTCATGATGCCTTGAATATTATAAGGGCAGCATATGGTGTTAATCCTAAAATATTGAAAACAGAGCTAAATGAAAAAGGCAACGTCAGTATGAAGCTAGAATCTCTTAGCAGGCTTCAAGGTTTTGATGTATCAGCTGCTCACACAGCACAAGTAGACGCAATTAATACCTTTAAAATCCTAAAACTTGTAAAAGAAAAAAGCAAACCAGAACTATGGCCATCACTTTTAAGAACTTACAGCAAGGCAGACACAGAGACCATTTTTAAAAAGGAGCAAATAATTACTTTAGTGGAATACTACTATGGTAAAAATAAATTTCATTTATGTGCACCTTTACATCCTAAATATTGTATTCATCCAGTTTATCAATGGGGACAAGCTGTGGACCTTAGGGTTGATCCAGTTCCATTACTTAATATGTCAATAAACGAGCTTAAGGTTGAAATGAAAAAATCACCTAAATTTTTAAGGACAATTAGATCTAATAAAGCCCCAGTGATTTTGGATGCCGAAGAAGGCATGAAGTTTGAACCATACAATGTAATGACAATGGATTTATTAAAAAAAAGAGCAGAGTTGATAAGAAACAATGAAAAATTTTCTCAAAATATCTTAACTGCTTTAAGAGAAATTGCAGAGGAAAAAGAGCAAACTAAATCCCAAGAGAATATTTATGCTGAGGAAAGCATATATACAAAATTTACTTCAAACAAAGATACAGCTTTATTTCCAGCCTGGCACAGTGCATCTTGGAAAGATAAACTTAATCTACTTGATAAATTTGATGATGAAAGAATGAGAGCTTTTGGAAAAAAAATCATATATCAAGAATCGCCGGATACCTTACCGAAAGATATTTTTAACTCCGTAAAAAGGGGAATAGCTAAAAGAATTTTGAGTGAAAAAAAAGAAAGATGGTGGACTGTTAATATGTGTTTTTCAGAAATTGATACACTTAGAGATCAGTACGATAATGAAAACGATGCAGAAACACTTCAAACTTTAGAAACTATCAACAGTTATGTTATGTCAGTTCAGCAAAAATATGAAAATGCCTAGTTGACTTTCAATCATAATAATTTAAACAAATTAAATGCTTATAGATTTTTCAGATAGCGACTTTGAAAGTAAAGTAAAAAATGAAGATGTTTCAATTCTTCAATTTTCAGCTTCTTGGTGCGGACCTTGCAAAGTTTTAAAACCAATTATGGAAAAGCTTTCAGATGAGTTTAAAGACAAAGCAAATTTTTACTATGCAGATATAGATGAGAAGGCAATTAATTCAGCATCTGCAGCTGCCGTGCGTGGAGTACCAACAGTAGTCGTCTATAAAAAAGGTGTCGAAGTTGCTAGAAAAGTTGGTGGTTTGCCTGAACAACAAATGAGAGATTTTCTAAAAGAAAATCTTTAATTAAGATTTAGCACTTCTCCTGTTAAATAAATAGATCCAGTTATTATAACAATATCATTTTGATTTAACCTTAAATTTTTTAATGCTTGCTCAATGTTTGCACTAAAACTTAAATTAGCGAAATTTTTAAATTTTTCTTTTAACTTTTTTCCGCTGATTGCATTTACTTGATTGGGTATATCAATCACAGTCAATGATGAAATGTCTTTAAAATAGCTTATGAATTTTTCATGATCTTTGTTCTTCATCATTCCAATAATAACGTGCTTATTACAATTTAAAGTTTGAAGATACTTATTTAAAGATTTGGATCCGCCAGGATTATGAGAAGAGTCAACAATTAGCGTATTATCTCTTACTAAATTCTTGAGTTTGCCAGATTTAATTTCCTCAAGCCTTGCTGAATTATAGGCCTTTTTTACCCCGTTTATTATGTGTTGATCTTTGATATTTAAATTTTCTAATACTCGTAATGAGGCAATTGCTGTAGATGCATTTTCTAATTGAAACTGACCTTTCATGCTTGGTTTAGGTATTTTTAAGCCTCCATATTTATCCTCGTAATAAAAAAAATCGTTTTCTTTCATAACAAAATTATAATCTTCGTTAAAAAAACATTTATTCGCTTTATTTTTTGAAATATTTTTTTTAATACTTTCAGTAATTTCTTTAGATGATTGTTTTGCAACTATTATAATCGATTCAAGTAATGATGAAGTCTTTTCAAAAATAATTCTCTCTATATTTCTTTCATTTTCTGGCAACCAATCTAAATGATCTTCGCTAATTGACGTCACAATATTACAAAGATTTTTGTGTAAGATATTAACTGCATCTCCCCTTCCAAAAAGACCAAATTCTGCAAGAACGATATTATCTTTATATTTTCGACAACCGTAAAAAAAAGCAGCTGTAAGAGCCTCAAAATATGTAAGAGGTTGGCCGTCATTTATATCCTCCACTTCCTTCAATAATTCTGCAAGTTCATCGTCGCTTATAATTTCATCATTATAAATAAATCTCTCATTAATTGACCTTACGTGAGGCGAGGTGTAAACATTACACTTTATTTTAGCCTCTTTAAGTATCGAATGTAAAAAAGAAATTGTGCTTCCTTTTCCGTTTGTTCCGCAAACCTGAATACAATTTATATCGTTCTGAGGATTCCCTAATTTTTCGCAGAGGTTTTTTATACGATCTAAGCTAAGATCAATTTCTTTAGGATGCAACTTGTGAAAGTTGCTGAGTATTTTTTGAAGTTTCATTTTCTGAAGTAGAATTTACCTCAGAATTTTTGTTAAGCAATATTGACAATAATGTCCCTATTTTTTCAGGCAAATCCTTCCTTGCTATTATGGTATCAATAAACCCACATTTCATTGTGTGTTCAGCAGTTTGGAAGTTTTCTGGTAATTCTTCTTTGATTGTAGATTCTATTACACGACGGCCAGCAAAAATTATTTCTGCTCCAGGTTCTGCTATGTGTATATCACCAAGCATTGCAAAGGAAGCGGTGACCCCACCACTAGTGGGCGAACACATACATACAATATAAGGTAATTTTTTATTTTTAAGCTCGTTAACTGCTAACACTGTTCTTGTCATTTGCATCAAACTTAAACCAGACTCCATCATCCGTGCTCCACCAGTTGAAGTAAAAATTACAAATGGTATTGAATTGTCAATTGAGTGTTGGATGCCTGATATAATTGCTTCTCCTTCAGCAGTACCCATTGAACCACCAATAAAATTAAAGTTCATAGCTGCACAAACTAATTCAATATTATTTATTTTTCCTTTAGCTATTAATACACCGCACTCTTGATCATTTTTCTTTCTGGCATCTTTTAGTCTTTTTGTATAAGGTTTTGTATCCTTCCATGAAATTGGGTCATCGATTGGCATTGGTGTTTTAAGTATTTCGTAATTTTCTTTTCCAAAGAAAACATCAAATCTTTGATGTGAATTAATACGATGGTGTTTACCGCATAAATTACAGCACCACAAATTATCTTCTAAATCTTTTTTAAGCATTGGACCTTTGCAGCATGATGTCCAATCACTCTTTTCTATTTCCTCTTTTGTTGGTCTATGCTTGTTAATTAGTCTTTTTATTTTTTCACCAATTCGAAGAGTTTTTTTTATCCAGTTCATATTATCTTAGATTTAAGCTTTTTTACCATATTGTCTACTTTTGTGACAGGATTTTGTCTTTTTTGCAGACTTTTGGTAATTTCTTTACATATTGCGCTTCCAACGACCAGTCCATCAGCTGATTTTAATTTTGAAATAGTATTTTCGGTAATTCCAAAACCAATAACACAGTTTTTATTCGGATTGATTTTTTTTATTTTTTTGTAATTTGCTATGATCTTGGATGGTGAAACTTTTAACTTTCCACCTGTTGTTGAAAGCATTGAAATATAATAAATCATTTCATGAGAATCTTTTACTATAGATCTAAGTCTTTTGGATGACGTTGTTGGTGAAAGAAGTTGAATATAACAAATAGATCTACTTTTACACTTTTTAGCAAAATTTTTATTTTCTGGCCAAGGTAAATCTACTACAATTAGACCATCTACTTTATTTTTCTTGCAATGATTTAAAAACTTATTTTCTCCATATTGCAATATCATATTAAAATATCCCATAAGAATAATTGGTTTAGGAAATTTAGTTTTTTTAAATTTTTTAACTATTTGAAAAACATCTTTTATTTTTGTATCATTTTTTATGGCTCTATAAGCACTTGTTTGAATTTGTCCGCCGTCTGCTATGGGAGTATTATGTGCAAATCCTAACTCGCAAATATCAACATGTCTTGAAATTGACTTTAAAATTTCGAAAGATTTTTTTTTTGTGTAATCTCCTGCAACTGTATAAGTCAATAATGCGGGCCTATTTTGTTTTTTTGCAATATTAAATGCTCTAGTTATTGGACTAATCATAATGAAATGCCTAATCTTTTTTTTAATATTTTCCTGTCTTTATATGCATCTCCACAACTATTGACTACAACAATAGTATCCTTAGAAAGTTTCTTGGCCTCAGTAATAGCCACAGAAAATGCATGGCTTGGTTCCAAGGATGGTCTTAAGTTTTCATATTTTGAAACTATTTTAAAAGCTAGTAAGGCATCTTCGTCACTCGCTGCGGTATATCTTGCGCGTTTTGTATCTTTCAGAAAACAATGAAGCGGTGATACTCCGGGATAATCTAAACCAGCAGAAATTGATTCCGTTTCTTCAATTTGACCATCTGAATTTTGATTAACATATTGTGCTGCACCATGAAGTACACCAATTTTTGAGCCATAAGTTAGTGGTGCAGCATGTTTTTTGCTTTTAGCTGGTCCTCCTGCTTCAACACCAATAAACTCCACTTGCTTTTTGTCATAATCCATAAACTCATTCCAAAAACCAAAACTCGAACTACCTCCCCCAACGCAATTGTAAAGCTTCAATTTTTTTGGAATGCTTCCAAATTCTTCTAAAATTTGTTCTTTAAGTTCTCTCGAAATTTGACTGGTTGACCATCCGCATATTCTAACAAAGATATTTGGCCCAACCGTCGAACCAACGCACATAGCAGTTGTATCGCAATTTGCGACCCAGAATCTCATACACTCAGAAACTGCATCAACTAAGGTTTGACTTCCGGTATACACTGGGACGACTTCTGCTCCATTTTTTTTCATTGCTTTTACATTTGGTTGCTGTCGCTCAATATCTTTTGCACCCATAAAAATTTTGCATTTGAGTCCAAATTTCTTCGCAGCCATACTTAGCATCTTGCCCGCATATCCTGCTCCCGTATCTCCACAGATTACCTTTTTCCCAGACCTTTTTGCCAATAAACAATGAACTGTAGCATTGTAAATTTTATGAGCACCACCATTTGCATCAGATACAACTTTAGACCAGATTTGAGCACCCCCTATGAAATTAGTAAGATTATTTAATTTAACAAATCTCGTAGGCGCGCCAATCCAATTATTAAAATATTTATCTCTCTCTCTCAAAAATATTTTGTCCTTTTTCAACTTATCAAATAATAATTCAAGATCATAAATAGGTTTTTTTAGGGTTTCAGGAACAAAATTTCCACCAAATTTACCACCCCAAAAACCAAATTTATCATGTTGGTCTAAAACAGATATTTTTTTTTTTAATTTCATACCTTATTTATTTCAGATAAAAATTTATCAATTTTATCTATATTTTTTTTTCCATTAGTATCTTCAAGGCTTCCACTAACATCAATTATATATTTTTTATTTTTATAATTAAAAATATCATTGATTTGAATATTTCCCGCAATCATTTTTTTAAAATTATCTGGTACATTTTCTAGCATACTATGATCGAACCCTATAGACTTTTCATATCCCTTTGAGTCAAATAATATTATTTCAGAAAAGGGTAATAATTCTTTATATTTCTCTATATCTGTTTTAGTTTCTACTGTAATTGCGGAAATTATCTTTTTATTATATTTGCTTTTTATAGACTTAATTTGTTCCGGGCTAGTGTCATAGATTTGATAATAATCAAATTTTAAATCTTTTATTTTTTCTAATATATCTTCATTTGGTTTAACCAAAACAGCTACAAATTGTGAATTTCTTTTATCAATATTAATTAACTTTTTAAGTTTATCTAATTCGACATAACGTTTTGATTTTGGGTAATTTACAATGAAACCAATAAATTGTGGTGAATATTTATGATTTACAATAAAGTTTAAAATTTTAGAGTCAGAAACCCCACATATTTTACATTTAAGTGTCATTTTTTTAAATGATCACTTAACTTTTTTAAATTATTTTTAATGTTACCTTGTGTTATAGGTCTTCCAATCACTAACCAGTCGCTTCCATTTTTCAAAGCTTTTTTTGGACTCATCACTCTTTTTTGATCGTATAACTTTGTGTCGTATCTTATACCTGGTGTTATAATTTCTCTTTTAAATATTTTTCTTACAATTTTAACTTCTAGCGGACTACATACCATTGCATCTAATTTTACATCGGAGGCAAGTTTTGCTTGGGATCTTACTAGATGCTTAACTTTTTTATTAAAACCAATCTGTTTAAGTGATTTATCATCTAAAGAAGTAAGTATACTTACACCTACAAGTTTAATTTTTCCTGATACCTTTTTTGCTGCTTTAAGGGCTTCGAGACCAGAGCTAATATGAATTGTGAGATAATTTATATTTAAATCTTTAATTGCTTTAATTGCTGATGCACAAGTATTTGGTATATCATGAAGTTTATAGTCAGCAAAAATTATTTTATTCTTAAGTTTAGATATAAAATTTCTTCCATGTTTTGAATTAAGAAATTGTAGTCCAAATTTATATCCAATTTTAATATTTGAATTTTTTGTTTGATTTATTATTTTTTTTATTTTCTTAATATTTGTTGTATCACAAGCAACAAATATCTTATTCTTCTTCATTATTTATTTTTTTAAACAAATCCTTGGACATTTTAAAGTTAATTGTTTTTTTTTCAGGCGTATTCACTTTTTCCCCAGTTTTTGGGTTTCGCGATATACGCGCTTTTTGAATATTTGATGACCAAGTTCCAAATCCTCTTAATTCTACTCTATCTCCTCGTCTAAGAGAGTTTTTAATTTCTTTTAAAATTATATTAAAGAATTTATCTAAATCTTTCTTGTAAAAATTGGGGTAATTTTTATATATTTTTTGAAGTAGCTTTGATTTTACAATAGCCAATTTATATTATTCTTTCTTTTTCTTATTCTCTTTTTTGTCTAATTTATCTGATAATGAAGAAAATGGAAGATTTTTTCCCGACAATGGAGAGCTAAATTTGGATACTGCTTCTTTGTTTTGCAGTTCCTCTAATAATTTTATACTTAGGTTCACTTTTCTTTTTTTTAAATCTAATTCTTGGATGGCTGCATCTATTCTGTCGCCTTTAATAAATCTATTGGGCCTTGCATCAGAGGCGTTAATCGCTATTTGAGATTTTTTAATATGTAATTCGACTTTGCTTCCTTCTGGTATTACTAATAAACCTTTGTTGTCAATCTCAATTACTTTAACAGTTATTGCATCATTTACTTTTTTATCCTTAAACCAATCAATTGGGTCTTCTTCAGTTTGTTTAAGACCTACTCTTACTTTTTGTTGTTCAGGTTTTATTTCAAGAATTTTTACTTTTAATTTTTGATCTTTTTTATATTTTTTGAGTTCTTCCTCTGGTTTCTTATTATATGTCAAATCATTCGCGTGCAGAAAACCATCAATATCAAAACCATCAATTTTTACGTATATTGCATAATCGTTTATCGATGTAACTGTTCCATCTACTATACTATCAACTGGGTGCTTTTCATTTAGCTCCATAAACGGATTTTTTTCTGTTAGTCTGTGTGAAATCGATACTCTTCTCTTTTCTTTATCAATTTCTGTAATCACACAAGATATTTCGTCGCCTACTTTGAACAATTTTTTTGCGGACGGATTTTTTTTTGTCCAACTAAGTTCACTTGAGTGTAGTAAGGTTGTTAATCCTGGCTCAAGTTCACAGAATGCTCCAAAATCCATAATTTTTACAACTTTCACTTTATAATTTTTATTCAATTCATAATTTGTTATGTGTTCAAATGGATCTGGTGACAGTTGCTTGATTGAGCAACCTACTTGTTGCTTTTCCTTATCTACAGAAATAACTAATAAGTCGTGTTTCTCCCCAATATTAAATATTTCTTCTGGGTGATTTACCCTTGAATAACTTATTTCTTGAAGATGTACTAAAACATCAAGCTCAGAATTTACATCAAAAAAACAACCAAAAGAGCTATAACCTTTTACTATTGCATTTTTAATTACATCACCAACTTTATACTTTTCAATTATTTTTGCTTTATCCTCTTTTTTACTTGATGATATTATTTGTCTTCTAGAAACACATGCATTGCCTCTAACTTTATCAAGTTTAATTAATGCGAACTTCTGCGGTTCATTCATTAAGTGAGATATGTCTTTTAATGGTTTATCAGATATTTGTGATCCAGGACAAAACATTAGAGATCCGGTCTCGATATGCTCTACAATTACTCCACCTTTACATTTAGAGGTTATCTTACCCATTATAGGTGTGTTTTTTTCGTAGGCATCAACTAATTTATCCCATCCTTTTATTTTAAGAGCTTTAGATGCAGATACTACAACTTCACCATTTCTGTCTTCTATTCTTTCTAACAAAACAGAAATTGAATTACCCATTTTTATTTCCTCAGATAAACCCATGCCCTTAAGCTCGTTAATATCAATAACTGGCTCAGATTTTAGGCCTTCTATAAAAAGAAATACAAATTTTTCAGTGATCTTTGTAATTTTACCTTCAATTATTTTACCTTCAGCAAGATCTTTAGTTTTTGATAGTTGACTATTTAGCAATTCTTTAAATTCTTTAGATGCTTTTGTTTCAAGATTATTATAAATTTCCATTAAACCAATATTTTCCTATCCATAATCGCTTTTATTTTTTCAAAGCATCGTTTTCTACTAAGTTTAGTAGTATTAATCAATATTGAATCTTTAGTTTTTTTAAGTGGACCATATTTTCTATTTTTATCAGATTTATCACGTTTTTTAATACTTTTAAGCACCTGATTGAAGCTTATTTTTTTGTTTAGAGATTTATATTCCTTGTATCTTCTCATTGCTCGTACTTTTACATTTGCAGTTATATAAAACTTAAACATAGCATGTTTCATTTGAACGCTTGTAATATCTCTGCCATCCAAGACAGAACCAGAATATTTTAATGGTGGAGAAAAAGCTAATTTTTGTTGAAATTGATGCACTAAATATCTTATTTTTTTATCTTTTGCAATTTTGGATGCTGCAGTAGCAACTTTATCTGATAACAAGCTTTTTTTTTTTAAGTCTTGAATTTTTAATTTTTGAATTATTTTTTTTAATTTTTTATAATTAAAATTATTTGAAGATTTAAGCTTCATATTACCAATCAGTCTATAAATTCTACCAGTATCAAGGTGTAAAAGATTATAATGTTTGGCAATTAACTTTGCTTGTGTACCGGCGCCAGCAGCAGCAGGAGAATCTATCGCTACTGTAATAAGTTTTCTTTTCTTCATGAAAATTTAACACCAAATTTATTTTTTAAAATTTTTGTAAAGGAAGGAAAGGATGTATTAATTGCTTCCGGATCATATATTTTCCACTTTCCACCCAAAGTTAAAGCAGCAACTGTGCACATTGCCATAACTCTATGATCTTTTAAATAATTTTTTATTTCATAATTCTTATCCAAACTAATATTTGGATTACCGTAAATTTTTAAGGAACTACTTGTAAGTTTTGTTTTGATCCCGATCATATTTAATATTTTTGATCCTAATTTTAATCTCGGGCTTTCTTTCTTATCCAATTCAGAGAGATTTCTAAAATAAGAAACTCCTTTTGATTTAGCAGCAACTAAAAAAATTATTAAAAATTCGTCTATAGCACTACTATTTAATGAGGGAGGGCAATTTATTGCTTTGAGTTTATCTTTACTTTTTACAATTATGTCACCACAATTCTCACCATTTATAGATTTAATTTTTTTTACTTTTATATTTGCACCCATTTTATTTAGAATTTTTAAAACTCCTGATCTTGTTGGATTTAAATTTATATTTTTAAGAACTAATTTTGAATCTTTAGATAAAAGTGTTAATGCTATAAAAAAAGCAGCTGAACTTATATCTCCAGGTATATTTAAATTGAATCCATTTAATCTGTCAGGACTTGAGGTTTTAATAATATCAATATTCTTTCTACTTTTTACTTTAATTGGAATATTAAGATCATTGAACATTAACTCTGTATGATTTCTCGATCTTTTGGCAAAAATTTTCATTTCCCCAGGCGTATTTAAAGACGCCAACATCACACATGTTTTACATTGTGCAGAAGCTTTATTTTCATAATATGTTATTGGTCTTAAATAATTTGAGCCAATTATTGAGATTGGAAGTTTTTTTCTCCCCAAGGGATAAAATTTTGCACCAATTTTTTCTAAAGGCTCAATCACTCTTGAAAAGTCCCTTCTTGATAAACTTTTGTCACCAATTATTTTAATTTTATATGGTGTTTTTAATAAAAGAGCCAAGATCAACCTTCCTGCGGTTCCTGAATTTCCAGCGTTCAAGGTAATATTTTTTTTGTATTTAAAGCCGTTAATTCCTCTTCCTTGTAAATCGCAATTATTATTCGAAAATGAAATTTTAACACCCAATTCTTTAAGACACTTAATAGTATTCAAAACATCTTCAGATTTAAGTAAATTTTTAGCTCTCGAAACTCCTATAGCTTGTGATGCTATTAATAACCACCTAATCGAAATACTTTTATCTCCATCGACTTTTATTATTTTTTTAAATTTTTCAATTTTATTTTTAACTAACAAAAATTTTGCACTCATAAATTTAGTTTATTTTAAAAGACTTTCCAAAATAAGCATTTTGTGCAACAGGATTATTAATAAGGTCTTTAGGGGTTCCTTGAGCAATTATTTTACAGTTTGATAATATCATTGCTATATCAACGCAAGAAAGTAAATCTCTTGCTTGATGATCACATATAATTATTCCAATTCTCTCTTCAGTTTGAAGGTTTACAATTATTTTTTGCAACATTTGGATGGTAAGGACATCTAATGCAGCAAAACATTCATCTAGTAAAAGAATTTTTGGATCTCCAAGTAAAGAAAGTGCTATAACTAATTTTTTCTTTTGTCCGCCTGATAAAACGGATGCCTTTATATTTCTTAAATAATCTAACTCGAATTTTGAAATAAGGTACTCTATTCTTGAATTTTGATCTCTTCTGTCTTTAATTAAAATTTCTGCCACAGCTCTTAAATTTTGATATGTAGTCAGATCTCCAAAAAAACCACCATACTGAGGCACATAACCTATTTTAAATTCTCTTGTTCTTGTATAAATTGGGTAGTTAGTTGCATCTTTATTTCCAAATATTATTTTTCCATAGTCTGGTTTTAATAGGCCAGTTATTAAATTAAAAATGGTAGATTTTCCTGCACCGTTAGGCCCTAAGAGTCCTAAAATTTCTCCTGGATTTATTTTAAAAGATATGTTCTCTAAGATTTTTCTTTTTTCAAATGATATCGAAATATTTTTAACCTCTAATAGTGGATCAGTATTTTTAAAGGACTTAATTCTAAATTTTTTAATTATTGCCATTTAGTTCTTTATTATTGCTTTTACCTTTTTATTTTTGTCTTTCATATATATTTGTGATGTTCTTTTTACTAAATCTAAATAGATCTCATCAGCTTTTAAAAAGTTATTATTGTAATTGTATTTTACATTATTAGTTATTTTTACCTCCTTATCTACATACTTTAAAAAAAGATCACCACTATTTATGAAATGATCCAGATAAAGTAAATTTACTTCATTAAAAAAGTGTGTATCCAGTGTTAATTTATTATACTCTGCATTTTTAGATTTGATTTCAAAAGTACCATAGTCAAAAATTAAAATTTTTGCAGTGACATTTTTTAAAAATAATATATTTTCATTTTCTTCATCAATTGAACCAGAGACAGATTTAATTTCGTAAGTATTGCCTTTTTCGTCACTTGATCTGTATGATAAGTCCAAAATTTTATTTGATGACTGTTTATTTCCAGCGCTAGTAACCCCAAATTCAGTCTCATCTATGTTTTTCGATTTTATATCTTTTGAACTTAAATTCACATCTTTGTTTAAATAAGTAAATGTAAAATATCCAATTATCAGGATGATTGTTAATATACAGGTTTGAATTATTAAGGATTTATTCATCAAGATATATTTCCATCCAATATATTATGAATATGAAGAATCCCAATTGTTTTTTTTGGACTATTTTTTTTATGAACACATAAGCTTGTTATTTTTTTTTCAGACATTATTGATAAACTTTTTACAGCTAACATATCTTTATCAACACTAATTGGATTCTTAGTCATAATTTTTTTTACAGCAAGTTCAACCAAGGTATTATTTTTTTGCGAACTTCTTCTAATTTGTCCATCTGTTATAATACCAGTAGTAATTTTATTTTTATTTATTGCTATCAAAACTCCTAATTTCTTTTCAGTTATTAATTTAAACGCTTTCCTCATATTTGCATTTTCATTTATGAAGGGGATTTTTTTTCCTGAGATCATTAAATCTTCAACTGTTTTAAGTTTTGCTCCTAAGCTCCCACTCGGATGAAATTCTTTAAAATTGTGTTTTTTAAATCTTTTTTTATTCAATGCTGCAACAGCCAAGCAGTCACCAATTGCCAATTGCTCACTAGTGCTACTTGTGGGTACTATTCCTAGTCCTGCTTCTTTTACTTCAGGAATATTTAGTTTTATATCTGAAGCTCTATAAAGTAATGAATTTTTTTTTGACACAATTCCTACAAGAGTAATCTTATTTCTATTTGCAAATCTTATTACCGGCTTAAGCTCTTGAGTTTCTCCAGAATTACTTATTAAAATTAAAATATCTTTTCTTGATATGCTTCCAAGATTTCCATGAGAACAATCATTTGCAGAAAGAGAAAATGATGGACAACCAACAGAGGAAAGTGTAGCAGCAATTTTAGATGCAATTAAATAACTTTTTCCTACGCCGCAGAGAATTATTTTAGATTGACATTTTACTATTGCGTTCACAGCTTGATCAAAAGATCTATTAATTGACTTTCTTAATTTTTTTAAAGCTAGAATTTCTAAATCAATTACCTTATGTGCAATTTTTTTATAACTATTAGATTTCATAAATATAATCAGTGTTCAAAGATGCTTAGTTTAAAACCAGATACCTCCATATCTACTAATGTTGGTATTACCTTCATGCATTTTTCAAATAAATTTTTTCTATCTTCTCTTGTAAGCATTTCTAAAAGCTTTTTTCTTATTTCAAAAAGATATTCCGTATCCTGGGCAGCGTAGTTAATTTGTTTTTCAGATAAATTTGGGTTTCCCCAATCGCTTTGTTGTTCTTTTTTAGAAATATCCTTTCCACAAATCTCTTTAACAAGATCTTTGTAACCATGAGTTGAGCTAGCAGTTCTTGCAATTTTTGATGCAACTTTTGTACAAAATATTTTTTTTGGACTTGCATTTAAATGGTATTTTAACCACAACAAGTCTTGTCGTGCGTAGTGCATTATAAATTCAGAATTTGTATTTTCTAATACTTTTACTAAGTTGGGCGCATTGTAGTTTTTTCTATTTAATTTTATAATAAAAAATCTTTTAGACTCTAAACCTAGCTGAATCAGAGTAAGCGGATCTCTTCCTAATACAAGACCTAATGCCTCACAATCCAAACTTATTGTTTTTTCTTTAGATAAATCAATATCTGGTAAATCATTTTCAAAAACTTTAATGTTATTCATATTTGTTTAATATATATAAAGACTAAACAATATTGTCTATTTTTTGATAATGATAACAAAAAAAATACTTATATTTGGAGCCAGTGGACAAGTTGGAAGGTATTGTATAAGAAGATTTGTCAAAAATAATTACAAAGTAATAGCTGTAACCAGAAACTCACATAAAAAAGGATATATCCTTAAAACCCAAGCTCCTATTGGATACATAGACATTATTGAGGCTAATATATTTGATGAACAAAAATTAAAAGATTTAATATCAAGCGTCGATGTTTGTGTAAATCTAATAGGTATTCTGCATGAAAAAGGAAGGATAAGTACTTTTAAAAATATACACTCAGTTTTTCCGAAAAAATTGGCGGAAATTTGTAATTTTTTTAACGTTAAACTAGTTCATATTTCAGCTCTAGGTTTAGAAAATGCGCACGATTCTAAATATGCAAAAAGTAAAATTACTGGCGAAAATTCGATAAGAAATATTTTACCTTCTGCTACAATTATCAAACCATCTTTAGTTTATAGTGTTGACGATAATTTTACTACAAAGTTTATGAGTTTATTAAGTTTGTTACCTATATTCCCGTTATATTACGGAGGTAAAACTAAATTTACACCAATTCATGTTTCCGAATTAGCAGAATTAATATTTTATGTAATTTCTAAAGAACTATACTCAAAAAATATAGAGGCCTTAGGCCCCGAAATATTAACTTTTAAAGATATTTTAAGAATACTTATGAGATGTATAAAAAAAAAATGCATACTCTTGCCTCTACCATTGCCATTGGCAAAAGGATCAGCATTTTTAATGAACTTTTTACCTAATCCTCCAATTACTATTGATCAAATTAAATTATTAAATTATGACAACATAAAATCTGAAAAAGGTTTCACTAATTTTGATATTGGATGTCCAAGTAAAATAAAGTTTGAAGAAGCGGTTACTAAATATGCATATAATTGGACGGAAGGGGGTCAGTATTCAAACTTTTTAAAAAAATAAAAAGAAAAAATTATGATAATAATTATTTATATTTTAATATTTTTAATACTTGTCTTTGTAGCTTTTATTGGTTTTAAGGCAGCCAGTTCTGGAATTGAAGCAAAGCAGAGAAATAAATTAAATAGAACAATTACGAAAAATTCAAAAAAAAATATTACTAAGGATTTATCTAAATTAAATCATCTTTTTAAATCTGGAGCAATTACAAAAAAAGAATTTCAAATAGCAAAAAATAAAATTCTTAGAAATTAAGCTGATTTTATTTTTTTTTCAATAAACTTTGGCACCTCTTCATCTTTATCAACTGATTCTTCTTTTTTGCCTTTGGGTTGAAAAGCATAGAGTAGATGTAATTTACAATAAGAGAAGTCTTTTAAGGATTTCCTTCCACAGAAATAAAATGAACTCTCATCAGGATGACCAATCGGCCATTTGCATGAATTATCGTCTAGCTCTTCAAGCTGCTTGGGATTCTCAGGTTCAAAATTGCTCTCAATTAATAAAGATTTAAATTTCGATCTTGATAATCTTTTTTTTCCTACACCTTTAGTTTCTGTAATGTTATTATCCAAGTTCTTAATAGAATTATTATCTTTAAAACTTTTATTTTTAAGTTTCGCTGAAAGGTTTAATCTATGTGCTTTACCTATGACAGCGTTTCGGCTAATTCCCCCAATAATTTCAGCTATTTGGCTAGCTGTTTTTCCTTTCCCCCATAAATCTTTTAAAATTTTTACTTTTTCATCAGTCCACATATACACTACATATTGTGTTTTTTTTTTTAAACAATACTATATAAACACATATAAAAATCCGAAAAACAAGATTTAATTTTGTTTTTTCAACAAATTTAAAAAAAAGATATAGAAATGTAAATCTATGGTTGAAATACAAAAAAAATATAATTTAAAAGTAAATAAATTTGGTTTTATTAATTTTGTTGGCTTCATATCGCTATATTCTCGTGAATGTAGCAGATTTTTTGTGGTATGGGCACAAACTCTTTTATCGCCATTAGTATCAAGTTTGCTTTTTTTGTCAGTGCTAAGTCTTGCGTTAGGCAATGAAAGAGGAGATGTATTAGATCATTCTTTTATTATTTTCTTAGCACCTGGACTAATTATCCAATCAATGATGCTCCAAAGTTTTTCTCATTCAACTAGTTCTTTGATGATATCAAAAATGCAAGGCAATATAGTTGATATTTTATATGCCCCTCTATCAGCATTTGAAGTATCAATTTCCATTATTTTAGCTGCTGTTACTAGAAGTATAATTATAGGCATTGTTTCAACTTTAGTTTTTTTTTTAATTGTGGATTTAAAAATTTCAAATTTTATTTATATTTTTTTTTCAGCATTTTTTGGATCTTTTTTTATTGGGAGTCTAGGTTTTGTAACAGGCTTGTGGGCTACAAAATTTGATCACACAGCTACTATTACAAACTTTATAATTACTCCGTTAGCTTTTTTGTCTGGTGTATTTTATACAATAGATAGATTACCATCTATTTTCCAAACAATTAGTTATTATAATCCTTTTTTCCATATAATTAATATCTTTAGATTTGGATTTTTAGGTGTATCAGATGGAGAAATGTTGTTTGGAATGATTTATCTACCATTGCTATCTTTTATTGCATGGTTTGTTGCATACACTCTTTATAAAAATGGATATAAAATTAAAACTTAAATGTCATATTTAGCAAATAATTATAACCGAAGAAAAATTTCGTTTAAAAGTGGAAAAGGAAGTTTTTTGTATTCCTCAAAAGGTATTAAGTATTTGGATTTTATACAAGGAATTGCAGTAAATTCTTTAGGGCATTCTAATCCATATTTAAATAAAGCTTTATCTTACCAATCTAAAAAGGTCTGGCATGTGTCAAATGCATTTGAAATTCCAGAAGGTGAAAAACTTGCTAAAAGACTTTCTAAAAATTCATTCGCACAACATGTAATATTTCAAAACTCAGGAGCAGAAGCTACAGAAGTAGCAATTAAAGTTGCAAGAAAATATTTTTATACAAAAAAAAAATTTGATAAAAATAGAATTCTTTGTATTAAAAATTCATTTCATGGGAGAACTCTTGCTGCTATTCATGCAAGTGGATCAAAAAAAATGACAGAAGGTTTTGGTCCAAAAATTCCTGGTTTCGACCACTTTATATTTGGTAATCATGAATCTTTAAAAAAATCTATTACAAAAAAGACAGCAGCAGTTATGGTAGAACCTATAATGGGTGAAGGTGGTGTTAAAGTAATACCAAAATGGTGTTTAAAGGGTTTAAGAAAAATTTGCGACGAGAAAAATATATTATTAATTTGTGATGAGGTTCAGAGTGGAGTAGGTAGATCGGGTAAGCTTTTTGCATTTGAACACTCGGGAATAAGACCTGATATAGTACCTATAGCAAAAGGTATAGGTGGAGGTTTTCCCCTAGGTGCAGTTTTGATGAATAAAAAAGTGTCAATAGGCATGACTCCTGGATCTCACGGTTCAACATTTGGCGGAAATCCGTTGGCTATGAGTATAGGGAATGCAGTATTAGACAAAGTTTTAAAAAAAAATTTTTTAAAAGGTGTTCAAAAAATTTCGAATTACTTTTTGAGAGAACTAAAAAAAATTAAAAAAGAATATCCTGAATTAATTAAGGAAGTTAGAGGTGTAGGATTATTAATTGGAATTCAACTTTATGAAGATCAAACAAAATTCATTCAAAACCTTGAAAAAAATAGACTATTGGTAACTAAGGCAGCTGAAAATGTTATAAGAATTCTACCTCCTTTAAATGTAAAAAAATCAGAGGTAGATTTATCTATTAAAATCATAAAAAAAGTTTGCAAACAATATAAATAAGATGAAACATTTTATTAACTTAAAGGATATTGAGTCTGAAGATCTAAAAAAGATTTTAACCGATGCAAAAAAAAGAAAATATAAAAGAAAAAATCTTAATAAACTTGATATAGATAAAGACTATCCTTTAAAAGGAAAAATTTTAATTCAAATGTTCGAAAAACCAAGCTTAAGAACTAGAATGAGTTTTTATTTAGCTATCAGACAATTGGGTGGGGGAACAATTACTTTAAGATCAAACGAACTTCATTTGGGCAAAGGTGGAGAAAGTTTAGCTGATACAGCAAAAATTCTCTCTACTTACGGAGATGGGTTTATGCTAAGAACAGATAGTGACAAAAAAATTTCCGAATTTGTAAAGTACATAAAAATACCGTTAATAAATGGATTAAGCCCCTCATCTCACCCAACACAAGTTCTTTCAGATATATTTACAGTTGAGGAAATTAAAAAAAAACCAATATCAAAACTTAATATCTGTTGGATAGGAGATTCTAACAATGTGCTCAATAGTTTAATTGCTGCTTCTGTAAAATTTTCATTTAAATTAAATATTGGTTGTCCAAAAAAATATACACCAAAAAAATCTGTATTAGATTGGGTAAAAAAAAATAAAAAAAAGGTTTTTATTTTTGACGACCCAAAAAAAGCAGTGAAAAATGCAGATGTTGTTTTTTCTGATAAGGTTATATCACTAAATGATAAAGTAGACGTTCAAAAGAAAACTAAAGAATTTAAAAAATTTTATATAAATACTAACTTGTTAAAATTAGCACCCAAAAGTATATTTTTACATTGCCTTCCTAGAGGAAACGAAGTTTCAGATAATGTATTTTTAGGAAAAAAATCGCATGTTTGGCAGCAAGCTTTAAATAGAGTTCATGTCCAAAAAAGCATTCTTATGTACTGTTTTAATAAATTAAGGTAATTCTTTAGGTTGACTACTGTTCTGATTTAAATAGAGCATTACAGATGCTCTATCTTTTTCATCTTTAAGTCCAGCGAACCCCATTTTATTTCCTTTGATCCATTTAGATGGTTTAACTAAAAATCCGTTCATTTCTTCCCAGTTCCATTCCTTTTTATATTCTGAGAGTGCTTTTGAATATTTGTAGTCAGATACAGCACCAACTGGCCTAAACATAACATTCCACAGTTTTGGACCGATATTATTTCCACCACCTTCTTTAATGCTGTGGCAAGCTTTGCATTTTTTAAATACTTTTTGGCCGTGCTCAATATTTCCAAGGGCTAAAAGTGCTGATATGTCTAAATCACTCTCAGTACTTGCCATAGAAGCTTGTCCATCTACATCAGTCGACTCAACTTTATATGCTGCAACTGTTGGACTATCTACAGTAAACACATAGTCAGAGATTTTACCAATACCAATTATTACTAAAATAGTAATCAATATTGCTGCTATTATTTTGTTAAATTCAAACGAATCCATTTTGTAAATATAATGTTTGAACGTATAACATGTAAATTGTTAAATTACCTAATTTTAAATTAATGATTTTGCGTCTGTTAGACGCATAAAGTATATTGATTATGAGCAACACATTAATAATAATACCCTCACGAATGTCTGCAAAAAGACTTCCTGGTAAGCCATTATTAAAAATTAAGGGTAAATCAATTATTACACGCGTATTTAAGAAGGCAAAAGAAAGTAGAATTGGTGATGTAGTGGTTGCAACTGAGGATAAGGTTATTGTGAATGAAGTAAATAGAAATGGTGGTATAGCAATTTTAACATCAAAGAAACATAAATCAGGGACAGATAGAATTTGGGAAGCTTTTCAAAAAATTAAAGATAAAAAAATTAAATATATTATAAATTTACAGGGAGATGAACCATTGATTGATGTTAATGATATAAAAAATTTAAATAAACTAGCTATAAAAAATAAGTTTAATATAGCCACATTGGCAACAAAAATTAAAAATAAAAAGATACTTAATGACAAGAATATTGTAAAAGTTGCAACTAAAAGAAATATAGGTTACCAAAATCCACAAAAAGCAATCAGTTTTTATAGGGCATTAAAAAATAATGAATCTAAAAAGCTTTACCATCATATAGGCATATATCAATATAGTGTAACTGCTTTAAAAAAATTTTTTAATTTGAAAAGATCTACAAATGAGAAAAAAAATAAGCTTGAACAATTAAGAGCTTTAGATAATAAAATACCAATTTACGTAATCTTGGCTAAAAAAAATGTAGTAGGCATAGATACAAAAGAAGATTATATAGAGTTAAAAAGAATGTTTAAATATAAAACATAAATGAAAATTTTATATCAAGGGAACGAAGGAGCATATTCACAATTAGCTGCAGTAGAAATATTCCCTGATGCAAAACTAATTTCATGTAAAACTTTTGAAGAGTGTTTCAAAAAATGTATTGATGATGAAAATTTGAGAGCAATAATTCCAATTGAAAACTCAATTGCTGGAAGAGTGGCTGATATTCAATATTTAATGAATAAATATAAATTACAAATATATGCTGAACACTTTCACCGGGTATCTCATAATTTAATTGCAAGACCTGGTGTAAAAATGGATGATTTAAAATATGTTAGATCACATTCACAAGCTATTTCTCAGTGTCAAAAATTAATTAATGAACACAGATTAGAACCTATAATTGCTGCGGACACTGCAGGAAGCGCAAAATATATTAGTGAAAATCAAGTTAAAGATGAAGCAGCTATAGCATCTACACTAGCTGCTAAAATCTATAATTTGGAAGTTCTAAAAAATAATATAGAAGATGATAATAAAAATGTTACACGTTTTTTATTTATGGGAAAAAAAATTAAGCACCCAGAATTTAAAAAAAATGATAAATTTATTACAAGTTGTATTTTTAAAGTAAAAGATAAACCAGCAGCCCTTTATAAGTGTTTAGGTGGTTTTGCAACCAATGATGTGTCATTAAGTAAGTTAGAGAGTTTTTCTGACCAAAGTAGTTTTGAACAATACCTATTTTTATGTGATATAGTTGGACATATCGAAGATCCAAAAGTTCAAAAATCTTTAGAGGAACTGGGATTTCATACTTTAAGCCTTGAAATACTTGGAGTCTATGACGCAAGTAAATTTAGAAATTTGTAATATTGAAGATTTTGAAGGTTGAAGATTGAATTTTTTTACTGATATAATAGATTTGGAGGCTAGAGGTGGATTCTGCTTGAACCCGATCAGATCTTAACAGAAGCAGTCGTAAAGACAGACTTTCAGGTTCTAGTCTCCTGATAAAATTATGGATGTAAAGTCAAAAGTTTTAGCTTTAAAATATAGACCGGTAGTTTTTGAGGATATAATTGGTCAAAAAATAATTTGCGATACAATTTTTAATTCAATTAAAAATAATAAAACGCCGAATGCTTATTTGTTTACAGGTATAAGAGGAATTGGAAAAACAACATTTGCAAGAATAGTTGCAAAAGCATTAAATTGTAAAAATCAAGTTGAAAAACTATGTAAAACAGAATTATGTGATAGTTGTTTATCGATCGCAAATTCCAATAATATCGATGTTATTGAAATAGATGCAGCAAGCAAAACATCTGTTGAGGATGTTAGAGATTTAATTGATTTATCACGGTACGGGCCAACTAATTCAAAATATAAAATCTTTATAATTGATGAAGTACACATGCTTAGTAAGCAAGCATTTAACGCATTATTAAAAACATTAGAAGAACCACCAATGTATGAAACTGGTGGTGGATTAAAATTTATATTTGCAACCACTGAAATTAAAAAAATACCTGTCACGGTTTTATCAAGATGTCAAAGATTTGATTTATCAAGAGTTAGATCGGAAGAGCTATTTAAGTATATAAAAAAGATATGTGAATTAGAGAATGGCAATATTGCAGATGATGCTTTGAAACTAATAGTAAAAATATCTGAAGGCTCAGTAAGAGATTCTTTATCTTTGTTAGATAGAGCTTTATTATCAAATGAGAATGATAAAAAACTACAATTATCAGATGTACAAAAAATATTTGGTTATTTTGATAAATCTTACTTAATTGAATTATTTGAACATATATTCAATGCTGACCAAAATAAAGTAATTAAGATTTATCGAAATATATATAATCAAGGCGTGGAACCAAAAATATTTTTAAATGATTTTTTAGAAATATTATATTATTTAAAAAATATTAATTATTTTGAAAAAGATTCAAATAATTTTGATTTAAACAATGAGGAGTTTGAGAAAATTAAAAAAATTTCGAATGATTTAAATAATGAAATACTAATATTATTTTGGCAATTTACAATCAAGACTTTAGAGGAGTTAAATTTAGTTGTCGATCAAAATATATCTATCGAAATGTTCCTTATACGGTTGCTTCATATAAGATCCATCAAAACCCAAACATCTAATGATAGCCACAATGTGGAATTAAAAATAGACAATCAAAACACTTTAATAGAAAGAAAAAAAAAATCAGAGCCTATAAATCAAATCAAAAATATTATTCAGGAAAAAGATTTAAAAAAGCCTGACATAAAAAATAAAGTTGAAGATATTAAAATTAAAAGTTTCAATGATTTAATAAAACTTTGTAATACTAAAAAAGAGATTAAATTAAAATATGAACTCGAAAATAATGTAAATCTCGTAAGTTTTGAACATGGAAGAATGGAAATTTCCATTAATGAAAAGTTAGAAAAAGATTTTATAAAAATCCTTTCTACAAAGTTATTAGAATGGACAAATGAAAGATGGATGATTACGTTATCAAAAAAAATTGGTGAAAAGTCTAAAAAAGAATATGAGGCTGACACTAAAAAAAAACTTTTTGAAGATGCAAAAAAAACGGAGGCTTATAATAAGTTTTTACAAACTTTTTCAGATGCTGAATTAGTTGAAATTGAGAACAAAGATGAATGATTTTTCTAAAATATTAGATAAGGCAAAAGAATTAGAGGAAAAAATGAGAGAAAGCCAAGATAATATTAAAAAAATTTCTGTCGAAGGAACTTCAGGCACTGACTCTGTAAAAGTTACTTTAAATGGTAATGGAGAAATGGTTAAAATTTTTATCTCTCCTGAAACACTTAAGGAGGAAAAAATGATTATAGAAGATCTGATAACTGCCGCTCATAATAATGCCAAGGAAAAGCTTAAAGCCAAAACATCAGAGGAAATATCAAAAGCAACAGGTGGATTTGGTATTCCTGGATTTAAGTGGCCATTATAAACCTATGCAAAATTTAAATGAAATAACTGAACTTATCAAAATAATCTCCAAACTTCCTGGATTAGGACCAAAATCAGCTAGAAGAATTATTCTTAAATTAATTTCTAACAGAGAAAATATACTTAAACCCATGATAAGAGCATTAAATGAAACTAATATAAATATCTCAAGATGTGAAAAATGCGGATCATTAAAATCTATTAATAATTGCAGTAATTGTAATCAGCAGAATAAACAAATAAAGAAAATCTGTATTGTGGAAAATTTGGCAGACCAATGGAGTATAGAGTCTTCAAATATTTTTGATGGATATTTTCATGTTTTAGGTGGTACAATTAGCTCGTCATCTAATTCTAAAGAAAACCTTTTGATAAATTCTCTTTTACAAAAAGTAGAGAAGGAGAAAATCGAGGAAGTAATTATAGCAACTAGTGCCACTGTAGAAGGCCAAACTACAGCGTACTATATCAAGGATAGTCTTAAAAATTTCAAAGTAAAAGTTTCCAAGTTAGGCCTCGGAATACCTATAGGTGGTGAAATAGAGAATTTAGACGACGGCACACTTCACTCAGCTTTTAAAAATAGAGAAGGACTAGATCCGGGATCAGATTGATTTCTTCATTATCCTATTAAAATGAAGCAAAGGTTCTGTGTACCCTGATGGTTGGCTTTTTCCATGAAAAACTAGATCACATGCGGTCTTAAAAGCAATTGATTGGTGATAATTAGACCCCATTGATTGATATGGTGCTTGTCCTTTCATGCTTTTATCTTTAAGGTTTTGATTATCTACAACTTTTGCCATTTTTTTCATTATTTCTAAAACTTGTTTTTTACTACATACTCCATGGTGCAACCAATTTGCTATGTGTTGACTGCTAATTCTACATGTGGCCCTGTCTTCCATCAGTCCTATACCGTTTATGTCAGGAACTTTAGAACAACCAACAGATTGGTCTATCCATCTAACAACATACCCCAATATCCCTTGTGTGTTATTTTTCAATTCTTCAGAAATTTCTGATTTGGACCATTTTTTTTTTGGAGAGTTTATTGGTATCTCAAGCAAGTCATCTAATTTTGCTTTTTTTCTTTTAATTATATCAATATGTTTCGAAAAGACGTTAACTTGATGGTAGTGCAAACTATGTATTGCAGCTGCCGTTGGCGAGGGAACCCAAGCACAATTAGCACCAGATTTTGGATGAGATATTTTTTGTTCCATCATATTTTTTAAAAGGTCTGGCATTGCCCACATTCCTTTTCCAATCTGCGCTACACCTGAAAATCCACAAGATAATCCGACATCTACATTATTGTTTTCGTAAGCACGTATCCATTTTGATGATTTCATTTCTCCCTTAAGTATCATTGGTCCAAATTCCATAGATGTATGAATTTCGTCACCAGTTCTATCTAGAAAACCTGTATTAATAAAAAAAACTCTTTTTTTAAGAGCCCTTATACATTCTTTCAAGTTAATTGACGTTCTTCTTTCTTCATCCATGATTCCACAAAGAATTTGATTATTTTTTAAATTTAAAACTTTTTCTACTTTCTTAAAAATTAAATCTGTAAACGAGCATTCCTCTGGTCCATGCATTTTTGGTTTAACAATATAAATAGATTGTTTTCTTGAATTACCTCTTAATTTAAAATCATGCAAACATGCGGCTGAGGTTATAAAAGCATCAAGAATGCCCTCTGGGCACTCTGAACCATCTTTTAATAAAATGCACGGGTTAGTCATCAAATGACCAACATTTCTATTTAATAATAAAGATCTTCCATGCAGTTTTAAATTTGATCCTTTTGTTGAAATGTAAATTCTATCTTTGTTAAGTTCTCTATGGATAATTTTTCCATTTTTTAAAAACTTAGATTTTAATTTTCTTTTCATAAGTAATAACCAATTTCTATAACCAAGAACTTTATCTTCAGCATCAACAGCAGCAACACTATCTTCATGATCACAAATTGTAGTAAGCGCAGATTCCAAAAATATATCGTGAATTTTTAAAGGATCTTGATTTCCGTCTGGGTTATTAATTTCCATACTTCCTGAATGGTCGAATATAATATCAATATGTAAATTGTTATTTTTAAATAAAATGGACGAAATTTTATTTGATTTTTTTGAGTGACCAACAAATTGTTTTGGATTTAGCAAATCTAACTTTATCTTGTTATTTATAATCTTAGGTATACTTTTAAGATTTTTCCAACTATTTTTCTTTAAAGGAATAATTTTATCCAAAACATTTCTTGAATATAAAATTACTTCTCTCCCTCTAATTGGATTATATGTTTTTCCTTTAAGAGCGCCCCTGGTTTCTGGAATTATATCTGAACCGTATAGACTGTCATATAAACTTACCCATCTTGCATTTGCAGCATTAAGCAGAAATCTTGCGTTTGAAACTGGACAAACTAATTGTGGTCCGCAAATACTCGAAATCTCATCATCAACATTCTTAGTCTCTATATTAAAATTGGGACCATTTGGTTTTATATAATCAATTTTTTTTAAAAATTTTTTGTAATCTTTTTTATTAAAATTCTTACCTTTGTTAAGCAAATGATAGCTATCAATAGACTTTTGTAATTTATGCC
>CACGHU010000004.1 GCA_902572945.1 uncultured Pelagibacteraceae bacterium
AATACTAGATAAAGAATTTGAGGATAAAAAAAAAATAGTAAGAAACTATAAATCATACATTGATTCTTTAAAAAAATTAAACATCACAATTGATCAAAATCTACGAAAATCAATAATTGAAAAAGAGCTAATTAGAAATTCTAAAAAAAATTCAGACATTTTTAAGTTTGACTTTTTAACCAAATTTCAGCTGCACCTTTTGTTATTTCTCTTATTCTTGATATGTATTCTGCTCTTTGAGCAACACTAATTACACCACGTGCATCTAAAATATTAAAAATATGACTTGCCTTTAGACACTGGTCATAGGCTGGTAATGAAACGTTATTTTCAGTAAGCGTCTTGGCTTCTTTTTCAATCATATCAAAAATTTTAAAAAGATTTTCTGTATTTGCTAATTCAAAATTATAAGTGGAAAATTCCTTCTCTGCTTGATGAAATACATCTCTATATTTAACATCTTCGTTGTTCCATATTAAATCATAAACATTTTTTTTCTGTTGAGTGAACATGCACAATCTTTCTAAACCATATGTAAGTTCCACGGACACAGGTTTACATTCAAAGCCTGCCATTTGTTGAAAGTATGTAAATTGAGTTATCTCCATCCCATCGCACCAAACTTCCCAGCCAAGTCCTGCTGCACCTAATGTCGGACTTTCCCAGTCATCTTCTACAAAACGAATATCGTGTTCTTTGTGATTAATGCCTATAGTATTTAAACTATTTAAATAAAGTTTTTTTATATTTTTTGGTGAAGGTTTTATAATAACTTGAAATTGGTAGTAATGTTGAAGTCTATTAGGATTATCACCATATCTTCCATCAGTTGGTCTTCTTGAAGGTTGAACATATGCTGCTTTCCAAGATTTTGGTCCCAATGATCTAAGTGTTGTTGCTGGATGAAATGTGCCTGCTCCAACTTCAATGTCATAGGGTTGTAAAATTATACAGCCTTGCTTGCTCCAATATTTTTGAAGATTCAAAATAGTATCTTGAAAAGTTTGAAATTTTGGTTGTTTCTTTTTTTTTTTAGAAACCATATCTTTGCCAGATAGATCTTTCTTCTAAAATATTTATTACTTGCTCTGTACTACTTTCTGAAGATAGTTTTCTAGCTAACCAACCTTTTGCTTTCTCAAATTTCTTTATAATAACATCATCACCAAATTTTTCTTTTAAAATCTGATCTGCATTTCCAATTCCATCTATAAGTCCTAATTCTTTGGCTTTTCTTCCCGACCAAAACTCGCCAGAAAAGAGTTCTATACCCATATCTTTTTTTAGTTTTGTTCCTCTACTTTTTTCAACAACTTCAATAAAATCTTTATGAAGATCTAATTGTATATTTTTTAGCCTTTCGATATCTTCATCTTTCTCTTTCATAAAAGGATCAAGTGTACTTTTATTTTTGCCAGCAGTATAAACTCGTCTTTGAACACCTATTTTACTTATTAACTCAGTAAATCCAAAAGATGAGTATATAACTCCAATAGAGCCTATTATAGAGCTTTGGTTTGCGTAAATTTCATCTCCACAACAAGCAATTAAATATCCCCCTGATGCAGCAACATCCTCAGCGAATATAATAACTTTTTTTTTGTGCTTCTTTGCTTGTTGTTTTACGTAATCATGAATTAGATGAGACTGAACTGGCGAACCTCCTGGAGAATTAATTGATATTGCAACAGCTGGAGATTTTTTTAAAGAGAACGCTTTTTTAAAAATTTCCTCTTGACCTGCAAAATCTATTCCTTGCTTAAACTTTCCAACATTGCCTATTACACCATTTAGCTTTATGTGAGGTATAACTTTTTTTTTTTTGAAAATTGAAAACATACGTATGCTTATAAAATTTATGATTAAATATAAAGTCTCCTTATAGTTGAAGATTGAGGTGCGTCAATTGTTAAGTATAATAAAGTAATATATATAATACTTTGAATTTATGGGAACAGTAGTCCAACTTAAAAATAAGATAAATAATTCTTATTTAGACCTTAAAAGCTCTGTTGAGGATAAATTAGTTTTAGTTGAGGAAAGAATTAAAACAAAGCTTATAAGTAAAGTAGATCTGGTGGAGAAAATGACCAAATATCATTTAGACACTGGAGGTAAAAGACTAAGAGCTTTATTAACATTAGGATCGTCTAAACTATGCGGCTACGAAAAAGGCACCAGAGATGTAAACCTTGCTGCCTGTGTTGAACTTATACATGCAGCTACGCTTATGCATGATGATGTAATTGATAATGGCGATTTAAGAAGAGGAAAAAAAACAATTAATAAAATTTGGGGTAATCAATCATCTATATTAGTTGGTGATTATTTGTTGAGTAGATGTTTTGAGATGATGGTTGAAGATGGTGATCAAGAAGTTTTAAAACTTTTATCATCGACATCAGCTGAGATTTCACAAGGAGAAGTTTTACAGCTTCAGCATAATAGAGAAATTGATATGCTAGAAGAAACTTATTTAAAAATAATATCTTCGAAGACTGCATCTCTGTTTGCTGCAGCAACAAAAGTAGGCGCAATTTTATCAAATCAGGAAAATAAAGTAAAAGATGCTTTGGAATTTTATGGAAAAAATTTGGGGCTAACGTTTCAAATTGCAGATGATACTTTAGATTACAACTCAGAACTGAAATTATTTGGGAAAGAAATTGGAAACGACTTTTTCGAAGGTAAAGTTACATTGCCCATTATTTTGTTAAATCAAAAAGCAAATACAGATGAAAAAAAAGATATTAAAAATTGTTTTTTAAATCATGAAAGATCTGAAAGCGATTTCAAAAGTATTTTAGGACTGATAAAAAAATATGATATTATAAATGATTGTTATTTAAAAGCAGAATACTTTATAGGTTTATCGTCTAATTCGCTCAGTATATTTCCAGATACAAGAGAAAAAGAAATTCTTAAAAAATTAACTTCATTTAGTTTAGAAAGAAATTTTTAGGGACTTAATAAAACTTTTTTCCAACTTTTACTATCTGATTTTAAATACTTTAGTCTTTGATGAATTCTATTATCTCCATCTAACCAAAACTCAATTTCTTTTGGGGAAAGAGACCACCCAGACCAATAGTCAGGTCTTGGAACGCTTTTTTCGTTAGGAAACTTTTTCTTAAAATTTTCAATTGACTCATATAATTCTTCTCTATTTTTTAAAACTGTGCTTTGATTAGAGGCCCAAGCACCAATACGACTTCCATATGCTCTACTATTATAGTAATCATCAGCCTCTTTGTTTGAAACGTTAGTTATAGTTCCCACTATTCTTATTTGTCTTAATAAACTTTTCCAATGGAAACACATTGATGCATTAGGGTTATTTTTTAAATCATCACTTTTCTTACTATTAAGATTTGTGTAAAAAACAAATCCTTTATCACTAAAACCTTTAAGAAGTACCATTCTGACACTCGCAACTCCGCTTTTATCTGCTGTGCCTAGCGCTAAGGCATTTGGATCATTTATTTCCGACTTTTTCGCTTCATTAAACCATTCCTTAAATAATTGGAATGGATCATCTAATTCGCCAAAACATTTATCAAGACCTAAAGAGTTTTTTTGATTCATAATTTAAACAAAATAATCTATATATTATATTTTATGTCATTTAACACATTTGGAAAGATATTTCGATTCACCACATGGGGAGAGTCTCATGGTCCAGCCATAGGCTGTGTCGTGGATGGTTGTCCTCCTAATGTAAGTATAAATGAGGCTGATATCCAAAAAGAATTAAATAAAAGAAAACCTGGACAGTCTAAGTTCACTACCCAAAGAAAAGAAGATGATAAAGTAAATATTTTGTCAGGAGTTTTTGAGGGTAAAACAACAGGTACTCCAATATCGATGATTATTTATAATAAAGATATGAGATCTAGGGATTATGAAACAATAAAAAATAAATTTCGTCCTGGTCATGCTGATTTCACATATTTCAAAAAATATGGAATAAGAGATTATAGAGGTGGCGGTAGACAGTCAGCTAGAGAAACAGCTTCTAGAGTGGCAGCTGGAGCAATAGCGAAAAAAGTTTTAGAAAAAAAAATTGGAAAAAAATATAATGTTAAAGGTGCTGTCACTCAATTAGGAATTCTTGGTTGTGACATAAAAAAATGGGACGATAGATTTATATCAAAAAATCCTTTTTTCTGCCCAGATAAGTCAATTTTAAAACTTTGGGAAAAATACTTATTAAGTATAAGAAAAGCTGGGTCTTCTTGTGGAGCAATAATTGAAGTTAGAGCAAGAGGTGTTCCAGTTGGTTTGGGAGCTCCTATTTACTCAAAATTAGATATGGATCTTGCGTCAGCAATGATGAGTATAAATGCAGTTAAAGGCGTGAATATTGGATCTGGAATGAATTCAGCGCAATTAACAGGAGAACAAAATTCAGATGAGATATCTCAGAAAGGAAATAAAACTAAGTTTGACTCTAACAATGCTGGTGGAATACTTGGGGGAATTTCCTCTGGTCAAGAAATTTCCGTATCTTTTGCTGTTAAACCAACCTCATCAATTTTGACAAGTAGAAAAACAATAGATCGATTTGGTAAAAATACCTCTATCTCTGTAAAAGGTAGACACGATCCTTGCGTAGGTATAAGAGCAGTTCCAATTGGAGAAGCCATGATGCATTGTGTATTACTGGATCATTACTTGATGCATAATGCTCAATGCAATAGTTAATTACTTTTTTTTACAACAACTTTAGAATTTATAGTATCTAATATTTTATTTTCTATATTAGTAGCATCTAAACCTGCATATTTATACATCAAATCAGGTTTATCATGATCTATAAATCTGTCGGGCAAAAACATTGCTCTAAACTTTAAATTACTATCAAGCAATTTTTTTTCATTCAAAAATTGTCCAACATGTGAGCCGAAACCTCCAATAGATCCTTCTTCAATAGTTATCAATGCTTCATGATCAGTAGCTATTTGCCAAATTAAATTTTCATCTAAAGGTTTTACAAATCTAGCATCGACTAATGTTAAATTTAAACCTTTTTTTATTAAATTTTCTCTAGCAATTAAACATTCATTTAATCTTGCACCAAAATTAATTAAAGCTACATTTTTACCTTCTTTAATAATTCTTCCTTTTCCTATTTCGATTTTCTCAGTTAATTTTGGAAGTTCGATACCAATTCCATTTCCTCTTGGGTATCTAAATGCTGACGGTCTGTCATTAATATCTACTGAAGTATTAATCATTTTAACCAATTCGGACTCATCACTTGCAGCCATCACAACAAAATTAGGAAGTGTAGATAAATATGTAATATCAAATGATCCAGCGTGTGTTGGGCCATCTGCACCAACAAGTCCAGCTCTATCAATTGCAAATCTAACTGGTAAACTCTGAATTGCTACATCATGAACAACTTGATCGTAGGCTCTTTGAAGAAATGTAGAATAAATTGCAGCATAGGGCTTAAATCCTTCTGTTGCTAATCCAGCAGCAAATGTAACTGCGTGCTGCTCTGCAATACCTACATCAAACATTCTTGTTGGAAACTTTTTACCAAAAATATCCATCCCAGTCCCTGATGGCATTGCAGCAGTAATTCCAATTATTTTACTATCTTTTTCTGCGTGATTTACCAATGTATTTGCAAAAACTTTTGTATAAGAAGGTATATTAGACTTGGATTTCTCTTGAACTCCTGTGTTAACATTAAACTTTGTAACTCCGTGGTATTTATCCTCTGATTTTTCAGCAAAACTATAACCCTTTCCTTTTTCAGTTTTTATATGGATCATAATAGGGCCCTCATAATTTACTTCTTTTGCATTTTTTAAAACTGAAACTAAAGCATCTACATCATGACCATCTATAGGCCCTACGTAATAAAAACCCATTGAACTAAATAATGTTCCTCCAGTTACAGCTGAACGTAAAAAATCTTCTGCCTTTCCAGCTTTTTTACTAAATCTTTTTGAGAAAGCTGAAATTATAAGTTTTACAGTTTCTCTCAAGCTGAAATAAATTTTACCAGTAAAAATTTTAGCTAAATATGCTCTCATTGCTCCAACAGGTTTTGCAATTGACATATCGTTATCGTTTAAAATTACAATTAGCTTAGTCTTACTTGATCCAGCATTATTCATTGCTTCATATGCCATTCCTGCGCTAATTGCTCCATCACCTATTACAGCAACCACATTGTCAGATTTATTTGATAATTTATTTGCGATCGCTATACCTAAAGCTGAAGATATTGATGTAGAACTATGAGCTGCACCAAATGGATCATACTCACTTTCCGTCCTTTTAGTAAAACCAGATAAACCATTTCCTTTTCTCAAAGTTCTAATTTTATCTTTACGACCAGTTAAAATTTTATGTGGGTAAGATTGATGCCCTACATCCCAAATTAATTTATCATTAGGAGTATTGAAAATGTAATGAAGAACAACTGTTAATTCTACTACACCCAAACCTGCCCCAAGATGTCCACCAGTTACAGAAACAGCATCTATCATTTCCTCTCTAACTTCTTTAGCAAGTGTTTTTAAATCATGTGCAGATAATTTTTTAATATCGCCAGGAAAATTAATATTATTTAAAAATTTATAATTTTTTTTCATTTACTTCTTATTAAAATATAATTTATGGTATCTGATAAATCTTTTTTTTTATTTTTATATTGTTTTATTTTATTTAATATTTCTAATTTTACTTTATCTCTATATTTAACAGTATTTTTATATCCTAGTAAACTAATTAAGGTAGCCTTTCCTTTTTTTGAATCTTTTCTTGTTTTTTTTCCAGCTTTTTTTGAAGATCCAGCATAGTCTATAAGGTCATCAGCTATTTGAAATAGTAAGCCTATTTTAGAACCAATAGAATTGAATAAATTTAAATTTTTATTTTTTTTTGAAACTATGACTGGTGCCATACAACAAAAACTAAATAGTTTTCCTGTTTTATTAATTTGCATATCAACAATTTTTTTAAAAGATTTCTTCTTTCTTTCAAATTTTAGGTCGGAGTACTGACCGCCAGCTATCCCTGTATGTCCTGCGCTCTTAGATAAAAGATTAATTAGTCTTATCTTTGTTTTATAATCTATTTTTAAAGTTGGCTGGCTAAGAATTTCAAACGCTATAGTTAATAATGAGTTTCCTGCTAGAATAGCAGTTGACTCTCCATACTTAGCATGAGTTGATAATTTTCCTCTTCTTAATCTATCATTATCCATACAAGGAAGATCATCATGAATTAATGAGTAAGCATGGATACATTCAACCGCCGCACCAATTTGAATTAATTTTTTATATTCAATATTAAAAATTTTACCGACATCAACAATTAATTTTGATCTAATCTTTTTTCCTCCTGGTAATAGACCATATTTAATTGGATTCAATAAATCTGTTTTTTTTTGATTTAGTATAAATTTTTTAAGGAATAGATTTGTATCTTTTGCGACTTTATTTAGTTTTTTTTTCATTTTCTTTCAACACATTTTGAATTTTTTCCTTAGTCGATTTAGATAACTCTTTGGAGGCTTTCTGAAATTGCTTTTCAATTAATAAGTTTAATTTAATTAATTTTTGATACTCTTCTACTGATCCATCAAGAGTATTTTTATCTTCTAGATTTTTGATAATATTATTTGCTAAATCCGTTAACTCATTGAGAGATTTATTTTTAATATCATCTGGCAAATTTTTATCTTTCATATAAAAGTTGTTATTATTACATGAAAAAAGATCTTTCAAATATTAAAAAAGCTAAATATTTATTAGATAAAAATCATTGCGTAGCAATACCCACTGAAACTGTATATGGACTTGCTGCTAATGCATATTCCAATCAAGCTACGTCCAAAATTTATAAATTAAAAAAAAGACCAAAATCTAATCCTTTAATAGTTCATTATTCTAACTTAAAGGATTTGGAAAAAGATTGTGTAATTAATGATAATTTTCAAAAATTATACAAAAAATTTTGTCCAGGACCTATAACCTTTGTCTTAAAATTAAAAAGAGAAAGTAAAATATCAAGAAATGTTACGAATGGAAAAAAAACTCTGGCAGTAAGATTTCCAAAAAATGCAGTTACTATAAATTTGCTTTCACATTTAAAATATCCTTTGGCTGCACCTAGTGCAAATATTTATACACAACTAAGCCCAGTTTCAAAAAAAGATGTTGAGGAGGAATTTGGAAATAAAATAAAGTTAATTTTAAATGGTGGTAATTCAAGAATTGGTTTGGAGTCTACTATTGTAAATTTGGTCAATAAACCTCAGGTCTTAAGATTGGGTGGTATAGATATAAAAAAAATAAGTAAAGTTTTAAAAAAAAAATTAAATTATACAAAAAATAGGTCAATAAAAGTTCCAGGACAATCAAAATTTCATTATTCACCTGGTATACCTATAAGATTAAATGTTAAAACATGTTTCCATGATGAGGCATTTGTATTAATCCAAAAACGGAAAAAATTTGATAGAAATCATTTTTATTTGTCGAAAAACAAAAATTTAAAAGAAGTTGGTAAAAATTTGTATAAAACATTAAGAAAAATTAAAAAACTTAAATTTAAAAAAATCGCAGTTGAGGAAATTCCTAATATCGGATTAGGTCAAGCTATAAACGATAGATTAAAAAGAGCATCAAAAAGTTAAGTCATGCAGAAATCAGTAATTGTAGAAAGTTTATCAAAAAATTATTTTAAAAAAGAGGCTGTTAAACAAATTAGTTTTTCAATACATGAAAATGAAATTTTAGGTTTGCTTGGACCAAATGGTTGTGGAAAAACGACAACAATTGCGATGATGTTGGGTTTGCTAAAACCTACAAATGGAAAAGTGATAATTCACGGTCTTGATATTGAAAAAAATAGAATATCTTTACTCCATAAAATGAACTTTATCTCACCATATATTGAACTTCCAAAAAAACTAACAGTCAAAGAAAATTTGATCGTTTATGGAAAATTATATGGAGTAAAATTTATTTCTGACAGAATAAAGTATTTATCTGAAAAACTTAGGTTAGAAGAATTTATAAATAAAAAAACTGGAGAGCTTTCATCAGGGCAAAAAAATAGAGTAAGCTTGGCTAAAGCATTAATTAATGAACCATCAATATTATTTTTAGATGAACCAACTGCTTCCTTAGACCCTGAAACTGGAGACTTTGTAAGATCTTTTATAGAAAAAATTTCAAAAGAAAAAAAAATGTCGATTTTGCTAGCATCACATAATATGGACGAAGTTAAAAGACTTTGTAAAAATGTTTTAATGATGAACAATGGAATTATAATAGATAAAGGTACACCTGATCATCTTATTGAAAAGCATGGCAAAAAAAATCTTGAAGAAGTATTTTTAAAACTTAATAGGAATAATAATGAGCTTGAATAGAATAATTGGATTGTTTTTAAGACATTTTTTTTTAATTAAGAGTTCTCTACCCAGAATTCTAGATTTAATATACTGGCCCACTATCCAAATTATTTTATGGGGATTTATTTCAAAATTTTTCACAATATACAGCGATTATTATAATAATACAGTAGGGGTTATTTTAACTTGTGCTATTCTTTATGACTTTTTATTTAGATCAAGTATTAGCTTTAATATGTTATTTCTTGAAGAAATATGGAGTAGAAATTTTACAAATTTATTTATTGCACCAATGCGCATAAGCGAAATAATTACTGCATTGGTTGGTACTGCGTTGATTAGAACATTAATAGGATTAGTTCCTGCAATATTAATTACAAGTCCATTATTTGGGATATCTATTTTGAACTTAGGAATTCCATTATTTTTTTTATTTCTAAGTTTGTATATTTTTGGAATTACTTTGGGGCTTTTTGTTTCGTCTGGACTACTTAGATATGGACCGGCTTTTGAAAATATTGCTTGGTCATCTCTGTTTTTACTAGCACCACTTGGTTGTATTTACTACCCTATTGAAATTTTACCTGATTTTTTTCAAAATGTTGCTAAAGGATTGCCACTTGTTTATATTTTTGAGGAGGCTAGATCAATTCTTGTAAATCAAGTTGTCAACTATTCAAATATCAAAAACGCTTTTATGTTAAACGGAATTTATTTGTTAATAGGAATTACTCTCTTTTATTATTCTTTCAGCCAAGCTAGGAAAAAAGGTTCACTGATAAATATAGGTGAATAGTGTTTTTAAATTCTAATTGAAATTTTTTTCGTTTATGAATTCAAAAACCTCTTGGGCTATTTTTTCATTTCCTTCAACCGTATAATGTCCATACATTTCAAATGGGAATAGTTTAATAGGATTTTTCTCTTTATCAAAAACTTTATGAATATCTATAAAAGGAATATTTAATTCACTCATTACTGATTTTACTTTATTGTAATTGACATCATTATTATCGATTTTTTTATAACGTTTGTATGTTGGAAGATAAATAAAATAAAAATTTGAACCTTTCTTCTCTGTAAGCTCTTTTGCTAATTTTAATATTTCTTTAAATTCTGGTTTTATTACATTTTGAGTTGGTGGTCTTCTCTTGCTCGGAAGCAATATATTTAAATTTGATCTTAATTGATTAAGTTTTAAATAAGAATATATTTTATATTTTAAGTCTGACGAAAGTTTTGCTTTTTTTGCTGCCTCTTTTTTCTCAAGATTAATTATTTTATCACTTAAATTATCAACTAATTTTTGTTTTTTTTTTAGATTTTGTGAAAAATTTATATTGTTTATATATTTTCTTAAAAAAATATTTCTTAATTCGTCTGATAGATTTTTAACATCGTTACCTTCATAATAGAACCATAATACATTTTTAACTCTATCGGGAAAAAATTCCCTCAATGACGCATATTCTAAAATAGGACCATTTGAACCATATCCTAAACTTATAACAGACTTATTTGATAAATTTCTAAGCTTAGATGAAATATCGTTGGGTCGATTAACACATGCGCCATGAACAAATGAGTCTCCAACTAAAAGGTATTCTACTTCAGTTTTATCCCACTCCTCATCAGGATTATTAAATCCATATCTATCACTTTTATAAATTGCATAATAACCATTCTCATTACAAAATATTGTTTTAGAATTAGATTTTCCTGACAATGGTATAAAGTTTGAATTTGATTTATTTAAGTGTTTAAAAGGAAAAATTGTTACTGTAATTTCTTTATCATTTTTTTTTAAGTCATTATAAATTTCTAATTTTGATCTTTTATCATATATGTTGCCTGTTTTTTTTTTATAAATTTTAGCTTTA
Organism: uncultured Pelagibacteraceae bacterium; assembly: GCA_902572945.1. Classification (GTDB taxonomy): domain Bacteria; phylum Pseudomonadota; class Alphaproteobacteria; order Pelagibacterales; family Pelagibacteraceae; genus Pelagibacter. The sequence goes on from CACGHU010000004.1 coordinate 11,266, forward strand.
CGAAGTGAGGAGTCATTTACAATTAAATATGCTTCAAAAAGATAAAATGAAAATGATAAACTCAAAAAAAATATTAATAAATAAGTTTTAATTTTTTGAGAAAGAAAAATTGTAATTATAGAAAACAGTAATATTGAAACAGATACAATATAATAAAAAAAATAGTAATCTCTTCTGGCGCCCTGCCATACTATTTCTGATTTATAAAAGATATAGCATAAGAGCAATATAGAAATAAATATGCATAAAGGGGAAAAAAATTTTTTAATCATATCAAATTTTTTATTTTTTTTAGGCTATTGTCATTATTTAAAATTTACACTTTTACAATTGTAAGGGTATTCTAAATGTGAAATTTTCATTTTTATAAATAAAAACTATACATCAAGAATACTTGAAATTTGCCTTCAATTTTTTAAATTTTGCCTAAAAAAGTTGAGTTATTTAAAAATAGTAAAATTTACAACAAAATGGTGCGCCTGCAAGGAGTCGAACCCTGAACCTCCAGAGCCGAAATCTGGCGCTCTATCCAGTTGAGCTACAAGCGCATATAGTATTAATATTACAATCTATGAAAAATATCATTAACTTAATTGCTGAGAAAGAAGATAATAACCAAAGAGTAGATCAATTTATTGCTCACAAAGAACCTTCTTTAAGTAGAACCAGAATTAAAAATTTAATTATTAAATCAAAATTGAAAATAAATAAAAAAATTATTGAAGATCCTTCAAAAAAAATTATTGCTGGTGATTTGCTATTTTTAGAGATACCGAAGCCTAAACAGTTATCTTTAAAACCTTATGAATACAAACTAGATATTATTTTTGAAGATGAAGACTTATTGGTCGTTAATAAAAGTGCCGGCATATCAATACATCCTGGTCCTGGAAACTATGACAATACTATTGTAAATGCGCTGATTAATTATAATAAAAAACTCTCAAATATTGGCGATGAGCTAAGGCCTGGAATTGTACATAGGTTAGATAAAGATACCTCAGGATTAATATTAATTGCAAAAAATAATTTATCACATGAAAATTTATCAAATCAGTTTAATAATCATACTGTTAATAGAATATACCAAGCCCTAATATGGGGAAAACTAAGACCTCAAAAAGGGAAAATTGAAACCTATATTAAAAGAAGTTCTAAGAACAGACAATTAATGGAAGTTAGTTTTTCAAGAGGAAAAAAGGCTATAACAAATTACAAAACATTAAATGTTTTTGAAAATAAAAAAATACCAACATTTAGTTTGATTGAATGCAAACTTGAAACAGGTCGTACGCATCAAATACGAGTTCACATGGCTTTTAAAGGCAATAATATTTTGGGCGACAAAAAATACAAAAAAAAATTTAAGAAAATTAAAAATATAGATCTAGGTCTTGAAAAAACTTTAATTGAGCTGGATAGACAATTTTTACATGCAAAAAGTATAGGTTTTATCCACCCTAGAAATGGTCAAAAATTAGATTTTACATCTAATTTACCCTCAGATTTAGAATTGGTTGTAAAAAAGCTTAGAAATGCTTGTAAATAAAACCATTGTAAAATAAGAAAATTTTATTAAATAAATACTGCTATGAATTCAACATCTATGAAGTTTCCTGCATTATCAAATGAGGGCGGTCTTGCTGCCTATTTAGACCAAATCAAAAAGTTTCCTATGTTGGATGCTGAAGAAGAATATATGCTTGCAAAAAATTGGAAATCAACCGGAAATGTTAAATCTGCAGAAAAATTAGTTACCAGTCACTTAAGACTAGTTGCAAAGATTGCTATGGGTTACAAAGGTTATGGTCTGCCGCTTAATGAAATAATTTCTGAGGGAAATGTCGGGCTAATGCAAGCTGTAAAAAAGTTTGAACCAGAGAAAGGTTTTAGGCTAGCAACCTATGCGATGTGGTGGATTAAAGCATCTATACAAGAATATATTCTTAGATCTTGGAGTTTAGTAAAGATTGGAACTACAACAGCACAAAAGAAATTATTTTTTAACCTAAAAAAATTAAAAAATCAAATAGCGCCTAGGACTGAAGGTGATTTGAGAGATGAGCACGTGAAAGATATTGCCAATAAGTTAAATGTAACTGAGAATGAAGTAGTATCAATGAATAGAAGGCTATCAGGTCGTGAGCAGTCCCTCAATGCACCGATAGGTGAAGATGGAGATGAATGGCAAGATTGGGTAGTAGATAACGAAATGGACCAGGAACTCAAATTTGCCCAACAAGAGGAAATGGAGCAAAGAAAAGATCTTTTACAAGACTCTATTAAAATATTAAATGATAGAGAAAGGCAAATTCTTTATGCTAGAAGACTAAATGACAATCCAGAAACTTTGGAAGATCTGAGTAAAAAATTTAAGATTAGCAGAGAAAGAATTCGGCAAATTGAAAATAAAGCTTTTGAGAAATTACAAAAACATATGTTAAATTCAGCGAAATCAAAAAATCTATTGCCTGCAAATTAACTTTTAAAAGGGTCTACAATTAAAATTGTATCATTTCTTTCTGGACTTGTAGAAATACTTGAAATTTTAGTTTCTATAAATTTTTCAAGTTCATTAATATAAGCTTTTGCGTTTTTTGGTAAATCATCAAATTTTTTAATTCCCCTAGTTTCAGTTTTCCATCCCTCGAAAGATTTGTATATTGGCTTTACTTTTAATTGATCCTCCACAGCTGCAGGCAGATAATCTATTTCTTTTCCATCAATTTCATATGCAATACACATTTTAATTTCATCCAATTCATCTAAAACGTCAAGTTTAGTGAGAGCAATGCCATCAATTCCAGAAATTTTTATAGTCTGTCTAACCAACACACCATCAAACCATCCACATCTTCTTTTTCGACTTGTTACAGTACCAAATTCTTTTCCCCTTGTGCCAAGTTTCTCTCCTACATCATTTTTCAACTCAGTTGGAAATGGTCCTTCACCTACTCTAGTTGTATAGGCCTTTGTTATTCCTAAAACATAATTTATTGAATTTGGTCCACAACCAGAACCTGTCGCAGCTGCAGACGCAACAGTATTGGATGACGTCACAAAAGGATAAGTTCCATGATCAACATCTAACAATATTCCCTGAGCCCCCTCAAATAATATCTTTTTATTGTTTTTTTTAAATTCGTATATTTTTTTCCACACCGGTTTTGAAAATTTTAAAATATGTGGAGCAATTTTGAGTAAATCTTCTTTGAGTTTATCTTTTTTAAAAATTTTTTTACCCAAACCCCTTCTAATAGCATTGTGATGCAACAAAACTGTTTCGAGTCTCTGATTAAGATTTTTTTCTGACATAAGGTCCATTATTCTTATTGATCTTCTTCCAACTTTGTCCTCATATGCAGGGCCAATTCCTCTTCTAGTTGTGCCTATTTTAGCTTTGCCAGCTGCATCTTCTCGTATTTCGTCCATTTCTTTATGAAATGGTAAAATTAGATTTGCAGATTCTGAGATAATCAAATTATCAACATCAACTTTAACACCTTTTGACTTTATTTCTGAGATTTCATCTAGAAACGCCCATGGATCAATTACAACTCCATTTCCTATTATTGAAATTTTATTTTTTCTTACGATGCCTGATGGAAGTAATCTTAATTTATATGTAACCCCATCAATAACTAAGGTGTGTCCAGCATTGTGTCCTCCTTGAAATCTTACAACAACATCGGCCTCACTTGATAGCCAATCTACAATTTTTCCTTTTCCCTCATCACCCCACTGTGAACCAATTACTACAACATTATTCATAAATATTTTTTATCTAATTTAAAACTTACTAAATGATTAATTGGTCCATTTCCTTTACCATAGTTGGGACTAGTTTTTATTGAATGGTTAACATAATTAATTGCTAACTCACAAGATTTCTTTAGTGTTTTTCCACATGAAAAATATGTTGCTATTGCACTAGATAGTGAGCAGCCAGTACCATGTAGATTTTTGGTAGGAATTTTTTTGTTACGAAAAATTTTTATTTCTTTTTTGTTAACGAATATATCCGTAATAATTTTGGTTTTAAGATGACCTCCTTTTAAAAGGACATTTTTTGCTCCCATATTAATTAATTTTTGACTAGCATAAATCATATCATCTATGGTCATAATTTTTATGTTTGCAAGAATCTCTGCCTCTGGAATATTTGGTGTAATCAATTCAACCTTTTTAATAAAATGTTTTTTTATTTTAATAATAGCATTTCGATTAATTAATTTTACGCCAGTAGAGGTCACCATTACAGGGTCTAATATTATTTTTTTAGCTTTTATTTTTTTTAGTGATTTTGAAACTGCTTCTATAACATCTGCAGAGTGCAACATTCCAATTTTAATTGCATCTGGTTTGATGTCTTTTGAAGTATATTCAATTTGCTTTGAAATTTCTTTGCTAGGAATTTTTATAACAGACAACACACCAGTAGTATTTTGAGTGGTCAAAGCAGTTATAGCTGTCATAGCATAGGATCCAAGTGAAGTCATTGTTTTTATATCCGCTTGTATTCCAGCTCCACCTGATGAATCTGATCCAGCAATAATGAGTAACTTTGATTTTATTTTCAACTGATTAACGACCTTTTTACAATATTAATACATTTAGATAATATTTGTTTATTTTTTGCTTCAACCATAATTCTTATCTTTGGTTCAGTACCAGATTTTCTTACCAGAATTCTTCCATTATTATTTAATAATTTTATTGACGTGTTTATTGCTTTTTTACATTTTTCCGAATTTATTATATTTTTATCGCTTACCGTGATATTTTTTAAAACTTGAGGCGTTGGGGTGAAGTTATAAAATAACTCACTAGCCTTTTTACCTTTTCTCATTGAAAATAAAATTTCAAGAGCAACTAATAAACCATCACCTGTAGTGGCAAACTTTCCTAATATTATATGTCCAGATTGTTCTCCGCCAAGATTAAATCTATTTTTTTGCATTTTTTCTTTAACAAACCTATCTCCAACATTTGATCTTAAAAATTTAATTTTATTTTTTTTTAAAAAATCTTCTAAACCAAAATTTGACATTAAGGTACCTATTACTCCACCTTTTAAAATTTTTTTTCTTTTCCACCGATTTGCAAGCATAGCTATAATTTGGTCACCATCAACAATCCTTGCATTTTCATCACATACAATTATTCTATCTGCGTCACCATCAAGAGATATACCTAAATCTACTTTTTTTTTTGAAACAAGCATTCTTATCTTTTGTGGAAATGTTGACCCACATTTATCATTTATATTAAGCCCATTGGGCGAAACACCCACTTCATAAACTTTTGCGCCTAATGATTTAAGTAATTTGGGTGCAGACTTATAACCTGCACCATTTGCGCAGTCTATTGCAATACTGGTCCCTTTTAGATTAAAATCATTTGGGAAATTTTTCCTCAAAATTTTAATATAATTATCAGTAGCATTTTCTAATCGTTTTACCCTACCTAAATTTTTTGGTAATGTAAGATTTTTAACAATTTTTGAGTCAATTAGTTTTTCAATTTTCTTTTCAATTTTATCTGACAACTTTAATCCATCAGGACCAAATAATTTTAAACCATTATCATGATAAGGATTGTGTGACGCGGTAATCATTATACCTAAATTTGCTCTCATTTTTTTTGTAAGCATAGCTAAGCCATTTGTGGGTAAAGGTCCAAGTGTGAAAACGTGCATTCCTGCAGAAGCTAATCCAGATACCAATGCAGGTTCTAAAGTATAGCCAGAGAGTCTTGTATCTTTAGCTATAACAGCAGTTTGTTTATTTTTTTTTAAATTCTTAAAGTAGGTACCTGCTGCCAATCCAAACTTAAAAAACATTTCACCATTAATTTTTTTTCCATTTACTTCTCCTCTAATACCGTCAGTCCCAAAATATTTTTTTAACATTATGTAAATTTTAAAGTCTTAAAAACTTTTATCGCTTGATTTATTTCGTTTAAATCATGAACTCTTAAGATTTGTATTCCTTGCGTCATTAGCCATATACTTGAAGATATTGTGCCTCCTAGTCGTTCTTTACTATCATTTATCCCCGCTAAATCTTTTATAAATCTTTTTCTAGATATTCCTAACATTACAGGATAACCAAGAGAGTGAAAAATAGAAACGTGCTTTAAAAGAGTAATATTATGTTTCAAGTTTTTACCAAAACCAATTCCTGGATCTAAAATTATATTTTTGTGCTTTATTCCTTTATTTTTAATTATTTTTAATTTTTTTTCAAAAAAATCATAAATATCAAGAACTACATTTTTATAATTTGGTTTTTTTTGCATGTTTCTAGGTGAACCTTTAATATGATGGATAACAAATGGCTTATTTGTTTTTCTCAAATAATCAATTGTGGAAATGTCGTAATTTAGTCCAGACACATCGTTTATTAAATCAACTTTATAATTTGAGGCAGACTTCATTATTTTACTTTTTCTTGTATCAATAGAAATTAAACAATTAAGGTTTTTAGCTTTTTTGAAAAAACTTTCCATTCTCTTCCACTCTTCTTTTAAAGTTATATCTTTTGCTCCTGGTCTCGTAGATTCTCCTCCCACATCAATTATTTTGCAACCTTTTTCAATAAAATATCTAGCGCGTTTTAAAGCAATTTTTGTTTTATTAAATTTTCCCCCATCGGAAAAACTATCTGGTGTCATGTTGATCACACCCATCAAAATTGGTAAATTTGCTAAATTTAGTCTCTTAAATTTTTTTTTTTTAACAATATTTGAGATATCGAGATTTATTTTTCTCTTTAAAACTTTTTTTAAATTACTAATTTTCTTAATATGTAATAATTTTTTATTTTTTCTTGAAATTATCTCTATTGAATCAAAAGATATAAGTTTACTTCCACATAAAGGCAATGATTGCTTTTTTAAAACTTTTCTTTCTGATTGTTTCCCATAATAAAAATTACACGGTTTAGTGTAATATTTATCCATCAAGGATTAATGAACTATCTTTGGTTTTAACCCAATAGAGCTCAATGCTGAAGATTGATCGTCTCCATCATCCTGAATATCTTGTTTTCCAGCTGGATATATATTCTTGTTGACCAAGTCTTCAATTTCTTTACCGGTTAATGTTTCATAAGTTAGCAATGCCTTAGCTAATTTGTGTAAATCATCGATTTTTTCAGTTAAAACTTTTCTTGCTCTATCATAACCTTTATCAACAAACTTTCTTATTTCTGCGTCTACCTTTTTAGCAGTTTCTTCAGACATATTTTGTTGACGAGCTACAGATCTTCCAAGAAATACTTCCTCTTCATTTTCTCCGTAAGCTACTGGACCTAATTCTTTACTTAATCCTGCTCTCATAACCATAGCTCTTGCTCTTTTAGTTGCTTGCTCAATATCGCTCACTGCACCAGTGGTTACCTTATCATCACCAAAAATTAATTCTTCAGCAACCCGTCCTCCCATCGCAATGGCCATTTGTGCGTGTAATTGTTCTCTAGTTTGTGAAACTTCATCTTTCTCAGGAAGTTGCATTACCATTCCAAGCGCTCTCCCTCTTGGTATAATTGTGGCTTTGTGAATTGGATAAGCAGCTTTTTCATTTATTGTTACTATTGCATGTCCAGCTTCATGGTACGCTGTAAGTTTCTTTTCTTCCTCAGTCATTACCATTGATCTTCTTTCTGCTCCCATCATTACTTTATCTTTTGCTTCTTCAAATTCTTGATTTGTAACAATTCTTTTATTTTTTCTAGCTGCAAGAAGAGCGGCTTCGTTGACTAAGTTTGCAAGATCTGCTCCAGAAAAGCCTGGTGTTCCTCTTGCTACAGTTCTTAAATTAATGTCTGGTGCCATAGATATTTTTTTTGAATGCACTTTTAAGATTTTTTCTCTACCAATTATGTCTGGTAGTGAAACTACTACTTGTCTATCAAATCTTCCAGGCCGCAATAAAGCTGGATCTAATACATCTGGTCTATTCGTGGCAGCTATTATTATAACACCCTCATTTGTATCAAAGCCATCCATCTCAACTAATAGCTGGTTCAATGTTTGCTCTCTCTCGTCATTTCCTCCTCCTAAGCCAGCTCCTCTACTTCTTCCAACTGCATCTATTTCATCAATAAAAATTATGCAAGGTGAATGTTTCTTTCCTTGCTCAAACATATCTCTAACTCTTGATGCTCCAACTCCGACAAACATTTCAACGAAATCTGATCCAGAAATTGTGAAGAATGGAACTCCTGCCTCTCCTGCAATTGCTCTAGCAAGTAATGTTTTACCTGTTCCTGGAGGACCCACTAATAAACACCCACGTGGAATTTTTCCACCTAATCTACTAAATTTTTTTGGATCTCTTAAGAATTCAACAACTTCTTCTACTTCCTCTTTTGCTTCCTCAACTCCAGCAACATCGTTAAAAGTAACTTTTCCTTTCAACTCATTCATCATTTTTGCTTTGGATCTTCCAAAACCCATTGCTCCACCTTTTCCACCCTGCATTTGTCTCATGAAGAAAATCCAAACTGCAATTAATAAAAGCATAGGGAACCACGAAAGTAAAACACCAAACAAGGAAGGCATTTTTTCATCAAGAGGAGCAGCTGAAATTGAAATACCTTTTGAAGATAATTTTTCAATTAAATTTGGATCATTGGGAGCATAAGTTGCAAAACTACTTCCATCTGAAAGCTCACCATTAATATTATTACCTTTGATTTCGACCTTAACCACTCTCCCATTTTCAACTTCACTGAGGAACTCAGAGAAATTTATTTGGTTATTTTTTGATATATTGGCTTGTGGGTTTTTAAACATGTTATATAGACCAATTGTAAGAAATACAATTATTGCCCACATTGCTAAATTTTTGAAATTCATAACTATAAAATAAGTGTTATTTAAAATTTAACAAGTGTCTATTTTTGCGCTAATTTGACCTTGTTGATTTATTCTTTAGTGATTATCACCGTTTCATTGATTTTTTCAAAGACACAGCCACCGAGAGTGGTTTTATATGGCTTATTTTGAGATGACATTAAGTATATCAGCCTGCTCATTTTCTTTCCTCTTGGTGGATAATATCTATTACTAAGATCTTTGAGAATCACGTTCATTGACCTTAATATTACTTCTTCAGGTTTTAAAAAAAAATTTTTATTTATTAAATATGAATTAGTTTTTTTTAAGAAAGTCGTATTATTAGAAATGTTTTTTTTTGCATAAAAATCTAATGCACTATTTGCAGATTTTAGATTATTAATTGTAAGTGCTAATTTATTTGTTTCTAAACCCTCTTTTTGAAACACATCAAGAATTTTTCTTACTCTTACTCTTTTAAAATCCTCGTTTTTATTTGACGGATCCTTTATAAATTTTCCAAAAATCTTATACGCAAGTTTTTCAAGATCTTTTTTCGGAATGTCAATCATTGGTCTTAGTAATGCGATATTGGAAATTTCTGTTTTTTTCCCTAGTGAGGTTAAACCTTTTAAACCACTTCCTCTGGTCATTCTTAAAAAAAAATTTTCATGTAAATCGTTTAATTGATGACCAAGTATAATCGTTTCAACTTTCAATCTTTTGCACTCTTTAGTCAACAAATGATACCTGTAATTTCTTGCAATTTTCTGAATATTTGAATTTGGTTTTTTTCCTTTCCAAACCAAGATTTTGCAGTCAATGCCAATTTTTTTTAATATTCGTACAACTTTATTTGCTTCATCGGAAGATTCTTTTCTTAACCTGTGGTCAACTACTGCATAACTAAATTTAGCTGAATTATTTATTGAATAACATTTAGCAAGGAATGCCAGAGATAGACTATCTGGGCCTCCAGATACAGCAATTAGAGATTTTTTAACTCCTTTAATATTTTTGGAGAAAATTTGATAAATTTTGTTTATAAATTTTTGATCAAGAAAAAAATTTGTTTTATTAAGAATCCTCTTTTTTACACTCAAACTTTTTTTCTTCATATTTTGCTTTTTGAAGAACAGACTGATTAGCTTTTGGGTATTCTTTTTGAACACCAGAAATCATTAAGCAGCCTTGATCTTTTTCTCCAATCTGAACTAATGATACACCAAGTTTTAATAAATTTATAGGAGCCTTCGTACTCTTTGGATATTTTTGATATCCCTCTAAATACGCTGATGCTGCATCTGTGAAAAGTTGTCTTATACGAAATGTTTCAGCATACCAATACTGTGCGTTTCCAGCTAAATTATGCTCTGGGTTATCATTAACAAATTCTCTAAACGCTCTTTCAGCCATATTGTAATCTCCGACTTTTAAAAAACTAGTGGCAAACTCATATTGTTCATTTGGTGTACCCTCAGGTAAAATTTTTTCTTCTGATACAAAAGTTTCAGTTAGAACAGTATTTGTAGTTTCAATTGATTGTATATCTTGGTTTTCTTGTCCTGTGTCTGTATCCTTATACGAAATAGATCCCAGATCTTGAGGTAGAGAAGAGCCAGGTAAAACTTGATCTTGTTTTTTGATCTTTAATGTATCATTTTCATTAATACTTAAACTTACAGTTTTATTTTCTAACTCTTGGAATCTTAGTTGATTATCCGCCTGCGATTTTGATATCCTATTTGACAGTTTATCTAGTTTAAAATTTATTTCTTCAAATTTGTTAGTTAATTCTTGAAATTGGTTTTCAATTTCTGATAACTTGAGTAAATGCCTAGTCAAAACTTCCTCTGAATTTTGATCCATTGAAGAAGATGAAATATTTAAATCATTACTGGAAGAATTTGAGTAAACTGCTTTCTCTAAAGTTTTAAGATCTTTTTGAATTATCTCCAATAGCTCAGATATATTATGGTTGTCAGCATTGTTAGGAAAACTAAAAAAAAACAAGCCTAAGATGTTAAAGAAAAATATATATTTAATTTTTTTCATCATATAGATTTAATTTGTATTTATAATGATGGCAAAAAAAAGACCCCAGAGAATTTATACTTTGGGGTCTTTTTAAATTAAATTAATTTGCTTTTACAGTTACAGATCTTCTATTTTTTGACCATGCTAAAGGATTTGATCCTGAATCAACGGGTCTTTCTTTACCATAGCTTATAACAGAAATTCTATTGCTAGAAATTCCATAAGTCATTAAATAATCTTTTGCAGCATTAGCTCTTCTTTCTCCTAATGCTAAGTTGTACTCTCTAGTACCTCTTTCATCTGCGTGACCTTCTAATACTACATTAATTTTTGAATTCTTTCTTAACCACTCTGCTTGTTTTCTTAAAGTGTCTCTTGAAGCAGTTGTTAAAACTGACTCGTTTGTAGCAAAGAATACTCTGTCTGGAACTCCTGATGCTAAATACTCTACAGTATCTTTCCCAGTATAGACATCACCTTGCATTTGATTTTGAACTTTCTTAGTCGCACAAGCTGAAAGCACCAAACATGCTAGCATTACTAAGAATGCATTTTTTAAATACTTGCTTAAATTCATCACTGCTCCTTAATTGATTATTATAAGTTTTCCACAACTGATTAAATCTTTCAAGTCAAAAAATCAACTATTTTGTAATATTTATATCTAATTACTTAATAAAGACGACCAAGATGGGTCGGAGGCGTCTGATTCTGTCTTCACCATACGCTCATTATAGCCAGTTAAATCTATTGACCACAGTTTTGCGGAAAATCCCTTTCCTTCGCTGTCAGTCTTGGTCTCCCTATAAAAAATTAAAACCCTCCCGTTTGGTGACCAGGATGGAGCTTCTTGGTAATAGTTTTCTGTGAGCAGTCTTTCACCCGATCCGTCTGTTCTCATTACACCTATATAAAATTTTCCTTTATGTAATTTAGTAAAAGCAATTAAATCTCCTCTTGGAGACCATACTGGAGTTCCATATAATCCTTTTCCAAAAGAAATTCTTTTAACTCCTGTTCCATCATTTTTCATAACATAAATTTGTTGATAACCACTTCTGTCAGAATTAAAACAAATAAATTTTCCATCTGGAGAATAGGATGGAGAGGTGTCAATCGATGGGTGATTTGTAATTCTTTCAACGATTCTATTTTCTAAGTCCATTGTATAAATATCTGAGTTTCCATCCATAGCAAAACTCATAATAATTTTTTTTCCATCTGGTGAAAATCTTGGTGCAAAAGTCATGCCAGGGAAATCTCCAACTACTTCTTGAACACCTGTTTCAATATCTAATAGATATACTCTTGGTAAGTTTCTGAAATAAGAAAGATAAGTCACCATTTGATTTGTAGGATTAAATCTTGGAGTTAATACCAGCTCATTTCCTAATGTGAGATATTTAGTATTTGAACCATCTTGATCCATTATAGCTAACTTTTTAATTCTTTTTGTTTTTGGTCCATCTTCAGCAACATATATAATTCTAGTATCAAAGTATCCTTTTTCTCCAGTTAGTCTCTCATAAATTTTATCGGTAATTATATGTCCAACTCTTCTCCAATTTGATGGAACTGTTGTAAATGCTAAAGCCATCATTTCTTTAGCGGCAAGAACATCCCATAATCTAAATTCAACTCTTAATTTTTCATCTTTTAAGATTACTTTACCAGTTATCAAAGCTTGGGCTTTAATAAGTGACCAGTCCTCAAATCTCGGCTTAAGATGTGCAATATCTGGTTTCTGTAAAAAAGCGTCTTTGTCTAGAGGATTAAATAGACCAGAATTTTTTAAATTATTTTCAACTACTTCAGATATTTTGTGTCCAACTTTATCTATTTTTAATTCTTTTTTTAATTTATCATTGGTATCTTTATCAGCCGATAATGGTGAAACTGCTATTGGAAGTGGATCAAGATTACCCCTGGTTATATCGACTTCAATTAAAGCATTTGATTTAACTGATGTTAAAAAAATTAATATTACAGAAAAAAAAACTTTTTTAATCATCCTTCCAACATTTCCCTTGCATCAAAATTTAATTGTAAGTTTTTCCATCTTTCATAACCTTTAGAAGGAACCCTTAAAGGTTGACATAGTTTAATAGCCCTTAATGCGCTCTCTGCTAAAACTTTATAGAAACCTTGTCCTGGTTTATTCATTCTGGCATGATCCAATATTTCTGATTTAATTACAGTTCCATCTGGTTTTAATTCTAATTTAATTCTTACCAATAAATTTTCGTTATATGGTAATCCTAAAGGAATACTCCAGCAACTAAATATTTGGGCTTTTAGCGCATCTTCTTCATTTAAAGTTAGTCTCATGTTATCAACATTTTTATCTTTTGACTGAGTGATTTTATTGTTTTTTTTTGTTGTTTCTGCTGTCTCCTCTTTTGATTTATCTATTAAAGCGGCAATACTATCTGGGTCGAATAATTCGTCCTTTTCGAATTCAGAAACTTGCTTTATTTCATCTTCGATTTTTTCAGGATTTTGTTTTTTTTCCTCTACTTTTTTTACTTTCTCTAAATTTTGGTCTGGCAAAGGGACTGAGTCTGGCTTTTCTTTTTTTACCTTTTTTGGAGGTGCTTGTTCAGATGTTACTTTTTCCTCTTTTTTTTTTATTTCCTCGATAATTTTCTTTGCTTTTGGTGCAAAAGGAATATTTGTTTTTTCTGCTATTTGTATCAACTCAACTGAAATAATTGGTGGTAAATCAATCGGTTTTTTCGCTAAAAATGGCAAACTCACAGCAGTTATAAAGATTAAAAAAAAATGAAGTACAGATGAAATAATAATATTTTTAGTCAATTATTACATCTCCTTGTAAGGTTCAGAAATTAGAGCAACTTTTGTAAATCCTGATCCTGAAAGCATACCCATTACCTCTAATACTCTACCGTAATTTATAGATTGATCGCCTCTTACATAAATTCTTGTATCGGTCCTATTTTTTGAAACTGCAAGTATTTTTGCTATGATTTTATCAAATTCAACTTTTGTTTCTTGTATAAAAATTTCACCTTTAGAATTAATTGTTAAAGTTAACGGCTCTTGTTCTTCGGGAAGAGAGTCAGCTGAACTTTCAGGTAAATCAACTTGAACACCAACTGTTAGCAAGGGTGCAGTTACCATAAAAATAATTAAAAGTACCAACATTACATCTACAAAAGGTGTAACATTTATTTCACTCATTGGTTCTCGTGAAGACCGTTTAAATTTAAAAGCCATTTTAAATAATCGATAAAAATCTTTTTGAAAAGTTTTCTAATTTTTGAAGATATTTTTTTGAGTCATTGCTGAATTTATTATATGCAACTACAGCAGGTATTGCAGCTAGAAGGCCTAATGCAGTTGCAAACAAAGCCTCTGCTATACCGGGTGCAACAATTGCTAAACTTGTATTTCTTGAAATAGCAATTGATTGAAAAGAATTCATGATACCCCACACGGTTCCAAAAAGTCCAATAAATGGTGCTGTAGATCCGACAGTAGCTAGAAAGGTGTAGCTTTTTTCAATTTTTTCCATTTGTTTTTCAATATTAATTTGCAGCATATTTGAAAGTCTTTCATTTAGTTGAGACTTAGATCTTGTTTTTAGTGCTGCCTCCATTGATGCTCTGAAAATTTGTGCCAAAGGATCATCAATATTTTTTGGAATATTGTTATAAAAAGTTTCAGCCGACTTCGATTTCCAAAATTTATCTTGAAATTCTTCAGTCGAAATATTTATTTTTTTAAACAACCTTACTTTTTCTATTATTATTGCCCAGGAGTAAATGGAGCAAGCGATTAAGAGTATCATTACAGACTTTACAATTATGTCAGCTCTCAGAAATAATTTTAATAATGAAAAGTCAGTGTTAGTTGCCAAACCAACTGCTTGTGAAGATATATCAGCTTCCATAAAAAATTTTTCACACTTAATTGTGTCATCAATTTGTCTAATGCCTAAAAACGCTTATTTTTTAATAAAAGTTTCCTCAAAATAGCTAGCTATCAATATTGCATCTGCTTTGTTTGCATCTTTTTTTTTAGATAAATTCACCGAAAAATAGGGAAAAATCTCAATAGCCTTAGTTCTACTTGCATCCTTTGATGCATTTATTAAATTAAAATGTTTTTTCCACTTTGCGGGCCTTACAAAATACATTGATAGGTTCATCGCAGAACAGATCCCCTTAAGAATACCAAATGATTGACCAAAATTAAACATACTAGTTACACCCTGACCCGGCATTGCGGATACATGCTCAATTATGACTTTAACTTCTTCTGGTTTTTTATCTTTTGTATGTCTCAAAATTTCGTTAAAAACTTGAGATCCATTTACTTGTTTTTTATTTTTTTTTCCATCCGCCATACTTGGCATATCAATTACATCAACGATTTTACCATGTTCCATGAAGCATAAAGCTCCTGAAATTCCTGGGTCAATTCCTATTATTAACATTAGTTATTTTTTAAGTTTAAATTGGTGTAAATATTTTGAACATCATCGTTATTGTCTAAATCTTCTAAAAAACTATTGGCTAATTCTACATTATCTTCATTTACCATAATTTTATTGTTTGGAATCCATTCTAATTCTGTTGAAATAAAATTTGATATTTTTGCCTCTAGTTTTTTTTTAACAATATAAATATCTTTTTTATCACAATGTACTTCATGAAAATCTTCATAATTAAAACATTCAGTTGCACCTGCGTCTATTGCTAGTTCTAAAATTTCTTCTTCTTTTATCTCATTTTTACCTATCCTTATTACCCCTACTTGACTAAAATTGTGTGATGCGGAACCACTCGATCCAAGATTTCCACCATTTTTATTAAAAATAGTTCTTAACTGAGAGGCAGTCCTATTTTTATTGTCGGTCAACGCTTCAATAATAACTGCAATTTTTTCAGGGCCAAATCCTTCATATCTAATATTTTCTAAACTTAAACCTAAATTGCCTGATGATTTATCTATTGCTCTCTCAATTTTGTCTTTTGGCATATTTGCTGCTCTTGCGGCTTGGATTGCAGATCTTAATCTGGGGTTCATATCAGGGTCTTTATCACCCAATTTTGCTGCCACTGTAATTTCTTTTGAAAGTTTTGAAAAAATTTTTGATCTTAGTTTATCTGCTCTTCCTTTTTTATGCTTAATCCCTGCCCAATGTGAATGACCTGCCATTTTATTTAGTGAGTATTTTTTAAATCACCTCCGTAAATAAAGCTTTCAACATTTTTAGCTAAACCAGTTTCTTTATCACAGTCTACAATAACTCCTGATAAACTCGCAATACCTTCTGCTGGAAAATGTTTTTTTGATTCTTCTTTGAAAAATTTTTTAAGAGAATTTTCTTTATTCATTCCAATTACAGAATTGTAGTCACCACACATTCCTGCATCTGTTTGATAGGCGGTTCCAAAATTAAGTATTCTTGCATCGTTTGTTGGTATATGCGTATGCGTTCCAACTAGTAATGTTGCTTTACCATCGAAAAAGTGGCCCATTGCTGCTTTTTCACTTGTTATCTCTCCGTGAAAATCAACAAACAAAAAATCGTAATCTTTTTTTAATTTTTTTTTTGATAAAAATTCCTTCGCAATATGAAATACGTCATCGCATTTTTTCATAAAAACATTTCCCATAAGATTTAATACCCCAATCTTAAAACCATTTTTGGAGTTATAAACTTCAAAACCATTTCCAGGGGAAGGTTTAATTAAGTTTAATGGTCTTAATAATCTGCTCTCTGTGTTAATGAAGTCCGCTGTTTCCTTTTGGTCCCAAACATGATTACCTGTAGTAATCACATCAACTCCAGAATTAAAGAGACTTTCCGAAATATTTTTTGTAATTCCTACGCCTTCATTAGCTGCATTCTCACCATTTGCGATGACAAATGATATTTCTTTTTTTATAATTTGTTTTTTTAAGTTTTGAGCTATAGCAAGTCTACCTGCATTGCCAACTATATCACCCAAAAATAATACTCTCATTTATAAAGCTTTTTCTCTGTTAATATATAATCCATTTTTTTGTCAAAACTGTTTAAAGGAACCTTTTTTACCTTTTGACACGCAATTGCCAGACCAATTTTAATAATATTTTTTTTTTCATATTTCTTTAAAAATCTATCATAATAGCCACCTCCATATCCTAATCGATTTAATCTTTTATCAAATGCAACCATTGGAACAAACAATATGCTCGGTATTACTTTTGTTTTCGATTTAGGCTCTGGTATACCATATTTATTAACATGCAAAGGATCTTTTAAATTCCAAAAATAAAAATTCATTTCAAATTTTGAACCAATAACAGGTAAACTTATTTTAAAACCCTTTTGCCTCAAAATTTTCATTATTTGAAATGTATCTGCTTCAAAATTTACAGGAAAATAACTACCAACTATTTTATTTTTTAATTTTTTCTTTTTTAATATTTCTTTTAAAAATCTTGTTTTTACTTGTAAATTGTTTTTATTTTTAATCTCTCTTATTTTGATTATTTTTTTTCTGATATGATTTTTTAACACAGATTATTGCACTGAGTTATCTTGATTTACTTTTTCAATAAATTTATCAATTTCAGATGTTGTGTCATCTAAAATTTTTTCATAATCTAATTTAGTTTTATCTATTTCAGATTTAAGTTCTTGATGTGTGTTTAAAAGATTATTTATTTCTTTCTCTTTATCATCTTTGTAAGCATATATAAGTTTCTTTATTTCTAAAAATTTTTCCTTAAGGTTTTTTAATTCATTTTTCTTTTCATCTATCTTTTTTTTCGTTTCAAAATACTCATCCATAATCTTAATTGAGGTTATCAAGAGAAGCTTGTTCTCACCAATATTTCCAAGATCATTTTTTAAACTTTCAAACTTTTTATTTAAATGAATAGAAAGTTCTTCTAGGTGATCTTCCTGACCATCTTCACAAGATAACAAAAATTCTTTACCATTAAATTTTATATTTACGTTTGCCATTTATCTATTTCTTCCATTAAAATATCTGTTTCTTGATTTAATTCATCAATTTTTTCATTAAACATCATTTCCTTATTCTTTTGATCTAAATCTTGCTTTTTAAGTCGATCTTTCAATTTCTGATAGTTTTCCATTAATGATTTATACTTTGTTTCAAGTTGGTGCTTTTCAATTTCTAATTGATTTTTTTGGTCTTTCAAATACTCGGCTTGTTTATTTTGGGAAGAATTTATTAAATTTAAATCCTTTAACTTATTAAGTGATGTGTTTAATTTTTTTTCTTTTTCACTGAAAGTTTTCATATATATATAAACATAATATTAAATTGAGTCTTCTTAGTCTAGATAGGATAGTAATTGAGCAAACTAAATAAAGATTTGTCTAACGCTATAAGATTTTTATCTATAGATGCCGTAGAAAAAGCAAATTCTGGACACCCTGGCATGCCAATGGGTATGGCAGATGTTGCAACGGTACTTTTTAAAAACTTTCTTAATTTTAATCCAAGAAATCCAAATTGGATAAACAGAGACAGATTCGTTCTTTCCGCCGGACATGGCTCAATGTTGCTTTACTCACTTTTGTACCTAACTGGATATTCAAGTATAAATCTAAAAGATATTAAAAATTTTAGACAGCTAGACTCTATTTGTGCTGGACATCCAGAATTTCATCCTGGCACTGGAATTGAAACAACTACAGGTCCTTTGGGTCAAGGGATTGCCAATGCAGTTGGATTTGCTATTGGGGAAGAAATATTAAGGGAAAAATTTGGAAGTAAAATATTTAATCATAAAACTTACGTATTGGCTGGTGATGGGTGCCTTATGGAAGGAATTAGTCATGAAGCATTAAGTCTTGCTGGCCATTTGCGACTAAAAAACTTGATCATGTTATTTGATAATAACTCGATATCCATTGATGGACCAACAAGCTTAACTGTTTCTGATAATTATAAAAAAAGATTTAATTCATATGGATGGAGTTATATTGAAATTGATGGTCATAATGAAAAAAAAATATTTAATGCACTAAAAAAAGCTCAAAAAGCAAAAAAGCCAACTGTAATATCTTGCAAAACAAAAATTGGATTTGGTTCGCCTAATAAATCAGGAAGTGAAAAAGCACATGGAAGCCCACTTGGTGAAAATGAAGTTAAGTTGGTAAGAAAAAAATTGAAATGGACACATGAGCCTTTTGTGATACCTAAAAATATCATTGAAGAATGGAGGAGAATTGGCAAAAGAGGTCAAATAAAAGAGGATAAATGGAAAAAGTTTTATAATAAGAAAAAAAAAGAAATTAATAAAATTTTTTCAATGAATTTTTCTAAAATTTTTAAAAAAGAAAAACAAAACGCAATTAAAAATTTAGAAACATTGGCAACCAGAAAATCTTCGGAAAAAATTCTTACAGCATTACATGAGAGAAAAAATATGATAATTGGCGGGTCTGCTGATCTTGCGGGATCAAATAATACTAAAACTAAAAATCATAAACCAATTAATAGAAATAACTTTAATGGAAATTATATTCATTATGGAGTAAGAGAGCATGCCATGTGTGGTATTATGAATGGTTTGTCCTTACACAGTAAGTTTATTCCTTATGGAGGAACCTTTTTAATCTTTAGCGACTATTGTAAACCAGCTATAAGACTTTCATCGCTCATGAAGCTGAATGTAGTTTATGTAATGACTCATGACTCTATTGGACTTGGGGAGGATGGTCCTACACACCAACCAATAGAGCAATTAACTGGGTTAAGATCAATACCAAATCTAAATGTTTTTAGACCTGCAGACACAACCGAAACCATTGAGTGTTGGGAATTAGCTCTAAAGAGTTTAGATACTCCTAGCGTTTTAGCTTTAAGTAGACAAAATTTATCTCCAGTTCGAAAATCGTACGATATTGAGAATAAATCTTCACTTGGAGCTTATGAAGTTTACAGATCTAACGAAAAGATTGATTTAACTATATTTGCAAGTGGTTCAGAAGTTAATTTAGCATTAGAAGTAAGTCATAAATTAGCCACACAAAACACCTATTCCAAAGTTATATCAGTGCCGTGCCAAGAAATATTTTTTAAACAAAAAAATATTTATAAAAATAAAATTTTGAAAGAGACCAATATCAATATATCTATTGAGGCAGGTAGATCAGATACTTGGTCCAAATTTATTGGAGAAAATGGAATGGCTTTTGGAATAGAAGATTTCGGAAAAAGTGCTCCTTACAAAGATATTTTTAAGGATTTTAAATTAACTGCTAGTGAAATAGTGAATAAAACAAAAAATATTATTAATAAAAATTAAATTTTATGACTATTAAAGTTGGTATCAATGGACTTGGAAGAATTGGCAGAATGATCATTCGAACTATATTTGAAAATAACTTTAATGATATCCAAATAAAACACATAAATAACAGGTCAAATACTCAGGTAAGTTCAAATTTACTTAAATACGATTCTGTTCACGGAAAATTTAATCAAAATATTCAATTTAGTGAAAAATTTATAAAATTAGGTGAACAGAAAATATCTTTTTCTCAAGAAACAAATATTGAGGATATTAATTGGTCAAAACACGATGTTGATTATGTTCTAGAATGTACAGGTAAGTTTAATTCTAAAGATAAACTTAGCGCTCACTTAAAAAATGGAGCAAAAAAAGTAATTGTTTCAGCCCCGTGTAAAAATGCAGATAAAACTATTGTTTTTGGAGTTAATGAAAAATCGATTACTAAAAAAGACAGAATAATATCTGCTGCATCATGCACAACTAATTGTTTAGCTCCAGTATTGAATGTTTTAAACAGCAATTTCAAAGTTGAAAAAGGATTCATGACTACAATTCATGCATTCACAACAGATCAAAGAATATTAGATAATTCGCACAAGGATCCTAGAAGAGCAAGGTCAGCTTCTCAATCTATAGTTCCGACCTCAACTGGAGCATCAAAAGCAATTGGAGAAATCATTCCATCACTTAAAGGGAAACTAGAGGGTGTTGCCATGCGGGTCCCCACCCCTAATGTATCATTAATTGAATTAGTATTTTGCACAAAAAAAAATATAACTACTGATTTAATAAATAATAGTTTTGAAAAAGCTTCAAAAAGTAATTTAAAAGGTGTGCTAAGTATCACTAAAGAAAAATTAGTATCAGTTGATTTTAACCATAATTCAAATTCAGCAATCATTGATGCATCTCTAACGAATACGATAGGAAAAAATATGGGTAAGATTTCAGCCTGGTATGATAATGAATGGGGATTTTCAAATAGGATGTGCAATATTGTGCAATATTTACTTAAAATCTCTAAATGAAAACGGTTGAAAGTATAGCTAAAAGTCTTAATGGCAAAAAAATAATATTAAGATTAGATTTAAATGTCCCTCTAAATAAACAAAAAATTACTGATACAAATAGGATAGATAAAGTAATTCCAACTTTGCAATTTTTAATAAATAATAAAGCTAAAATTTTAATTCTTTCACACATTGGAAGACCCAAGGGTAAAGTAATAAAAGAACTTTCGATGAAGCCTATTTGTGAATACCTTGAAAATAAATTGAATCAGAGCATCTATTTAGTGAAAACAGACATTAATAATTTCAGAGAAAAAGATTTATTTGACAACAAAAAAGCGAGTATTTTGATGCTTGAAAACTTAAGATTTTATAGTGAGGAGGAAAAAAATAATGAAGAATTTGCTAAAATTTTAGCTAGTTTTGGAGATTTATATGTTAACGATGCATTTTCTTGCTCCCACAGAAGACACGCATCTATTTTTAGCATTACTAAATATTTACCATCTTATGCTGGAATTCAATTAATGGCCGAAATTACAGCATTAAGGAAGATAACAAAAGATATTACAAGACCAATAACATGTATAATCGGAGGTTCTAAAATATCTACAAAGATAAATGTAATAAAAAACCTCATATATAGATTTGATAATTTAATATTCGTAGGAGGGATGGCAAATAATATTTTAAAAAATAAAAATTTTCAGATTGGGAAATCGATTTTTGAGCAAAATTGTGATCACATCGTTGAAGATATATTTGAGTTATCAAAAAAAGAAAATTGTAGAATAATTTATCCAATTGATGTTTCGGTTAGTAAAAAAATTGATGGAAAAGGAAATGTAAAAAAAATAAGTGAAGTTCAAGAAGATGACTTAATTCTTGATATTGGGCCAGATACAGTAAATATGCTTTGTAAAACTATAGAAGAGAGCAGAACAGTTCTTTGGAATGGTCCAGCTGGTTATTTTGAAAATGAAAATTTTAAAAAAGGAAGTTTAGAGATTGCAAGAAAAATTGTTGAAAAAAATAAAAAAAATGAAATTTATTCTGTTGCTGGAGGTGGTGATACTGTGGCGGCACTAAATAGTTTTGATTTAACAAAACATTTTAGTTTCGTTTCAACTGCGGGTGGAGCATTTTTAGAATTTCTTGAAGGTAAAGAATTACCTGGTATAAATGCATTAGAGTAAAAAATGTCAGAACTATACTCAATTACAGAAAATATAATTTCTCAAGGAAAAGGTATTCTAGCTGCTGATGAGAGCACAGGCACAATGACTAAAAGACTAGATGCTGTAAATGTACCATCTACACCAGAGAATAGACTATTATTTAGGGAAACACTTTTATCATCTCAAAGTATGAAAGATTGTATAGGAGGAGTAATTTTATATGACGAAACAATAAAACAGATTGCGACAAATAAAAAAACGATTCCTGAACTTATTTCAAGCTCTGGTGCAGTGACTGGGATAAAAGTAGATACTGGAGCAAAGGTATTGGCTAATTCAAAAGACGAAAAGATAACAGAGGGGCTAGATGGTTTGAGGGAAAGATTAAAAATATATTATGAGCTTGGAGCTAGATTTACAAAATGGCGAGGTGTTTATAATATTTCAGATAAATTCCCTAGTAAACTTGCAATTCATGTTAACGCTCATGCTCTTGCTCGTTATGCTGCTTTAGTTCAAGAAAGTGGCATGGTGCCAATTATTGAACCAGAAGTATTAATGGACGGAGATCACAATTCAGAAGACTGTTTGAGAAAGACTTCAGAAGTTTTAAAAAGATGCTACGAAGAGCTAATTGTGAATAAAGTAGATCTTAAAGGAACAATACTTAAACCTAATATGATTTTACCTGGAGTTGATAGCAAAGAAAAAATTGAAACTAAAAAAATTGCTGAGTTGACATTAGAATGTTTGAAAGAATCTGTGCCATCAGAAGTTCCTGGTGTAGCATTTCTCTCTGGAGGTCAAACTGAAAAAGAGGCGGCAAAAAACTTAAATGAAATTAATAAATTAAATAAAACTAATTTCATCCTGACGTATTCTTATGGAAGAGCTTTACAACAAAGCGCTTTAAAATTTTGGTCTAAAGATATTAAGGATATTTCTGGTACGCAGAATAAATTTAATCATAGAGCAAAAATGTGCTCTTTAGCTGCTCAAGGAAAATGGACAGAAGAAATTGAGAATAAACATTAATACAAGAAGATTTATTTATTTAATTTCCCCAAATAAAATTCATAATAAAGACTTATTTTATCATGAACTTGAAAAAGTTCTAAAATCAAGGAAAATTTATTTTTTTCAATTGAGATTAAAAAATTACAAAGAAAAACAAATTATAAAAATAGGTAAAAAAGTTAGATTTATTTGTAAAAAATATAAAACTAAACTTATTATTAATGATAGTCCTTTGATTGCGAAAAAACTAAATGCAGATGGATATCATCTCGGTCAAAAAGATATGAGATTAATTAAATCTAAAAAGATAATCAGAAACAAAATATTTGGTATAACATGCCATAATTCAAAAAAATTGGTTAAAAAAGCAATAAATTTTAAACCAACTTATATAGCAATTGGAGCATTCTTTAAAAGTAGTACAAAGAAAGTTAAATATAAAGCTAATATAAATCTGCTAAAATACGTAAAAGAATTGACAAAAATACCTGTAGTCACAATTGGTGGGATCAATGATAAAAATTATAAAAATCTATTATTGAATAATGCAAACTTTTTAGCTATTTCAGGCTACATCTGGAATAATAAAAAATATAAACCAAAAGAGGCAATAGAAAAATTAATATGAAAATATCAGCCAATGAAATTAGGGTCGGAATGTTACTTGAGTATAAAAATGATTTATGGGAAGTGCTAAAAACTCAGCATGTAAAGCCTGGTAAAGGTGGGGCTTTTGCACAAGTTGAAATGAAGAGTTTAAATAAAAATACAAAATTGAATGAGAGATTTAGATCTAGTGAATATTTGGAAAAAGCATCTGTAGATGAGGTAAAATTAAATTATTCATATAATGATGAAAACAAATATTACTTTATAGATACTAAAACATTTGAGCAAATAGAAATTCAAAAAGATATTGTTGGTGAAAAAGGAAAAATGCTTACTGAGAATTTAGAAGTAATGGTAAGTATCTATGATGATAAACCAATTTCAGTAGAACTACCTAACCAAATTACATGTAAAGTTGAGACAACAGATGTAGCCCTAAAAGGACAAACTGTATCATCATCATATAAACCTGCAATATTAAGTAATGGTATCAAAATTCAGGTGCCTCCTTTTATTGAAACTGGAGATGAAATTATAATTGATACAAGAAATATTGAGTACGTAAAAAAAGTATAGATTATGAATGTGCTATCATCAAATTTAAATTTAATGATTAAAGCTGGAGAAAAAGCTTCTAAAAGATTAATTAGAGACTTTGGGGAAGTAGAAAATTTACAAGTTTCAGTAAAAGGTCCAACAGATTTTGTAAGTAACGCAGATATAAATGCAGAAAAAATTATAATCGAGGAGTTGTCTAAACTAAAAAAAAACTACTCCATTTTGAGTGAGGAAACTGGTTATGTTAAAAACAAAGATGAAAAAAATATTTGGATAATAGATCCTATTGATGGAACTTCTAATTTTTTACATGGAATACCACATTTTGCTATTTCAATTGCACTGCAATCTTATGAAGAGATTATTTGTGGTTTAATTTTTGACCCAATTAAAAATGAAATGTTTTATGCTGAAAAAAATAATGGTTCATTTCTAAATAACAAAAGAATAAGAGTTTCAAAAAAACAAGACTTAAATGCATGTTTATTTGCAACAAATGGAATTAAATATAAAAATATTGATGTTCCAACTCGAAAGACGGGGTGCGCAGCATTAGATATGGCTTATGTCGCAGCCGGAAGATTTGATGGGTATTTTCAAGAAAATTTAAACTTATGGGATATTGCGGCAGGGATTGTATTGGTAAAAGAGGCGGGAGGAACCCTAAATTCAATTGAATTATCAAAAAAAGAAAATTTAGATATAAGAGCGGCAAGCTCAAGCATAAGTGAAAAAATCCTCGAAAAACTGAATAAGTTTTAATTGTTTTATCATTTTCATTTGCTATAAGTCTCGTAATGAAAAAAGGCATACATCCAAATTACCATAAAATCAAAGTTGAGATGACTGATGGTACACAATTTGATACAAAATCAACATGGGGGAAAGAGGGAGAGATTCTTAAGTTGGAAATTGATCCTAAATCTCATTCAGCATGGACAGGTGGTAAGCAAAAGTTATTGGATAAAGGAAGAGTAAGTAAATTTAATAAAAAATTTCAAAATTTTAGATCAGAAAAATAATGACTAATGGACTTTTAATGCCAATAGCAACTGCTGTTTGGTTAGTAGAAAATACAACACTTACTTTCAAACAAATTGCAAATTTTTGTAATTTGCATGAAGTTGAAGTTCAAGGTATTGCAGATGGTGAAGTTGCAAAAGGAATTAAACCATATAATCCAATAATTTCTGGCCAACTAACAAGGGAAGAAATTAATTTATCTTCAAAAGATGAAAGCAGACCACTACAAATAAAAGGTACAGATATTAAAATTGAGGCAGAAGATAAAAAAATAAAAAAATATGTTCCTTTATCAAAAAGACAGGATAAGCCAGACTCTGCACTTTGGTTGATTAAGCATCATCCGCAGTTAAAGGACTCACAAATTGCGAAATTAGTGGGAGTGACAAAAAACTCTGTCACATCGATAAGGAATAAAAGCTACTGGAACTATAATAATTTGAATTCAAAAGATCCTGTTGCTATGAATTTATTTACACAAAAAGATTTGGTTTTAGCCATAGAAAAAGCTGAAAGAAGAATTAAAAGAGAAAAAAAAGAAAAAGAAAAGGCAAATCTGTCAGCATCACAAGGATCATAAAGTGTAGACAAAAAAAAATTAAAGTGGTAATACATCACTTTTTTTGGAGGTGGTTATTAAAATAGAAGTTAAAGATAATAATGTTGAACAAGCTTTAAGAGTTTTGAAAAGAAAGCTTCAACGAGATGGTTTTTTTAAAATCATCAAATTAAAAGATACGTACGAAAAACCTTCGGAAAAAAAGAAGAGAATTTTACAAGAAAATATTAAGAGAGTAAAAAAATTAAATAAACTCAAAAACAGATTTTAACAACGCGGGGTGGAGCAGTCTGGTAGCTCGTCAGGCTCATAACCTGAAGGTCGGCGGTTCAAATCCGTCCCCCGCAACCAATTAAATAATATTGGGTAACTCCT
This sequence comes from uncultured Pelagibacteraceae bacterium, assembly GCA_902572945.1. Classification (GTDB taxonomy): domain Bacteria; phylum Pseudomonadota; class Alphaproteobacteria; order Pelagibacterales; family Pelagibacteraceae; genus Pelagibacter. The sequence continues at coordinate 37,764 of CACGHU010000004.1, forward strand.
TTATCCAATTAGATATTGTTCCAGCTCCCATCCCTATTACAATTTTTTTTCCATAAATATTTTGTTTTACAAATTTAGCTAAATTATCTTTATCTTTAATCAAATATGTTTGTACTTTTGATCGGTATGATATTTCTTTTGCAAAACTTTCGTAATCAAATTTTAATTTGATATTTTCACCGGCTGCAAAGACTGGACATAATATAACTTCATCTGCTTGCTTAAAGCATTTAATAAATTCTGATTTAAGGTCATTTAATCTAGAAACTCTGTGTGGTTGAAATATGCAAACAATTTTTTCAGAGGAATATGCAGTTTTAACTCCATTCAAAACTTCTTTGATTTCTGTTGGATGGTGAGCATAATCGTCAAAAAAAATCGCTCCTTTGTAGTCAAAAATTTTATTAAATCTTCGTTGTACACCTTTAAATTTTTTTAATCCATCTTTAATCTTAATGATTGGTATACCCAAACTAATTGCTACAGCAATTGCTGCAGTAGCATTTCTTATATTGTGTAATCCAATAATAGGTATTTTAATATTGTTAATTGAGAAAGTCTTTTTTCCAGGCATACTTATAACTAAATCAAATATCGACCAAGCTCTTGTTTGAACGGGTTTATTTATACGAAAATTTGAATTTTGGTGAATGCCATAAGTATTATAATTTTTAATTTTAAGTGATTTTATTAATTTTAAATTATTTTTATCATCGATACATATAAATGACTTTCCGAAGGAAGGAACTTTATTAATATATTCTCCGAAAAGATTTAATAATTTATCCATTGTTTTATAGTAATCCATATGCTCCCTATCAATATTTGTGATTATTGAATATGTGGGTTGAACTTTTAAAAAACTTCCGTCTGATTCATCTAGCTCTACAATGCTCCAATTACTTTTACCAAGTCTTGCAGAATTATTAAACGATTTCAAAACTCCGCCATTTATAATTGTTGGATCTAAATTTGTACTAGATAGAATACCTGCAACAAGAGAGGTTGTTGTCGTTTTTCCATGAGACCCAACCACTACAATATTTTTGGTAAGTGAAGTAATATGTCCCAGCATATCTCCTCTTTTATATATTGGTAAGTTTTTTTTTTGTGCTGAAATATATTCAATATTATTTTTTTTAACCGCTGAGGAAATTACAATTATAGTAGAATTAAGTAAGTTTTTTTTATCATGGCCAATATAAACTTTAATTCCATTTTTTTTTAATCTTTCAATATTTTTATTAAAACTTATATCGCTTCCTTGAACCTTAAATCCCATTCTTCTCATTACCAAGGCCAGCCCACTCATGCCAATACCACCAATACCTATAAAATGTATAACTTCAGATTTAGCAATTTTAATTTTCATCTATTGTTTCTATTATTATTTTGTTATTGATTTCCCATGTATTTTTTGAACTGAAATCTCTCATAGCTTTTTTTTTAAGCTGTAAATCTGTTTTATCATCTAGCATATTTGATATTATTTCATAGAAATTTTTTTGGCGTATATCTTTTTGCTCAATCATCCAACAACAATTATTATTTTTATAATAAATTGCGTTAAAAAATTGATGATTATCTTTAGAATAGGGGAATGGGATAGCTAATGATGGTACTTCAAAAAATACTAATTCAGCCAAAGTAGATGCTCCTGCACGAGTGATACAAAAATCAGTTTTTAAGAAAATACTTTCTAAAGAGCGATCAAAGTCAAAAAGCTTAAACGCAATCTTATTTTTTTGATAAAAAATTTCAAGGTCATCAAAATTTTTTTTATTAGCTTGATGATATATAAATAATTTGAAATTTTCCGACAATTTTTTTAACATATCTTTTAATTCTGTTTGAAAAAATTTTGCTCCCTGACTTCCGCCAATAACGAGAATAACTTTTTCATCCAAAGATTTTTTAATATCTTTTTTCAAAAAATAGCTTTTTTTGCTTAAAACTGGATAAATAATTTGTAATTTATGAATATATTTTTTAGGAAAATTTTTTATGAAGTTTGAATAACAAAAAACTTTTTCACATTGCTTCAAAAAAAATAAATTTGACTGGCCTAATACCATATTAGGCTCGAACAAAAACAATTTAGATTTTGTAAATATTGATGCTATACAAATGGGGAAAGTCATGTAACCGCCAGTTGAAATAATTTTATCAATTTTTTTTTCCTTCAAATAAAAAAATGATTTAATTATTGAAATTAAGAAAAGAAATAAATTAAGAGGAATTTTAAAAATATTCTTTTTTATATCAGGTACATCTATAATTTTATTATTATACACTTTTGTATCAATAAATCTCAATCCTCTTAAATCAGAAGTTAAAAAAACTTCATTATTTTGTTTTAAATGTTCATAAAAATTTAATGCAGGAATAATATGCCCTCCAGAACCTCCTGTAGTTATTAAAATATTTTTTTTCAATTTATATTTTTTTTTGTAAGATTTAATATAATTCCAGCAAGAATTGAACTTCCAATAATTGATGATCCGCCATTACTTAAAAATGGGAGAGTCATTCCTGTTGTTGGTAAAATTCTAATATTTACTCCTAAATGAATTAAAAATTGAAAAAATATTATTATACTGCATCCAAATATAATAAATTTAATCTTGTCATTTTTAAGATATGAGATCTTTTTAAAAGTTCTATATAAAAATATCAGAAAGATTATTAATATAAAAAATATCATTATTACTCCAAATTCTTCCGAAATTACTGAGACAATATAATCAGTATGAGCTTCTGGAACTTTATTTTTTAAAACTCCTTCACCAATACCTTTTCCAAAAAATCCTCCACTTATAATAGCCTCAGATGCTTTCTCTGACTGATAATTGTTTCCAGATGAAGGATTTAAAAAAGATGTAATTCTAATCATAATATACTCAAATTTTGGGACAAAAATTACAAGTGATAGCACAGTAGTAATTACAAGACTTAAAAATAAAAAAAATAAATAAAGATTTATTCCAGAGATAAATATTAATGAAAGCCATGTAAGAAAAATTAGAATTGTTTGCCCAATATCTGGTTGAGCGGCCAATAAAATGATAATTGGTAAAATTAATATAAAACTTACAAAATATTTTATGAATCGATAATTTTTATTTTCAAAACTTAAAGATGTAGCAATCATTACAATTATAAAAGGTTTTAAAAGTTCTATAGGCTGAAATCTTGGTAGAAAAAAAAAATCTAACCATCTTTTTGATCCTTTAACTTCAGTTCCAATGAAGAGAACTAAAATCAAGGTTATTAAAAAAATTATGAAAAATATATATGAAAGTACAAATAGTTTATTTTTTTCTAAAATTGAAAAAAAAAACATTGTAAATATACCGACCGTTATAAAAATGCAGTGCTTAAGAAAGAAAAAATAATTATTGGTATTTAATCTATCTGAGGCCACAAGTGAAGTAGAAAGCAAAGAAAATAATAATCCTAAAGTAAAAAGCGATAAAAGAGTTATTAAAATCGTCTTGTCTAAACTTCTCCACCAGTAAAAATAAAGATTATTTAAAAATTTATTATCTAACATTTTTAATTTTATATCGACTTATTAAGTGATTAAAATATTTACCTCTTTCTTCAAAATTTCTAAAATTATCAAAAGATGCTGCACATGGACTGAATAATAAATTTATTTTTTTATTTTTGTCCTCTTTTTGAATATCTTTACGTATCTGCTTTATAACTTCTTCAAGATTGCGAAATTTTGAATATTCAAATTTGTTTTTGAAATTCTTAATGAAAAATGAGCTATATTGACCGAACACATAAATTTTGGATATATTATTTTTTTTACTATGCTTAAACTTATCTCCCTTTTTAGGCAAACCTCCTAATATCCAAAAAATTTTATCAAGATTATTTAATAGACCTTCTGAAGAGGAAAAGCTTGTCGATTTTGAGTCATTAATAATTCTTAACCTTTTTGAATTATGAATTATTTGCTGCCTAAAATTAAGAGCCTTAAAATTGTTTACAACTTTAAAAATAGCTCTTTTTTTAATTCGAAGTTTTGAACATATTTTTAAAATAAAAGATAAATTTTGTAAATTGTTTGAATTTTTAAAATAACTGTTTTTTAATAGCTTATTATCTTGCTGCGATATTTTATTTTCCACATTTGTAATTTTACAAATAAATTTTTTATTTTTAAGAAATTCTTTTTGAACTGGATCTGAGTTATTTATAAATCCACAATCATTTTTTTTTAGTGAATATATTAATTTAAATTTTGTTTTTATATAATTCTTAATTGTTTTATGTCTTTCCAGGTGATCAGGAGAAATATTTAATAAAACTCCATAATTAGGTTTAAAAATTCTACTATAAGAAATTTGATATGAGGAAATTTCTACAACAAAAACTGTTTTATTAGATATTTTGTTTTCATTAAGAATAGCATTTCCAATGTTCCCCACTAATCTTGCGTCATATTTATTTTTTTTTAAAATATCGTACAATAATTTAGCCGATGTAGATTTACCGTTTGTTCCAGTGATAGCTACAATGAAATTCTCTGGATTTTTTGCATAAAAAACATCTAAATCTGTACAAATTTTTGATTTATTTTTTTTTACATATTTTTTTAATGAACAATTAGAAATATTAATGCCTGGACTTATAATTATGTGATCAAACTTAGTTTTATAAATTTCTTTTTTTGAAATTAGACGTTTTTTTAAATTTTTTCCTTTTAAATTTTGGAAATTATCATCAAAGCACTTGATAAAGTTGTTTTTTTTTAAATAATTTAGGCTAGATTGACCCGAAACCCCAAGACCGTAAATTAATATTTTTTTTTTAAAATATAGGTCCTTTTCTAATTTCATTATCTAAATTTTAATGTTGCCAAACCAATCATCGCTAAAATAATTGCAACTATCCAAAATCTTACAACTACAGTTGATTCTGGCCATCCTTTCTTTTCATAATGATGATGAATAGGAGCCATTTTAAATATTCTTTTTCCTGTCATTTTAAATGATATAACTTGAACAATTACTGAGATTGCCTCTAAAACAAATAAACCACCAGTTATAGCTAATACAATTTCATGTTTGGTAATTATGCCTACTGCACCTAACGATCCTCCTAAAGATAATGATCCTGTGTCTCCCATAAAAATTTTAGCTGGTGGTGCATTAAACCATAAAAAGCCTAAACAAGATCCAATTATAGCACCAAGAAAAACTGTTACTTCACCTACACCCTTTATATATGGAATTTGTAAGTACTCTGAAAAAACAATATTTCCTGTTACATAACTTATAAAAGCAAAACATCCAGCAACTAAAATTACTGGAACTGTTGCTAAACCATCTAATCCATCTGTTAGATTTACTGCATTTGATGAGCCTACAATAATAAATATTCCAAATGGAATAAAAAACCAGCCTAAATTAATAATTAAATTTTTAAAAAAAGGGAAATATAAATTATTTAAATTTTGGTTATCAGAAAAGTAAGTTAAAGCCATTACTCCAATTAAAGCTATAATTACTTGAGAAGTTAATTTAAACCTAAAAGATATACCTGTAGAATTCTTATATTTTACTTTTTTAAAATCATCAAATGCTCCCAATAAACCATAACTTCCTACTATATAAATTAAAAACCATATATATATACTTTTAAGATCTCCCCAAAGTAAAATACCAGAAAATAATCCAACAAGTATTAGTACACCACCCATAGTCGGTGTACCTATCTTTTTAATAATATGTTCATTTGGACCATCTTCTCTAATAGGATCTAAGATTTGCTTTGTAGAAAAATATTTTATGAAAGGATTACCAATTAGAAACACAACAAATAAAGAGGTAAATACAGCCAATCCAGTTCTTACAGTCAAATACTTAAATACATTTAAAAATGAATATGTTTCAATAAATTCTAATATTAGCAAATATAACATTAGTTAGCGCCTCTTAAAGTTCCAACTATTTTGTTTAAACCAGTCGAGTTTGATCCTTTAACCATTAAATAATCATTATTATTTAAATCTCTAACAATCAAATCATAAATATCGGATGTTTTTCTTAAAATTCTTCCTTTTCTGTTTTTTTTAATACCTTTAAATGTTTCTATTGCATGTTTGCCATAAATATGAATCTTATTTATTTTCGATTTATTTAAAATATTTGACATATTCTTATGTAGTTTTTTTGAATGTTTTCCAAGCTCAAGCATATCTCCCATTAAAAAGTGCCTTTTTTTATTTTCAACAACAGTACTACTAAAATTCGATATTGCACTAGACAGCGAAAGAGGATTTGAATTATAGCTTTCGTCAACCAAAAAAAATTTTTTATTTTTAAATTTAATTTTTGAAATATTTCCTCTTCCAGTGGGAATTAAAAAATTTTTGAAAAATTCAGATTTTAATTTTTTTGTTTTTTTTAATATATATAAAACGGCTATAGCAGATAAAATATTTTTGATATAATTTTGGTATTTATATTTAATATCAAATTTTTTTATTTCATCAAAAATACGAACTTTTATTTTAAAATAGTTTCTAAATTTTGTTAATTTTAAAAATCTTATATCTGATTCATAAGAATAGCCAAAAGATATAATATTTAATTTTCTTTTTATTGCTATTTTTTTGTGAAAAGTGAAAAATTTGTCATCTGAATTTAAAATTAAAAAACCATTTCTTTTAATATTATTAATTATTTCAGATTTTGCTTTTGCAATTTCTGAAATATTATTAAAATTCTTTGCATGGGCATATGAAATATTTGTTATTATCCCAATATTAGGTTTTACTATACTTGATAAAAAATCTATTTCTCCTTTTTTATCCATCCCAATTTCAAAAACTCCAAAATTATCATTTATATTTAAGTTAAATAGGCTTAATGGCACACCATACTTATTATTATAAGATTTTGGAGAACAACTTACTTTGCCAACTTTATTCAAACAATTTGCTAATAGGTCCTTTAATGAAGTTTTTCCACAACTTCCTGTTATTCCAATTATTTGTCCATTATAAACACTTCTTATACTAGATGATATTTTGGTCATAAAATCTAAAGTATTTTTCACCCTAAAGATTTTTTTGTTATTTATTTTTCCTCTTATTTTATCTGTTACAATAATTGACGCTCCCTTTTTAATTGCTTCAGGAATAAACATATTGCCATCATTTTTTTTTCCTTTAATTGCAAAAAAGATATCATCTTTTTTTATTTCCTTTGAGTTTATAGAAGCTTTGTTTAATCTAATTGATTTATCAATTTTTTTGATTTCTTTTTGCTCTTTTAGAATATTTAATTTCAAGTTATTTGAAAGAGATTTATTCTTAAATCTGATAGAACTTAAAATAGTATTTTT
>CACGHU010000005.1 GCA_902572945.1 uncultured Pelagibacteraceae bacterium
ATAATTTATATGTAAATATTGGTGCACTTCTCATACATGTTGCAAAAATTGATGAAAACTACTCAGAAAAAGAAAAAAAAATAATTAAAAAAACATTATTAGAACTTGGTTTAAAAGAAGATGCATTAGATGGAGTGTTCAAAAAATCCGAGGAAACTGAAAAAAATTCAAATCAAATTCTTGAGTTTACCAGAGAAGTTAAAAATAAAGATCAAGAATTTAAAATTAAGATAGTAGAAGCTTTATGGAAAATAATTTACGCAGATAATGTTTCTGACATGTATGAGATGAGTCTGATGCGACGATTAACTGGTTTGCTTTACTTAGACACTAAAATAGTAGGCGACATAAAAAATAAAATCATAAGTTCTTCAAGCAAATGACATATTTAGTAAACGATAAATGTATAAAATGTAAATTGACAGATTGTGTTGATGTTTGCCCAGTTGACTGTTTTTATGAAGGAAAAAATATGCTTGTAATTAAACCTGATGAGTGTATAGATTGTGGCGTTTGTGAACCAGAGTGTCCCGTGGATGCTATTGTTCCTGACACTAACAAGGACACTGAAAAATGGTTGGAGATAAATACAAAATATTCAGAAATTTGGCCAAACATAAACAAGAAAAAAGATCCACCAGACGATCATAAAAAATTTGAAAATGAAGAAAATAAATTTGAAAAGTATTTTAAAGAAAACCTTTAAAAAAAAAAGTAAATCACCAAAAAAAGTTAAGACTAGAGTTTCAAAAACAAATAAAAAAAAAGTTACTAAAAAATCCCTAAAAACCAAAAAAACAAAAATAGAAAAATTAAAAAAAATTCCACACAAAAAGACTCAAGAAAAAACAACTAGTCCTAACTTAAGAATTCTAAAGCAAAATGAACAAAAGCCTGAAATAAAAAAAATTAAAAAACAAGAAACACAAAAAAAAGATTTTAAACCTAAGGATTACGTTGTTTATCCAAAACATGGAGTGGGTCAAATATTATCTATTAATAATAAAACCATCGGGGGCATAGAAGTGCAATGCTATGATATTAAATTTGAAAAAGATAAAGCTGTTGGTCTTTTGCCAATTAATAAACAATCTCACTTAAGACCATTATCGACTGTTAACCAAGTGAATAAATCGATATCAATCTTAAAAGGTAAGCCAAAAATTAAAAGATCGATGTGGAGCAGAAGAGCACAAGAATATGAACAAAAAATTACATCAGGTAAAATTTATGAATTGGCAGAAGTAGTAAGAGATTTGAATAAAGGTGATGACTTGATGGTTGATCAATCTTATAGCGAAAGACAATTATTTGAAAAAGCTTACGAAAGAATTTTGTCAGAATTTCAAATAGTCCTAAATTTGTCCTACGAAGATATTCAAAAAAAGCTTAATAAAGCCTTGCGAAGAAATTTAGAAAACCAATCACAATCAGCACCTAAACAAACTAAACAAATTCAAGAAAGTTCCGAGAGCACTAATGAAGATGAAGTTGCCGAAGACAATGAAGTGGGACTTGTAGAGGAAAATCCAGAGTAAAAAAAACGCTTCCCACACAAAAGTTATGAGAAGCGTTTTAATTCAAGAAAAAACTATCTTCTTTTTTTTCTTCTTTTTTTAGCTTTTTTCTTCTTAGCTTTTTTTCTTCTTTTAGCCATCTTTAGCTCCCTTTAGTTGCGCGAATCATTTGATTCGCTATTGAATATAATTTATTTTTTTAATTAAGTTATGTCAAACATTTAATTAATTACAAAAAAGTTTAGTGTTGAAAAAAAAATTTAATTATTTTTTTTATTATTTGATTGTTAAAAAGATAAGAGTTTATGCGACTTATAAGCAAATAAAATTAATTATTTAAATAAAGATTTTCTAAATCTTTTTTATAATTTTCTAAGATAATTTTTCTTTTTAACTTTAAAGTTGGAGTTAACATTCTATTTTCAATTGTAAATTCATTAAAAATTATTAAATATTTTTTAACTTTTTCAATTAAAGACAAGTTTTTGTTTGTAATTTCAATAAATTTTTTAATTTCATCTTTATTTGCACTCTTTTCTGCAACAATTAATGCAACGAGATAGTTTTTTTTATCTCCATAAACAAAACTTTGTTTAATATTTTCATTTAAACAAAGTAAATTTTCTATTTTTGTTGGTGAAATGTTGTCTCCTCCTAAATTAACAATTAATTCTTTTTTTCTGTCTGTAATTTTTAAATTTCCCACTCTGTTTATTTCACCTATGTCTCCAGTATATAACCACCCATCTTTAATTATTTCATCAGTCTCTTTTTGTTTATTCCAATATCCTAGCATTACATTTTCTCCCTTTATCAATATTTCACCATCCTCAGCAATTTTGACAGAATTTGTTCTAAAAGGAGGACCTACTGTTTCGACTTGAATTTGGTCTGGAATGTTACAACTAACAACTGGTGAAGCTTCTGTTAGTCCATAACCTTGAAGAGTCGGAAGCCCAATAGAGTTTAAAAATTCACCAATTTTTTGGTCAAGTGCACCACCTCCTGATACAAAAGCCTGGAGGTTTCCACCAAACTGTTTTTTTACTTTTTTTCTGACTAACACATCACAGATAAAATCTATCAAAATTTCATAATAATTAAGTTTAATTTTTTTTAATTTTTTTGTTCCAAGGGCAATAGTAGAATCAATAAGCTTTTTTTTAAAGCCTCTCTGCTTACTAAAATTTATATTAATTTTATTAAATAAATTTTGGTAGAATCTTGGCACTGCCGTCATTATTGTTGGTTTTGCTTCAGACATATTAGTAAGCAATTTTTCTAAACTCTCAGCATAAAATATTTTAGCCCCAATTAATATTTGTACAAACTGAACTGTATGCTCATAAGAATGGGACAATGGAAGCCAAGTTAGAAATACAGGATTTTTTTTTTTAATTAAAGGTAAAAGTAAATCATAAGCGCCTTCACAGTTAGCTAAAATTCCACCATGACTTAAAATAACACCTTTAGGGTTTCCAGAAGTTCCAGATGTATAAATTATACAAGCTGGCATATTCCTTTTTAAATTACTATTTATTATTTTATCATCAAAAGTTTCATTAAAAATATCATTAATCAATAAACTGTTTACATCTATTTTTTCAAAAGAAATTATTTTTATTTCATCGTTATTTATAAAATCTTTAATTTTTTTAAATTGAGAATTATTAGAAACAATAATTAAAGTTGGCTTACAATCTTCTAAAATATATTTATAGTCATTTTCTGAATAGGTTGTAAATATTGGCACAGATATTCCACCTGCATTCATAATTGAAATATCAGAAATCAACCAATTTGGATTATTTTCTGAAAGAATTAAACACCTATCACCGGAGTTTATTAATGTTTTTATTTTATTCGAAAGCTTAAAAATATTCTCAGATACATCTTTCCAACTATAAATTGTTTTTTCAGATTTCAATGAATTTAAAAAAGGTTTAGAGTTATCTACTTCTTCTAGTTTTTTAAAAAATAACTCAACAAGACTATTTATTTTCGATACTTCCATAATTTGGTGGGCGAAGAGAGAATCGAACTCTCACTTCTTGCGAAACACGATTTTGAGTCGTGCGCGTCTACCAGTTCCGCCATTCGCCCAATTATAAACAATTAATTTTTATTTAAATGAATAGTATAAAAAGTTATTTTGTAATAAAACCAAAAAATGTTCAAAAGATTTTACAATAAATCAATAGAATTAGCGTCTAACAAGAGATCAAATTTATACTTAGGTATTGTTTCTTTTATTGAAAGTTCTTTTTTCCCAATTCCACCAGATGTGATGATTGTACCAATGGTGATTGCAAAAAAAGATTCTTATTTAAAAATTTTTTTAATCGCTACAGTATTTTCTGTTCTGGGTGGCATTTGCGGTTATTTAATTGGTTATTTGTTTATAGATTTAGCTATGTATGTAATTGAATTTTATAATTATGAAAACAAAGTATTAAAGTTGAAAATGGACCTTTCACAAGGCAGTGGTATGGTTATATGGCTTGGTACTTTATTCTTAGCTGGATTTACACCTTTACCATATAAAGTTTTTACAATAACAAGTGGTCTAATCGCATTTGATATAATTGCATTTATAATAATCAGCTTTATTTCAAGAGGTTTAAGATTTTATTTAGTTTCAATTTTGACTGCAAAACTTGGGGAAAAATTTGTTAAATTAATAGAACAAAAAGGCGCAGTGTGGTCCTCAATAATTGGTATTATTATAGTATGTTTTCTGGCTATTTTTTATTTTGCTTTTATTAAATGACAATGAGACCATTAAAGTACAAAACTGTAATAAACTTAATATTAATTTTCTCTGTTTTTTCAATTTTATTTGCATTTTATGTTGAGTATATTTTAGGTCACAAACCATGTAATCTTTGTTTATTACAAAGGCTTCCATATATTGCTTCAATTATATTAGTAGTCTTAGTTATAATTTTCAAAAATTTGGAAAAAATTTCTTTCTTCCTTTTGAGTTTGATATTTTTGGCAGGATCATTGCTTGCTATTTACCATGTTGGGATTGAACATGGTTTAATTTCGGAGTCATTTGTATGTGGAAATAATATTGATACTAGTATTACTGATAAGAGTGAGATCATGAAACAATTACAAAATAAAGAAATTAGCTGTAAAGATGTCACTTTTACTATTTTTGGTGTATCACTTGCTACAATAAATACTTTTATTTCTGTATTATTAGCGACTATAACCCTATTAATATTTATTAAATATGAAAAAAAGCGATAAAAAAAAAATTGAAGAATTCATAAGAGTTGATCATGCAGGAGAAAGAGGTGCGATTAAAATCTATGAAGGGCAATTGTTAGCCTTAAACACATTTATTAAAGACGATGAGCTAAAAAAAACAATCGAAGAAATGAAAGAGCATGAAAGAGAACATGCAAATTATTTTGAACAAGAAATAAGAAAAAGAAGTATCAAACCCACAAAATTTTTACCACTATGGGATTTACTTGGTGTTGGTTTGGGTTTCGGATCAACTTTGTTAGGAAAAAAGGCTGCGATGCTTTGTACTGCATCAGTTGAGGAAGTTATAGATGAACATTACCAAAATCAAATTGACCAAATTCAGTCAGATGAAAAAGAGCTTAAAGAAAAAATTATAAAGTTTAGAGAGGATGAACTTCATCATAAAGATATAGCTTATGAGAAAGGAGCTTCTAAAGATGGTATTTACTCTTTATTCGACAAAATTGTTAAAACAGGTTCCAAAATTGCAATTAGAGTATCTGAAAAGATCTAATTAAGGCTCAAGCTCAACATCCCAATAAAGATAATCAATCCAAGTTTTATGTAGGAAATTTGGAGGAAAATGTTTTCCATTTCGATGAAGATCTTCTGTGGTAGGTTGATAGGGTGCTTGGTTAAGAGTCATTCCAGATTTATTCAATAATCTACCACCTTTTTTAACATTACAACTCGAACAAGCAGTTACAACGTTATCCCAGTCGGTTTTTCCACCTTTAGATCTAGGAAGTAAATGATCAAAGGTTAATTCTTTCTTACTACCACAATATTGACAACTGAACTTGTCTCGTAGAAATACATTAAATCTAGTAAAGTTTGGATTTGAAATTGGCTTAATATAACTTTTAAGTGCAATTACGCTTGGAAGCTTCATGCTAAACGAAGGGCTGTGAACAATCTTATCATAGTAATTTACAATAGAAACTCTATCTAAAAAAACTGATTTGATAGAATCTTGCCAGCTCCATAGAGACAAAGGATAATAGCTTAAGGGCCTGTAGTCAGCATTTAGAACTAATGCTGGACAATTATCCAGTGAAGTTTTCTTGTCAATAAAAGTCATTAAAATAGAATAACTTATAAAATTTTAATAATCAATATTATCAAGAGAAATATTAATTTTTTTATATTATTTTTTTTATATATTTTAATGCTAAACTTAGCGCTTCAATAGGTATATGATGAGAACAATTTTTTATCATGTTAACTTCTACTTTTATTTTATTTCTTTCTAAAAAATCTTTGGCTTCTAATAAGTTTGACGAAGGAACAACTTCATCTGCGTCACCGTGAAACAGCAACATATCAGTATTTGAAATAATTCTTTTTTGTAAATCTTCCTTGTCTATTATTTTTCCAGAAAATCCTATCACTGATCTGAAACTTTGACTACAAATTAAACCTAAATTAATTGACATCATGCAACCTTGACTAAATCCTGCTAAAATTATTTGCGAGTTATCAATATTATAATTTTCTTTAATTTGTTCTATATACTCTATTAAAATTTTTTCAGCCTTTTTAACTTCTGTGATGACATAATCTGGATCATCGATACTTAAATCAAACCATTGAAAACCAGTTGGATTTAATTTGCACACTTGATGTCCATCAGGACATAAAAATATTGTGTTATCTATAAACCGCTTCCAAGTAAATGCTATTGAACTTATGTCTGCACCATCACCTCCATATCCATGAAGAAGTATAATTGCATTTTTTATTTTATCTTTTTTTTCAGACTCAATAATTTTAGAGTTTAAAACAAATGTCATAAAATTAATTATAAGTAGATAGCCATTTAATAAATTTTTTATCCTCAAAATCTACAGATCCTAAAATTCTTGCAAACTCTTCTCCATTTTTATTAATCAAAATAGTTGTTGGAAGTCCTATTAATGAAAATTCATTAGCAAGTTTAACCGATTCACCGTAATAAAGTTTCAAATTTTTGATTTCTAAATCCTCAAAAAATTTCTCAGCTTTATCTAAATTTTCTTTTCCAACATTTATTGGGATGATAATTAAATTATCGATTTTTTTAATTGATTGGAGAATATCTAAAGATGGCATTTCTTCTCTACATGGAGCACACCATGTGGCCCAAAAATTTACTAAAATCAAATTATTTTTAAAATCCTGAAGTGAAACTGCTAAATCTTCTGAATTTTTAAAGACTATATTTGAAACTTTCTTTGGATCTTTATGAATTATAAGATTTTTTATATCCGGCTTTTGATCAGCACTAGCAATTAGTGGAAATAATAAATATATAAATATTAAAAATAATTTTAAGCTTAATAATCTCATTCTAAAATGTATAGTTACATATCATGAGTAAAAATAAAAACAATAAACCAGTTTGGAGTACAAGAATTAATAAAAATACCTCTAATTTATTTGCAAAAGTAGGCAGTTCAATAAATATAGACAAAAGACTTTATAAACAAGATATAAAAGCTTCATCCGCCCATGTGGAAATGCTACTTAAAAAAAAAATTATTTCGCTACAAGTCAAAAATAAAATTTCTTGGGGTCTTCAGAAAATTTTAAATGAAATAAATAAAAAAAAATTTTTGTTCAATAGTAAAAGTGAAGATATTCATATGAGTATTGAACAAAGATTATTTGAATTAATAGGTGAGGATGCTGGATTTATCCACACAGCGAGATCTAGAAATGACCAAGTTTTAGTAGATTTTAAACTTTGGATGATCGAAGCTACAGAAGATATTATTAAAGAATTAGATTCTTCAATTAAGTTGATATTAAAAATTGCAGCGAAGAATGTATATACGGTAATGCCTAGCTTTACTCATTTAAAAAATGCTCAACCAATATCATTTGCTCATTATATTTTAGCTTATATAGAGATGTTTAGTAGAGACAAAAAAAGATTTTTTAATAATAAAGAATTATTATCTGAAAATCCTTTAGGTGTGGCAGCTATAGCGGGAACCAGCTTTGATATAGATAGAGAATTTACCACAAAAAAACTTAAATTTAAAAAGCCAACAGGTAATTCTATTGATACAGTTTCAGATAGAGATTTTGTTTTAGATTTTCTTTATTCTATTTCAGTTTGTGCAAATCATATATCTAGATTTGCAGAGGAATTTATTCTATGGAACTCTGATGCTTTTGATTTAATTAAACTTAAGGATAAAGTTGTTACTGGATCTTCAATAATGCCGCAAAAGAAAAATCCAGATACTCTAGAGTATTTAAGAGGCAAAACAGGAAATATCTACGGGAATTTATTTTCTATGCTCACAATTCTTAAAGGTTTACCATTATCTTATTTTAAAGATTTACAAGATGATAAAGAATTAGCTTTTAAATCTTTTGACCAAATTACAATTTCATTAAAAATAATGAGAGAGGTATTGAGTAATTTTAAAATCAATAAAAAAAAAATGATACAATTAGCACAGACAGGTTATACTACAGCTACAGATCTTGCTGACTATATTGTGAGACAATATAAGTATCCATTCCGAAAAGCATACTTGATAACTTCAAAAATTGTAAATTTATGTGAAAATAAAGGTAAGGCCCTTGATGAGCTAACCATCGATGAAATAAAAAGTATTGATAAAAAACTTAATGAAGATGTATTAAAATTATTTAATCTAGAAAATTCAATAAAATCAAAAAAATCTTATGGTGGAACTTCTTTTGAAAATATAAAGAAAATGATAAAAAAATACAAAAAAAATGTTTAAAAAAATATTATTAATTCTGTTTTGTTCAATAATCCTTTTTTCTTGTGGAAAAAAAGGTGATCCAGAGTACAAAGCTCAAAAAAAACAATTAAAAATTGTCAAAATAATTTAATGAATTTTAAGAAAAATAAGCTTTTTGTTGAAAAAGTTAATAGTTTAAAAATAGTTAAAAAATATGGGACGCCCACTTATTGTTATTCGATTTCAAGATTAAAAAAAAATATAAGTAATTTTCAAAAAAACTTTAGCACCATAAATCCTTTGGTATGTTTCTCAGTAAAATCAAATAGTAATTTGCAAATTTTAAAAGAAATAAAAAAAACAGGAATGGGTGCTGATGTTGTTTCAAAAGGAGAAATGTTACAGGCTCTAAAAGCAGGCATATCTCCAAAAAAAATTGTTTTCTCTGGAGTGGGGAAAAAAACTGAAGAGTTAAAATATGCAATTGAAAAAAAAATTTTATTAATAAATGCCGAGTCAGAAAGTGAAATATTTGAAATTGAAAGATTAGCAAAAATCAAAAAAGAAATTGTAAATGTTGGTATAAGACTTAATCCAAATATTGACGCAAAAACTTTAAATAAAATCTCAACAGGTAAACGTGAAGATAAATTTGGTTTAACTGAAAAAGCATTTTTGAAAACATTAAATAATTTTAAAAACTCAAATTTTGTAAAAGTAAAATGTTTAAGTGTCCATATAGGTAGTCAAATTACAGATTATAAACCATATTTAAAAATGATTAACGAATTGGATAGAATTATAAAAAAATCAAACCACTTTTTTGAATACATAGATTTAGGTGGTGGAATGGGTATTCAATATGAAAAAAAAACAAAGTTATTTAATTATAAAAAGTACAACTCAATAATTAAAAATTTTTTAAAAAAACATAAAGTTAAAATCATTTTTGAACCTGGAAGGGCAATTATCGCAAATTCTGCTGTCTTATTTACTCAAATTATTTATATTAAAAATACTGACAAGAAAAAATTCATAATATTAGATGCTGCAATGAATGATTTTATGAGACCTGCTCTATATGGGTCATTCCATAATATTATACCTTTATTAAAGAAAAATAAGAAAAGTAAAAAAGTACATGATTTTGTAGGCCCTGTATGTGAAACAACAGATAGATTCTTATCCTTAAAAGGCTTTCAAAATCTTAAGGAAAAAGAATTTTTAGCAATTTCTGATGTTGGTGCGTATGGAATGTCCCTCTCGTCAAATTATAATTTAAGACCAAAACCTTCTGAAATAATGGTAAATAAAAAATCAATGAAATTAATTTTGAAAAGACAAAAATTAATAAATTTTATTTAGTTTAAAATTTCTGTTTATGTCAAAAAAATATTTTTCTTTTATATTTTACAGTGGTGTAATCCTAGTTTGTATTTTATTCTTGCCATCTTTGTTTATGCCAAAAAAAATAGTAATTTTTGGTGGAAAAATATTAGGACATTGGTCAAAATTCTGTGTAAAATTTCTTCTATCAACAGAAATAAGAATTATTGGCAAAGAAAATATTTTAGAAAACCAAAATTTTTTTATAGCTTGCACCCATCAATCAGCATTTGAAACATTCTATTTACAATCAATTTTTAATGGACCAAAATTTATATTGAAGAAAGAACTTGTTAATATCCCAATTTTTGGGTGGTATCTTAGAAAAATTGGATCAATACCAGTAGAAAGAAATAAAATTTCTAAAGAAAAAATGAATTTGTTGGATACAATTAAAAATTCATCTTATGATAACAGGCCGATCGTAATTTTTCCTCAGGGAACAAGAACAGATCCACAAGACAGACCTAATTTTAAAAAGGGTGTGGCTAGAATTTATGATGAATTAAATATCAGTTGTTTACCTGTCGTGATAAATTCGGGAGAAATCTGGCCTAAAACTGGCAGTCTTGCCAAGAATAAAAAGATAACTATTTCTATACTTAAACCAATAAAGCCTGGACTTAGAAATAAGGAATTCCTAGTTTCTTTACAAAACACGATGTATGAAGTTCTTAATAAAACTTCTAACCTTTCATCGGCATAACAACATAAATGCTATCAAAATCTGAAGGGTCTTTGATTAAAGCAGGAGACCCAGTTTCATTCAAATAAAGTTCTATTCTCTCCCCATCCAATTGTGACGCTATATCAATTAGGTATCTTGAGTTAAAACTTATATTTAATTCATGATCAAAGGAAACATTAATTGTCTCATTTCCATCACCACTGCTTGTATTATTTACAGATAAATTTAATTTATCTTTAGTTAAAATAAATTTTACACTGTCTTTTTTATCTAATGAGACAGATGCAACTCTGTCAACCGAGTCCATAAATAACTTAAGATCTACTTCTAATCTCTTTTTATTATCCTTTGGAACAACTTGAATATAATTTGGAAACTTTCCATCAATTAGTTTTGACACAAGTATGCTATTTTCCATTTCAAACTTTATTTTTGATTTTTCGTTAGAAATTTTTACTTCTCCCTCATAGTCTTCTAAAAGATTTACGAGTTGAAAAATTGTTTTTTTCGGAAGTATTATTGGATTGAAAGTAATTTGGTCTTTTAATGGAACTTTTGAAATTGACATTCTATGGCTATCTGTAGCTGCTGCAGTCAAATATGTTTTATCATCTAATTTAGTTTGATGCATATAAATCCCACTTAAATAGTGTCTTGTTTCATCATTTGAAACAGAGAATTTACATTTATTTAATAACTTCAGTAATTCTTTTGATTTTAATGAGAAACTACTACCACTAAAATTCTCTTCAGTAACAGGAAATTCTGAAGCAGAAATACAATTTAGATTAAAAATTGATTTTTCAGACTCTAAATGAATTTTATTTTCGCTAGTTTGATTAAAATTAATTTTTTTTCCTGATTTAAATTTTCTTATTATGTCATACATAATTGAAGATGTGGTAGTTGTTTTTCCCTCTTCTAATATTTCAACATTTTTAATTTCATTAATAAATATTAAATCAAGATCGGTTGCGATGATTTTTAGTTTTGAATTTGACGCATCTAGAAGAACATTAGAAAGAATTGGAAGTGTGCTTCTTTTCTCAATTACTCCTTGACAGTACCCCAGTGATTGCTGAAGATCATTCTGATTGACATTAAATTTCATTTCTCTGGTTATTATATAAAATTTGATTTTTTAATGTATCAATACTATTACAAAGTTCACTATCATTTTTTTTTAGAGACTCTATAGTTTTTATTGAGTGAATCACAGTTGTATGATCTCTGTTAGAAAAATCTCTTCCAATTTCAGGTAGAGACTTAGATGTCAATAGTTTTGTTAAATATATTGCTGTTTGCCTTGGTCTTACTAGGTATCTTGATCTCCTCGAGGACAACATTTCGGTTTTGGAAATTTTAAAAAATTTACATACTAAAGATTGTATAAGGTCAACTGTAACTTTATTTTCAGAATAATTGAGTAAGTCTTTTAACACAATTTTAGTTTCTGATATGTTTGGTGTTTTATTATAAATCCTTGAGAAAGAGACTATCCTATTTAAAGCTCCAACTAGTTCTCTAATACTATTCTTTATTTCTTTACTCAAAAATACTTGAATCTCCTCTGAAATATTTAGTTGTTGTGAGGAATAATTTTTCAATTCTTCTACCTTTGACTTAATAATTTTATATCTTAGTTCATAATCAGGTGGTTGTATGTCAATTACCAATCCACCAGAAAACCTAGATTTAATTCTTTCTTGTATTCTATTAAGTTTATTTGGTGGTCTATCTCCTGAAATAATAATTTGAGATCCCTTATCAAGTAGAGCGTTAAAAGTATGAAAAAATTCTTCTTGCATCACTTCTTTGCCATTCATAAATTGAATATCGTCAATTAAAAAGACATCTGCATTTCTAAAATAGTCTTTAAATTTTACCATTTCATTTGATTTAATTGATTTTACAAACTGATACATGAATCTCTCTGCTGAAATAAGCATCACTTTGCTTTCTTCTTTCAACTTAAGACCAATTGAATTTAAAAGATGAGTTTTTCCCATTCCGACACCACCATAAATATACAAAGGATTGTAATGTGATGATTTATAGGACACTTTTTTTGAAGCTTCAAAAGCCAATCTATTACTTGAGCCTATGATAAAATTTTCAAAGCTTTTGTTAGGATCAATACGATTATATTGAAACACATAATCTTTTATAAACGAAATATTATTTGTAGAGATATCTGTAGTTTTAAAATCTACTCTTTTTTGTTCTAAATTATTTTGCTCTTCGTTAACTGATAATTCTATTCTACTTATTTCAGTTTTATAAGTTCTTACAATGCTCAAAATTTGATCCAAATATCGAGAAGTAATCCAGTCTCTTATAAAACGAGTTGTTACTGACAACAAAACATAATTATTAAACTCTTCCTCAAACGAAATTTTTCTTAGCCAACTATCATAAATATCTTTTCCAAACTTATCTTTCATTTCAGTTTGAATTTTTCCCCAAGAAATTTTTACAATTTGATCTGTTTTAAGAATATTTTTGTTTTCCATGAGAATATTTAAGAATTTCATATAAGAACTTTAAAAAATTTTAATCAACAAAAATTTAATAAAAATAAAAAAAAAATAAAATCTGTAAGTGTATTTTTTTTTAAAAAATTAAATCTATAATAGAAATTATTTTTAAACTTTAAGTAGTAATTTTAAATTTAAAAATAATAAAAAGAAAAATCTCTTTACAAATTTAACAAATCTATATTTAGTGTTTTAATAACAGATGTTAAGATATTTAGTGTAGATCAAAAGTTGAGCGTATGGATGTCGCTTGAGGGTTGTTAAAGAGCGTTAATTTTTTTTGTAAGCCTTGACAAATTTCTAGAAGCATTTCCTTTTTTTACAATGCCAGTTTTCGCAATTTTCATAATTTCTGAATTTAACTTTGGCAAATAACTTAAAGCCTCTTTTTTATTTTTCTTTTCAATCAAAACGTTCATTTTTTTTATGGCATTTTTAAATCTGCTTTTTCTAAGCTTGTTAACTTTAGTTTCTCTGGATATTCTTCTAGTGGTTTTAATCGCGGATTTTGTATTAGCCATAACGGGTGGAGATATAACTGCTCAAATTGGTACGGTCAACTAATTATTTTTTCTATTTTTGACAATTGGCGCAATAGAAAGTCGATCTATTTGAAATTATTATACGTTTAATTTCACCATCACAATAAATTTTTGGACAATTTTTACCTTCTCTTTCATAAACTTTAAAATATTTCTGAAAACTGCCCAAATCACCTGAAGTATTAACAAAATTTCTTATGCTTGAACCACCTTTTTTAATTGAATTATTTAAAACGATTTTTGAATATTTCACTATATCCCTCAATTCTATTTCTGAAAGGTCGCATGATTTTTTTTTAGGATTTATTTTACTTTCAAATAATATTTCTGATGCGTAAATATTTCCAATACCAGAGACAAATTTTTGATCTAAAAGATAATTTTTTATGTTTTTTTTCTTATCATGTAACTTGCCTTTTATGTAATTGTAGTTAAATTTTCTATTAAATGGCTCAATTGCATAATTGTTAATAAAATTTTTTAATTTTAAAGGATTATTTAAAATTTTGAAATATCCAAATCTTCTCGGATCATTATAAATAAGTCTCAATTTTTTAAATATTATTTCAACATGATTATGTTTTTTTGGTAAAAATGGTGAATGATAAAAACTTGAGTTTGTTATTAAATTTTTATTTTTCTGTTTAACAATATGTAATGTACCTGACATTCCTAAATGTAAAATACAATATATCTTATTTGAAAGTTCAATAATTATGTATTTGGAAAATCTTTTAATATTAACAATTTTTTTTTTTTTGAGAATACTCTTAAAATTATTTGGGATTCTAAATCTAAGATTTCTATTTCTTACTATTACATTAAGAATTTTTTGAGATTTTACGTTTTTTATAAGTGACTGTTTGACAATTTCTACTTCTGGCAATTCTGGCATTAAGTACTATATTATCAGATATTAAGAAAAAATAATGAAACAAATTTTACAAAACCATAAAGGACTTGTTCAGAAGGTCTTTGATAAAGTGTCAAACAAGTACGATTTGATGAATGACTTTATGTCGCTTGGTATTCACAGACTTTGGAAGAAAGATTTAATAAATATTATGTCTCCATCTAAAAATTCGAAATTAATAGATGTAGCATGTGGTACCGGGGATATTGGAAAGCTCTTCTTAGAGGCAGTTAATTATAAGGGTGAAGTTTATAATGTTGACCCAAATAAAAAAATGATTAACGAAGGAGAAAAAAAATTTAAAAATATTAAAAATATAAATTGGTATATAAATTCAGCTGAGAATTTAAAGTTTAAAGATAATTATTTTGATTTCTATACAATAAGCTTTGGATTAAGAAATACTAAAAATATTGATAAATCCTTAAAAGAAGCATTTAGAGTTTTAAAACCAGGTGGTAAATTTCTTTGTCTAGAATTTTCAAAAGTTCAAAATGAAAATTTAGGCAAAATTTATAAAGAATATTCAAAATTGATACCAAAATTAGGAGATTTTATCGTAGGAGATAGAGAACCATATGAATACTTAGTCGAAAGTATAGATAAATTTATTAATCAAGAAGAGTTACTTGATTGCATGAAAAAAAACAATTTTAAAAATTGTAAGTATAGAAATTTTAATGGTGGAATAGTTGCAATTCATTCTGGTTGGAAGGTTTAATGTTAAAAAAAATTTTTATTTTATTAAGGATCGCAAGAAGGTTGGCAATATCTGATGCCGTAGAAATAATTTCTAGAATACATCGACCACCACTTATAATTAAAGTTTTATTAAATATTTTCGCCTTTTCATTTTCAAAAAAAAATGACCAGAGTAATAAATCTGATGAAGATAAACTCTGCGAGTCCATACAGGGTATGGGTACAACTTTTATAAAATTAGGCCAGTTTTTAGCTACAAGACCAGATATAATTGGAGAGGATGTTTCAAAAAAATTAGAGAAGCTTCAAGACAGACTACCGCCCTTTACAATGCAAGAAGCTAAAAATATTTTAAAAGAGAGTTTAGGTAATGATAACTTTAAATCTATATTAAATCTAAGTGACCCTGTGGCTGCAGCTTCAATAGCACAAGTACACAAAGCACAAATTAATGAAAATGGGGTCATAAAAGATGTTGCAATTAAAATATTAAGACCTGAAATCAGAAAAGTTTTCAATGAAGAAATAGATGCTTTAATGCTTCTAGCATACATAATTCAAAGCACAATAACAAAAACTAAAAGGCTTAAGTTGGTAGAAGTAGTTTTTCTTTTAAAAGAAATTACCAATCATGAAATGGATTTAAGATTTGAAGCAGCAGCTGCTAACGAATTTGCTGAAAATACAAAAAATGACTCTGGGTTTTTTGTGCCTAAAATATACTGGAATTATACAAGTGAAAAAGTTTTAACATTAGATTGGGTCGATGGAGTGTCAATTAGAGAAAAAGATTTAATAAACGATAAAAATATAGATGTAAAAAATATTGCATCAAATATTATTCAACACTTTTTAAGGCACGCAGTTAGAGATGGCTTTTTCCATGCGGATATGCACCAAGGTAATCTATTTATAAATGAAAGTGGACAGATAGTGCCAATTGATTTCGGTATAATGGGTAGAATAGACAAAATTAATAGAAGATACCTTGCAGAAATTTTATTTGGTTTTATTCAAAGAGATTATAAAAAAGTTGCTGAAGTTCATTTAGTGGCGGGCTTAGTTCCAAATAACGTAAACGTTGATGAACTTGCTCAAGCTTTGAGATCAATAGGTGAACCAATTTTTGGTCAATCCGTAAAAGATATTTCTGGTGGAAAATTACTAAAACAATTGTTTGATATTACAGAAAAATTTAATATGCAAACGCAACCTCAGCTTCTATTATTACAAAAAACAATGGTGGTAGTCGAAGGCGTTGCAAGAAAACTTAATCCTGAAACTAATATTTGGGAAACCTCAAGACCAGTTTTAGAAAAATGGCTGAGGGAAACAAAAGATCCAATAAATAATTTTACAGAAACTTTAAAAGATTCTGCTGAAGTTTTGAGAAAACTACCTGAATTACCACAGATGATGGAAAAGGCCAATCAAGCGCTAACTTTTCTTGCAAGCGGTCAAATCCCCCAAAATTCAAATTCTTACTCTGCAATGAAAAACAAAGAACTTGAAATGAAATCCTTTAGAAATCAAAGTATTATTGGCTTATTATTGCTTGTATTTATAGGTTTCATGGTATTTTAATCTCCAAATGAGTGAATTAAAAAATAAAAAAGTTTTATTAGTAATAACAGGAGGAATTGCTGCCTATAAATCTTTGGAATTAATTAGACTTCTAAAAAAAAAAGGAAGCTTGGTTAAAACAATTCTATCAAAGAATGCTAATAAATTTGTAACACCTCTATCAGTTAGTTCACTATCTCAAGAAAAAGTTTATTCAGATTTATTTGATGCAAGTTCTGAAGCTGAAATGGATCATATTTCATTATCTAGATGGGCAGATATAATTTTAATTGCACCTGCAACTGCAAACACACTATCTAAAATTTCAAATGCTAGTGCAGATGATTTGGCATCAACTGTTCTGTTGGCTGCTGATAAAGAATTCTTTATTGCTCCAGCCATGAATGTAAGAATGTGGGAAAATAAATCTAATAAAAATAATGTGGATATACTAAAAAATATGGGTCATGAGTTTATAGGTCCAGATGTTGGGGACATGGCGTGTGGTGAGTATGGTGAAGGTAAAATGACAGAACCACTAGAAATCATTAAATATTTAGACACAAAATTAAAAGAATTAAAAAAAAATAACGGCCTTAAGGCACTTGTAACTGCTGGACCAACCAAAGAATTTATCGATCCCGTGAGATATATAACAAACAAATCAAGTGGAAAACAAGGATATGAGATAGCAAATTCACTTAGAAAAAGTGGATTTAGCACCACTCTTATATCTGGACCTACTCAACTTAATTCAATTAAAGGCGTCAACACAATCAATATTAATTCAGCAAAAGAAATGTTTGATGCAGTAATTGAAAATCTACCAGTAGACGTGGCTGTTTTTTCTGCTGCAGTTGCAGATTATAAAGTCAAGAATATTTCAGAAACTAAAATTAAAAATAAAGATAATTACAATCTTAGTTTAGAAAAAAATATTGATATACTAAGGCATGTTTCGAACCATAATTCTTTAAGGCCTAAATTGGTTTTAGGATTTTCAGCTGAGACAAATGATATAATCGCAAATTCACAAAAAAAAATTAATGAAAAAAACTGTGATTGGTTGGTTGCAAATGATGTATCAAATCAAGAGATAGGCTTTGATTCTGACTACAATGAGGTAAGCATCTTATATAAAAATGGAGAAATTGAAAAAATTTCTAAAGATAAAAAATCCGAAATCGCGAACAAAATTGTAGAAAAAATTGTTTCAAATCTGGGCTAACTAATGGTTAAAGTTTTAGTTAAAAGATTTGATCCAAAAGTAAAACTGCCAAAATACAAGACTAGTGGCTCATCCGGTATGGATATAATGGCATTTATTGAAAAACCAATCAAAATCAAACCTGGTACATCAGCTTTAGTTCCAACTGGAATATCAATAGCGTTTCCTGAAGAATTTGAAGTTCAAATAAGACCAAGATCTGGATTAGCAGCTAAACAAAGTATTGGTGTTCTTAACACTCCTGGAACAATTGATAGTGATTATCGAGGTGAGCTAAAAGTTATAATATTTAATCATGGAGAAGATGAATTTATAGTAAATTGCGATGATAGAATAGCACAAATGATTCTCACACCGGTTTTAAAAATCGAATTTGAGGAAGTAAATGAACTTCCTAAAACAATTAGAGGAAGTGGAGGTTTTGGTTCTACTGGTAAATGAGGAAAAATCTTTCCACAAAGCAAATTGAAAAATATTCAAGACAAATAGTTTTAAAAAATATTGGAATTATAGGTCAAAAAAAAATAATTAATTCAAATGTTTTAGTTGTTGGTGCTGGTGGTCTTGGCTGTCCAATTATTGATTATTTATCCAGAGCAGGAGTAGGTAAGATAGGCATAATTGATTTTGATAAAGTAGATGTATCAAACATACATCGTCAATCAATTTATACATTGCGAGATGTAGGAAAATATAAAGTTGAAGTGTTAAAAAAAAAAATAACTGACATTAATCCTGATGTTAAAACTAAAATTTATAAAAATAAAATAACAAAAAAAAACGCTTATAAATTATTAAATCAATTCGACATTGTTGTAGATGGTTCAGATAATTTTAAGACAAAATTTTTATTGAATCAATTTGCATATAAATTAAAAAAAATATTTATAGTCGGTGCTATCAGTAGATACGATGGCCATATTTTTTCTTTTAATTTTAGAAAGAATAATGAGGCATGTTTAAAATGTTTCTATCAATCAGAAGTTAATGAGGAAATTTTAAACTGTGAAACTGATGGAATTTTAGGTCCTGTTGCAGGTATAGTAGGCAACATACAGGCAAATGAAGTTCTTAAAAATATATTGGGTATTAAAAATGAATTAACAAATAAAATCCTAATAATTAATCTTTTAAGTTTAACTTTTAGACAAATAAGATTTTCAAAAAAAAAGAATTGTATATGTGGCAAAAAGTAATTTTTCTTATTTTAATTTTTTTTTGTTCGAACGCATTAAGTAATGAAAAATACTTTTTGATGCTCAAAAATTCTAAAGTAAATGTAAGAATGGGTCCAGGTTTAGATTATCCTGTAAAATTTATTTATAATAAAAAATATTTACCATTGAGAGTCATTGATAAAAAAGAGAACTTTCGTAAAGTGATTGACCACAAAAAAAATAGTGGATGGATACACATCTCTCAATTGAAAAAAGTAAATTCCGTAATAGTTTTATCAAAAAGAATTCTTTTTAAAAAACCTACTTTTAACTCTAAACCTATCGCAAATATTGAGAGTGGTAGATTATTTGTATTAAAAAAATGTAAAAAAGACTGGTGTGAGGTTAGTAGTCTAAACTATACAGGGTGGATTAATATGGATAATGTTTGGGGTAAAGACTAATTATTTTTTCTTACTCAATTTACTTGTCCAGATTTTGTCTAACACAAAATACCATACCGCATTAGCTAAAGGCTCTACAATTGCATCTGTTAATGCGATCATAAACGATACGTCTGCTATTAACATTAAAACTGTAATTGCAATTGCAAAATGTCCTATTGTGTATATTAAAGTTCTTAATAGTGAACCCTTGTTACTATCATAAAACGATTTGCTAGTTTGAAATATGCCTCTAGTTAGTTCAGTCATAAACTAATTATAGCCTAGTTAAGTTTTAAATCAAATCTGTCTGAATTCATTACTTTTGTCCATGCTGCAACAAAATCACTAATAAATTTTTTCTCTCCATCCTCACAAGCATAGACTTCAGCAATAGCTCTTAATTGAGAATTAGAGCCAAATATTAGATCTACTCTAGTGCCTTTCCACTTAACTTTGTTTGTATTTCTATCTTTGCCGACAAATAACTGCTCTTTTTTATCAACTTCTTTCCAAGTTGTGTTCATATCTAATAAATTTTTAAAGTAATCATTAGATAATGAACCAGGTTTTTTCGTGAATACGCCATTATCTGATCCATCATAATTAGTGTTCAACACTCTCATGCCACCGACTAAAACTGTCATTTCTGGCGCTGTCAGTCTCATCAGTTGTGCTTTATCAATTAAAAGCTCTTCTGCTGAAATATTTGTTTCTGAATTTAAATAATTTCTAAATCCATCTGCTTTTGGTTCTAATAAACTAAATGAATTTATATCAGTTTGATCTTGTGATGCATCACCTCTTCCTGCAGAAAAAGGAACCTCAACTTTATGACCAGCCGTTTTAGCTGCTTTTTCAATAGCAACACAACCACCTAAAACTATCAGGTCAGCAATTGAAACATTTTTCTTTTTCCCATCAAATTGGCTCTTAATTTTCTCTAATACTTTTATCACCTTGTCAGTTTTCGACATCTTGTTTACCTCCCAATTTCTTTGAGGTTCAAGTCGTAATCTTGCTCCGTTTGCTCCACCTCTTTTATCGGAACCTCTAAAAGTCGATGCAGATGCCCACGCGGCTGATACTAATTCTGAAGTTTTAAGTCCTGATTTTAAAATTTGAGCTTTTAGTTTTTTGATTTCACTTTTTTTGATTTTGTATTTTTGTTTTGGTACTGGATCTTGCCAAATTAATTGCTCTTTTGGTACATCTGGACCTAAATAGCATGCTCTTGGGCCCATGTCTCTGTGCGTAAGCTTAAACCATGCTCTAGCAAAAGCATCGTGGAATTCTTTTGGATTGTTATGGAAATGTCTTGTTATTGGTCCATAACTTGGATCAACTTTTAATGAAATATCGGTAGTTTGCATCATTGGAGGATGTTTTTTTCCTCTCTCATGTGCATCAGGAACCATTTTAATTTCTTGACCATTTTTTTTTGGTGTCCATTGATGTGCGCCTGCAGGGCTCTTGGTTAATTCCCACTCGTGACCATACAAACAATCTAAATATCCCATATCCCACTTAATTGGATTTTGTGTCCAAGCGCCTTCTATTCCAGAGCTGATAGTATCAACTCCTTTTCCACTTTTATAATTACTATTCCAACCAGTTGCTTGTTCATGAATTTTTGATCCTTCTGGTTCTGGACCTTTGTGAGACTCAGGGGCTGCCCCGTGAGATTTTCCAAATGTATGTCCACCTGCAACTAAGGCTGCAGTTTCGTAATCATTCATTGCCATTCTGCCGAATGTTTCTCTGATATCATGCGCTGCTAATAATGGATCAGGATTTGCATCAGGACCTTGAGGGTTAACATAAATTAATCCCATGTGAGAGGCTCCTAATGGTTGTTCTAAATCTCTTTTTCCACTGTATCTATTTACACCTAACCATTCTTTTTCTGATCCCCAATAAATATCTTCCTCTGGTTCCCAGATATCTTCACGACCAGCACCAAAACCAAAAGTTTTGAAACCCATGGAGTCAAGTGCAATATTTCCAACTAAAATAAATAAATCTGCCCAAGAAATTCTTTTTCCGTATTTTTTCTTTATAGGCCAGAGTAACAATCTTGCTTTATCTAAGTTAACATTATCGGGCCAACTGTTGAGTGGAGCGAAACGCTGATTACCCGTACCAGCACCTCCTCTTCCATCGCCAGTTCTGTACGTACCTGCTGCATGCCAAGCTAATCTTATAAATAATGGACCGTAATGACCATAATCAGCTGGCCACCAATCTTGCGAGTCTGTCATTAATTTATGTAGATCTTTTTTAAGAGCTTTATAATTTAATTTCTTAAATTCCTTTGCATAACTAAATTTTTTATCCATCGGATTTACTAATCTAGAATGCTGGCTTAGTATTTTAAGATTTAGACTGTTCGGCCACCAGTCTCTATTGGAAGTTCCTTTTCCAGTTGGATGTTTTGGTGGTGTTCCAGTACCTGTGAATGGACATTTTGACTGTTCTTTTAAAATTTCTTTACTCACAACTCTAATTTAATAAGTTTGTCGAATATGTCAATATATTAGAATGATTCTAAAGTGTTTTTTTGTCCTACTTTATAAAATGTGAATAATAATAGTTATTATTTATTAGAAACTTTTACTAAAACCTCTATAGATTTAATTTTTTTTCCGGGGAGGTTTTTTCTCAATTTTATTTCCTCTACATCGTTATCATGAAAATCTACTAGCTCATTAGTAGTCTCATTATAAAAATGGTGGTGATTTGTTACATTGGTATCAAAATATGTTTTATCAGAATTTAAAGAAATTTCCTTTATGTAGCCTTTATTCTTAAAGGCGTTAATCGTATTATAAATTGTAGCTTGAGATATTTTAGTATCTAATTTCTTTTTTAAAATTTTTCGAAGATCTTCTATTGTAAAATGAAAAGTTTTTTTTCTATCAAAAAGAATCTCACACATTTTTAATCTTTGCCTAGTAGGTCTTAAGCCTGCAGATCTTAGTTTTTCCTCAAAATGAGTATTATTATTCATTATTTAGCCTAATTTATCAGTTCAAATCTAATTGTATATTGTAAATTATCTAAATACAGTATTAAAGAACAAATTTTATGGAAAAAAAATCAGCATATAATTACGATGACTTAATAAAGTGCGGTAATGGTGAGCTTTTTGGACCCGGGAATGCAAAACTTCCATTGCCTCCAATGCTGATGTTTGACAGAATTACAGAAATTGAAGAAAATAAAGGTGCTTTTAAAAAAGGAGTTTTAAAAGCAGAACTAGACATTAAAAATGAGTTATGGTTTTTTGATTGTCATTTTAAAGAGGACCCAGTTATGCCTGGATGCTTAGGACTTGATGCAATGTGGCAACTGGTTGGATTTTATTTAGGCTGGCTTGGAAACCCTGGAAGAGGAAGAGCGTTAGGAGTTGGGGCAGTTAAGTTTACAGGTGAAGTTTTAAAAAATGTAAAAATTGCAACATATGAAATTGATATGAAGAGAATTTTAGTAAAAGAAGGTACGACAGTAGGTTTAGCAAATGGAATTCTTAAAGCTGATGATAAAAAAATTTATTCTGCTGAAAATTTGAAAGTTGGATTGTTTAAATAATGAAAAGAGTTGTAGTAACTGGAATTGGTGTGGTTTCTTGTTTGGGTAATAATCAAGAAGAAGTTTACAATTCTCTTATAAATTCAAAATCTGGCATTACTTTTTCTGAAGAGTATAAAGAATTTAATCTCAAGAGCCATGTTCATGGATTACCAAATATAAAATTAGAAGACCACGTAGATAGAAAAGTTATTAGATTTATGGGTAAAGGTTCAGCTTACAATTATGTAGCTATGAATGAAGCTGTAAAAGACTCTGGTTTAGAGGAAAAAGATGTAAGTAATATTTCTACAGGAATGGTAATGGGGTCGGGGGGACCTTCAATTGAAAATGTAATTTTGGCTGCAGATAAAACTAGAGAAAAAAATCCAAAAAAAATGGGACCGTTTGTAGTACCGAGAACTATGGCAAGTACAGCATCTGCTACGCTTGCTGTGCCATTTAAAATTAAAGGTGTAAATTACACGATAAGTTCTGCATGTGCTACTAGTGGACACTGTATCGGTAATGCAATGGAACTAATTCAATTAGGAAAACAGAATATCATATTTGCAGGCGGTAGCGATGAAGTTCACTTTGCAATGACAGCAATGTTTGATGCAATGACCGCTTTATCATCTAAGTACAATGATACGCCAGATAAAGCATCTAGACCTTATGACAAAACAAGAGATGGATTTGTTATATCAGGCGGTGGAGGTGTTTTAGTGCTTGAAGAATATGAGCATGCAAAATCAAGAGGTGCAAAAATTTATGCAGAATTAACTGGGTACGGCGCAACATCTGATGGTTATGATATGGTCGCTCCATCTGGTGAAGGTGCAGTTAGATGTATGCAAATGGCTTTAAAAACTGCGAAAAATAAAATTGATTATATTAATACACATGGAACCTCTACGCCTGTGGGTGATATAACTGAATTGAAAGCAGTAGGAGAGGTATTTAAAGATTATAAACCGAAAATAAGTTCAACTAAATCATTATCTGGGCATTCCTTAGGTGCTACTTCAGTCCACGAAGCTGTTTACAGCTTAATAATGATGAAAAATAATTTCATTTCAGCATCTGCAAATATTTCAGATATGGATGATGAAGCAAAAAAATATCCAATTGTTACAAAAGTAGAAAAAGATGTTTCTTTGAATTCAATTATGTCTAATAGTTTTGGATTTGGTGGAACAAACGCAACTTTAGTTTTCGAGAAAGTTTAATAATGAGTTTAATGAAAGGCAAAAAAGGATTAATCATGGGTGTTGCCAATGAAAGATCCATTGCTTGGGGAATATCACAAAAATTAGCTGAAGCTGGGGCAGAACTAGCTTTTACATATTTAGGAGACGCTCTTAAAAAAAGAGTAATTCCATTAGCAGAAAAATTAAATTCAAATGTAACTTTTAGCTGCGATGTTGAGAAGAAAGAGGAAGTAGTAAAACTATTTGAGGATGTAAAATCTAAATGGGGTGAGATTGATTTTGTGGTACATGCCATAGCATTTTCAGATAAATCTGAGTTATCAGGAGAATATCTAAATACAACAAGAGAAAACTTTTTAAGGAGTATGTTAATTTCATGTTTTTCATTTACAGAGGTTGCAAAAGAAGCCTCAAAAATAATGAAGCAGGGTGGAAGCATGATTACTCTGAGCTATGAGGCAAATAAAGCTATACCAAATTATAATGTAATGGGTGTTTGTAAAGCTGCTTTAGAAGCAAGTGTAAAATATCTTGCAAGAGATCTTGGGTCTAAAGGAGTAAGGGTAAATGCTATAAGTGCAGGTCCAATTAAAACTTTAGCAGCATCTGCAATTGGTGATGCAAAATTTTTATATAAGTGGAATGCTGATCACTCTTTTTTAAAAAGAAATGTAGATAATCTTGATGTTGGAAATTCAGCTTTATATTTGTTAAGCGATATGGCTGGAGGTGTTACAGGTGAAATTCATTACGTAGATGCTGGATACAATAAAGTTGGGATGCCTGATCCAAAAAATATAAGTGAATAAATGCCGACTTATACAGTTACTAATTCAAACTTTAATTTAACTAACAAACAACAAAAAGATTTAGCGCAAGGTATAACCAAAGTTCATAATGTAATTACAGGTGCAAACACTTATTTTGCTCAAGTTATATTTAATAAAACCAAAAAAAATAATCATTTTATGGGAGGTAAAAAGGTAAAAGAGCCCTCGTTGTTTTTGCTTGGTCAAATAAGAGCTGGTAGACCTAAAAAAATTAAGGATAGATTAATTTCTGATTTGAAAAATATCTTAGTAAAAAATACAAAATTAGATGAAACTCAAGTATGGGTTTATATAGTTGATCTACCACCTTCACAGATGATTGAATATGGTGCGGTACTCCCGGAATCGGGTAAAGAATTACAGTGGTTCAAAGGATTATCAAATAAACTTAAAAAGAAACTTTCACAAATGGAAAAATAAATAATGTTAATTCTAGTTTGGTTTATTGTTTGTATTATATTTTATGTTGTCCAAATGATACTGGGTGATTCTGGTCATGCGCTTGAAGTATTTGCTGCAGTAAGTGCAATTGCTATCTTCTTAATAAGTAAAATTAAACACAAAATAAATAAGTAGGATTGAAAAATAATTTTCTAATAATTTTTAAAATTCTTCTTTTCAGCTTGCTTTTGACTAGTTGTAACAAGACTGATAAGTTAGATGATGTAAATGAAATTTTATTGTTCGGGGACAGTTTAATGTCTGGTTACGGTTTAAAGGAAAACCAAGCACTTTCAATAATATTAGAAAATGATTTAAAAGAAGTTGGATATAATATCAAAGTGATAAATGGAAGTGTTTCTGGAGATACTTCAGAAGATGGATTGGATAGAATTGAGGAATATACCCCTGATAGCGATATCGATTTGATTGTTTTAGGATTAGGCGCAAATGATATGCTTAGAAGAATTAATCCAGATCAAACAGAAAATAATTTAAGGAAAATTATAGAAATTATAAAAACTAGAAATATAAAAATAATTTTGGCAGGCATGAAAGCGTCTCCAACAAACGGATTAGCATATAAAAAGAAATTCGATGATATTTTTCCTAAGTTAGCAGAGGAATATGATTTAAATTTAATACCTTTTTTAC
Source organism: uncultured Pelagibacteraceae bacterium (assembly GCA_902572945.1). Lineage (GTDB taxonomy): Bacteria > Pseudomonadota > Alphaproteobacteria > Pelagibacterales > Pelagibacteraceae > Pelagibacter. The sequence goes on from CACGHU010000005.1 coordinate 26,351, forward strand.
TAAAAAAAGTGGCATTAAATCCAAAGTTTAATCAAAGTGATGGAATTCATCCAAATTATGAAGGTGCCAAGGTGATTTCAGAAACAATAAAAGAAAGTATAATTAATTTAGATTAGTAGGGACGTACTATTTTTTTAATTAATAAAATTAAACACAAAATAAATAATATATTTATCTTTGAGTATTTTTAAATATATTTTCGGCAACTTTTTTATATCCATAAGTATTATAATGGCCAGGTAATTCAAAAGGGAAAAGCTTTAGAGGATTTTTCTCCTTTGCAAAAACCTCTTTGTGAATATCTATAAAAGGGATATTTAAATCTTTGGTGATTCTTTTAATTTTTTTATAATTTTTCTGTTTATAATTGCTTAATATATATCTCTCATACTCTGGCAAATATACAAAGTAAAAATTTGAATTATTTTGTTTAGCAAATTCTAAAGTTAATTTTAATAATGTTTTAAACTGTGGACGTGGTTTAGAATTTTCCCTCAATCCAGCTCTCGTTTTTTTTAATTTTAAGAATTCTATTACTCCCAAGCTTATATTTTGTTTTTTTTTAAAATTATTTTGATTCTTTGATCTATCTTTTTTTTCTTTTACTTCTGCAAGTGGAATTTTGGTTATTATATCTATCTGCTGTTGTTTGTTTTTAAGATTTTGCGAAAAATTTTTATCCTCAAAATATTTTTTTAATATGTTATTTTTAAGCTCTAACGTAAATTCATAATTATCATTACCCTCATAATATAACCATAAAATATTTTTTACATTAGATTGTTCTGGAAAATATTCTTTTAAAGTTGCATATTCCATTAAAGGTCCATTGCCTCTATAGCCTAAATTGATTACTGCTTTACCAGTAAGATTTCTTAAAACAGAGGGAATATCATTTGGCCTATTAACACAGTCACCAAAAGTAAATGAGTCTCCAACCAAAACAAACTCTATTTCACTTTTTTTCCATTCTTCACCAGGATTATTAAATCCATATTTATCTGTATCAATAATTGACCAGTAACCATTTTCATTACAACAGATTATTTTTGAATTTGAGGGTCCAGACAAATGAAATAAATCTAAGTTTGAAGAACTTCTTAAATGGTGAGGTAAGAATGGTATTATTATATTCTCACCTTTATTTAAAAAATATTCTGCAATTTGAACATTTGTTCTGAAGTCGTATTGCTTTCCAGTTTTTTCTTTATAAATTTTTTCTTTTAAAAAGTTACTATTATTTATTTCAGAAGTTTTTTTTGAATTTGTAATTCTTATGTAGCCCTCGAAGGTATATAAGGCAATTATAATAGCTACTAATATTATAATGGTGTAAACTCTGAAAGTTTTCATTTTTTATTTTCAAATAACAAGCTTTTTAGTATTTTTGAATTTATTTTTCTTACTCTTCCAATCATTTCTTAGAAATAGTTTTTTTTATTAATGCTGATTTTAAATACGGGTAAACCATTTTTGCAATTTTTTCTGAACCATTTTTATTTGTATGGATATTATCAATGAACGAGTTATTTAATGGCATATTTATTATTTCATCAAGTTTTATTATTGTGTAGTTGTATTTTAAAGAAAACTTTTTAAGTTCTGTGTTTAATAAGTGCAACATTTTATCACCATTAATATTGTACGTAATTTGGGTAATAAAAATAGGCTGTATTTTCCAAATTTCCAACTGTTGTTTTAAATTTTCTAAATTTGATTTAAAATTTTGTATAATTGCTAAATCCTTCTCATTTTCAATTTTATAATTTTTTTTAGCATAGTCGAATGAAATGAATTCATTGCTTTTAAGTTTTTGTAATAAATCTGGATCGTTAGTTAAATAAGCACTTATATTATCTTCACTATAAAAATATTTATCTTTAATTATTTTAATTTTCTCCCAAAAAAAACTTTTTTGAGTTATATTCCAAAAAAAGTTTTGAAAATAACTTAAATTAGCTTCATAATTATGCCATCTATTAGGGACTATTTTTCTATCGTTAATTCCTAAATAATAAATAATCACTTCTGGTTTAAAATTAGGTATATTTTTAAACCAACTAGAAAATTCATTTACGTGACCAACTAAGGATTTTCCAGCCTGTGAAGCGTTATAAATCTTAATATCTAACTCGTCCTTTTTCAAATAAGAATTTAGTTTACCAACTATTGTCTGATCGTAATCTAAAAACATTTCATCTCCAGTACTTCCACCATTAAATATAATTTTTATTTTAGATGGATCATATTTTTTATTTATATATGGTCCTTCTCTAAAACCATAAAAGTCTCTAAAATAATTTATTTGTTTATTTTCATGTTGAAAAACTATTTTTTGAATTCTTTTTCCCCTCATATCCGGTCCAAAATTAAATTCTTTAAACCAGTATCCAAAAAAAATTTCTATAGTTAAAATGAAAACTAGAAGGACAAAAATATTATAAAAAATAATTTTAAAAAATTTAGACATTTTTTTTTAGAAGGGGCGTTCATTTTTTTTATTTTCCAGTAACAATCAGGCTACTAACAACAACTGCAACTTTTTTTTTCTTTAATCTTTGATTTAGTATCAGGTTTGATTTCTTCTAATTCTTTCTTTTGTTTTTGAATAGCTTGCTTTTCCTTTGAAATTTTATCCTCAAAATATGTGTAAAGTGAGGAAAATCCTAACTTAGATGCTTTTTTTTCCTCGTAGCCTCTTCGACCTTTTAAATTTTCAATTATTTTTAATATTTCTTGATTTTGCATATTTTATTTTTTATATCGCTGCCTGCTTGATTGAAAGTTTAACTTTTCCTCTATCAAAGCCAATTACTTTAACCTTAACTTCATCACCTTCTTTTACAACGTCAGTCACTTTAGCGACTCTTTTATCTGCGAGTTCAGAAATATGAACTAGACCATCTTGTTTGCCTAGAAAGTTAACGAAAGCACCAAATTCCATAATTTTCATAACTTTGCCATTATAGATTTTATTTAATTCAGCTTTTGCTGTTAAGTCTTTAATCATTTGCATAGCTTTGTTTCTAGCATCTTCATCCGGAGCTGCTACTGTTACAATACCTTCGTCATTAACATCAACTTTTGCTCCTGATTTTTCAACAATCTCTCTTATTGTAGCGCCACCTTTACCAATCACAGTTGCAATATCTTTTTTATCAACAGTAATTTTTTCCATCTTGGGTGTATGTTTTCCAACATTGTCTCTTGATTTAGCTAATGCTTTATTCATCTCGCCAAGAATATGAATTCTTCCATCTTTTGCTTGTTTTAAAGCCTGTTCCATTATTTCAAATGTTATTCCTGTAATTTTAATATCCATTTGAAGGGAAGTGATGCCGTCTTTAGTTCCAGCAACTTTAAAATCCATATCACCTAAATGATCTTCATCTCCAAGGATATCTGATAAAACACTAAACTCATCACCCTCTTTGATTAATCCCATTGCAATACCTGCTACTGGCTCTTTTATTGGAACTCCCGCATCCATTAATGCTAACGATGAACCACAAACAGTTGCCATTGAAGATGATCCATTAGACTCTGTGATTTCAGATACAATTCTAAATGTATATGGAAAACTTTCTTTTGATGGCAAAGATGAATTGATCGCTCTCCAAGCAAGTTTACCATGACCAATTTCTCTTCTACCTGTTCCAATCCTTCCCGTTTCACCAACTGAAAATGGTGGGAAATTATAGTGAAGCATAAATCTTTCTCTTTGAAGACCATCTAAGCTCTCGATTCTTTGTTCATCATCCGAGGTACCCAATGTAGTAGTTACAATTGCTTGAGTTTCTCCCCTAGTAAAAAGAGCAGAACCATGAACTCTCGGTAATATACCTACTTCACACATTATTGGTCTAACATCTGCTAAACCCCTACCATCAATTCTATTTTTATTTTTAAGAATGTCTGTTCGCACAATTCTTTTTTCTAAATTTTTAAGCTCGTAATTTACGTCTAGCTCAGTGTAATTTTCATCCTCTTCGTAGAGTTTTTTTGCTTTTTCAGTAATTTCAGATATTTGATTTGACCTATCTTGCTTATCTCTTGTAGAAAAAGCTTTTTTCAAATCCTCAGTAAACTCCTTTTCTAGTTTTTTCTTAACTTCAGATAAATCTTTTTTCTCAACAACCCAATCTGGTTTTCTACATTCTTTAGCGAATTCCTCTATCATTTTAATAACTGGAACAAAATTTTCATGACCAAATTTAACAGCATTCAACATCTCTTCTTCTGTTAATCCATTTGCTTCAGACTCAACCATTAGCACTGCATCTTTAGTTCCTGCAACAACAAGATCTAATTTAGATTTTTCTAATTCTATTTTTGATGGGTTTAAAACATATTTTCCATCAATGAAACCAACTCTTGAGGCTCCAACTGGTCCAAGAAATGGCATTCCAGATATTGCTAAAGCTGCAGATGATGCAATAATGGATAAAATATCTGCTTCATTTTCTTTATCATAAGAAATTACTGTTGGGAGTAACTGAACTTCGTTTTTAAATTCGTCTGGAAACAAAGGTCTTATAGGTCTGTCAATTAATCTTGAAATTAACGTTTCACTTTCTGTTGGTCTCGCTTCTCTTTTAAAATATCCCCCTGGAATTTTTCCTGCAGCATAATATTTTTCTTGATAATTAACTGATAATGGGAAGTAATCAACTTCTGGATTTACTTTTTTTGCTCCGACCACTGTTGCTAATACTACAGTTTCACCACACGTAGCAATTACTGCGCCATCTGCTTGTCGAGCAATTTTTCCTGTCTCTAACTTTATTATTTTACCATTTAGTTCTATTTCTTTTTTATATTCTTTAAACATTTTCTACTTTCTTAAATTTAATTTCGTAATTACGTTTTTATAAGCTTCCAACTTATTTTTTTTTAAATAATCTAATAGTTTTTTTCTTTTATTTACCGCTCTCAACAAACCAACTGAAGAATGTTTATCTTTTTTGAACAAGTTCATGTGTTTGGATAGATTTTCAATTTTTTCTGTTAACAAAGCTATCTGGACCTCTGAGGAACCGGTATCTTTGTCATGAATAGCAACTTCTTTAATCTTTTTACTCATATTTTTCCTGTCTGTTTGTATTTTTAATTAAATTTTCAATTTTTTCTGCATAATCAAATGATTCATCTTTTACAAATAGTAATTTTGGAAGAAATTTCATAGTAATTTTTTTTGAAAGAACTTTTCTTACTACAAATGAAAATTCTTTTAACACCTCAATTACTTCCTTTGCATTTTTACCCCCTAAAGGTAGTACAAATGCCTTCGCTGTTTTTAAATCTGGACTCATCCTTACTTCAGTTACTGTGATATTATTTGTTTCTATATTAGGTAATTTTGCTTCTCCTCTCATAAATATGTTGCCTAAAGCCTGTTTTATCATTTCTCCTACTCTTAATTGTCTTTGTGATAGAGTTCTACTATTTTTTTTTGATCTCATATTCTTCTTTCAGTTATTTTGGAGTTATATGCCTCAATTATATCGTTTTTTTGAAAATCATTAAAATCTTTTAGAGTTATCCCACACTCAAGACCTGCTGATACTTGTTTTGCTTGATTTTTTTCTCTGAAAATTGTGTTTATCTTACCATTGTAGATTATAGAACCATCTCTGATTACCCTAGCGTTTGCATCATTTAAAATTTCACCATCTATAACTTTTGAGCCTGCTACTTTTCCAACTTTAGATACTTTAAATATTTCAAGTATCTCTGCAGAGCCTATGATTTGTTCCTCTATATCTGGCGACAACAAGCCTGACATTTTATTTTTAACAAAGTCTAATACTTCGTAAATAATATTATATGAAGATATAGAAATTTTTTCTTGCTCTGCTAGTTTTTTAGCCTCTTTAGTAGGTTTTACATTAAAAGCTATTAATATTGCATTAGATGCTTTTGCTAGGCTTACATCTGTCTCAGTAACCATTCCAATATCAGACAAAATTATTTTTGGTTTTATCTCCTCATGCTTGATCTGCATAACTGCGCTGATGATTGCCTCAGAGGAACCATGAACATCTGACTTTATAATAATATTAAACTCCTCAGTCTTTTTATCATTAAACGCGGACTCTTGGGTTGCAAATGTTATAGGATTTAAGCCAGTCTTTGCCTCCTCTATTCTTGCCTCACACAAAGATTTTGCTTCTTTTTCATTTTCCAAAACCACAAAATCATCTCCTGACTTCGATGCTCCATTTATACCTAAAACCTCAACAGGAGACGCAGGATATGCCTCTTGGATACTTTGACCTAAATCATTAATAATTGCCCTAACTTTTCCCCACTTTAATCCACTGACAAAATAATCTCCCTTTTTAAGTGTGCCGTTTGTAACAATTATATTTGCAATTGGTCCTCTACCAATATCAACTTTTGACTCTAAAACAACTGCATTAGCTCTAACATTGTAGTCTGCTTTTAAGTCTAACAATTCTGATTGAAGAGAAATTGACTCAACTAGTTTAGAAAGATTTTGTTTTGTTTTAGTAGATATTTCAACCATTAAAGTGTCACCTGATAACTCTTCTGCAATAAGCTCATGCTCAAGTAATTGATTTTTAATTTTTTGAGGATCTGCCTCAGGCAAATCACATTTATTAATAGCAACAACAATAGGTACTTTTGCTGCCTTAGCATGTTTTATTGATTCAATTGTTTGTGGTTTAACTCCATCATCAGCTGCAACCACTAGAACAACTATATCTGTAAGCTTTGATCCTCTCGCTCTCATTTCAGTGAAGGCAGCGTGTCCAGGTGTATCAATAAATGTAATCTTATTTGAATTATGCTCAATCTGGTATGCTCCAACGTGCTGGGTTATACCTCCAAACTCGCCTGAAACAACATTTGTCTTTCTTAAAACATCAAGTACTGATGTTTTTCCATGATCCACATGTCCCATAACAGTTACGATTGGCGGTCTGCTTTTTAAATTTTCTGATTTAGTCTCTTTTATTTTCTTTATTATTTCGTCGGCTTTTTCCTCTTTAATCGGATTGTGTCCAAATTCTTTAACTAAATACTCAGCGGTATCAGAATCAATTGAGTGATTTATTGTTGCGGTAACACCCATTCCTAAAAGATGCTTTATAATATTGCTCGATTGTTCTGCCATTCGGTTTGCTAACTCTCTAATTGTTATTATTTCAGGAATATTTACGTCCCTTTTAACTGGTTTTAAATTTTCTCTGATGTCTGCTTTTTGTATATTTCTATTCTCCTTTTGCTTAGCTCTTTTTAAAGAAGCTAAGCTTCTTGCCCTACCTTCGTCATCGCCGCTTAATGCTCTAGAAACTGTCAATTTAAGCTCTCTTCTTTTAATTGATGTTTTACTTTTTACCTCTTTCTTGTCAGTATCCGCTTTTAGTCTTCTTGTTGCTCTTTGTTCAGCAAGTTTTCTTTTTTCATAATCATTTGAGGGGACGTTTGATTTTTCAAATGTAGATGGTTTTTTTTCAATGTAGGATTTTTTTGGATTAAAATTTGATCTGTTTAAATTAAATGATTTTTTGTTTGAAAATTTATTTTTTTTCTCGATTAAAACAGAATTTTTACTTTGAGTTTTAGCTCTTTCAATACTCGATATGGATTTTTTTACATTTCCTGATAATTTTAATTTGATTTTCTTTTTGTCCATAACTCATCTTTCAATCTTTGTAGATTTTGCTTCTTGCTGACATGATTAAATCGTCAGCCTCTTTTTTCGAAAGAGCGAAATCCTCTAAATAGCCACTAATTCTTACCCTTTCACCTTTTACAACGTCATATCCACCAGTTAATTCATCGGATGCTAAATCTGCAAAATCAGTAAGGGTTAGTATTTTTTGTTCACCTAATGTAACTAACATACCAGGTGTCAATCCTTCATGATTAATTAAACTATTTTCAAGACCAAGTTCTTTTATTTTTTTTGAAATTTCTTCTTGATCTTTTTTATAATATTCTTTCGCTCTTTCTAATAATTCTTTTGCGGTATCTTCTTCTATACCTTCTATTTTAACTAAATTTTCTAAGGAAGAATCTTTTAAATCATCAATCGAGGAAAAACCTTCGGCTACTAGTAACTGACCCAGTGTCTCATCTAATTCCAAATTTTTAACAAAATTTTCTGTTTTTTCTTTAAATTCAGTTTGTCTTCTCTCTGAGTCCTCTTGATCTGTCATAATGTTTATTTCATAATTCATCAGTTTAGTTGCTAGTCTTACATTCTGTCCTCTTCGGCCAATTGCTTTACTTAAATTTTCCTCTGTCAAGATTACATCTAATTTTTTATTTTCTATATCAACGTTGACTCTCTGGACTTCTGCAGGTGATAACGCATTGGAAACTACTACCGCAGGGTCTTCAGACCAATTTACAATATCAATTTTTTCACCTTGTAATTCGTTTACTACAGCTTGGACTCTACTGCCTCTCATACCTACACATGCTCCAACTGGGTCTAATGAATTATCTATAGCTTTAACACAAATTTTTGCGCGACTACCTGGATCACGTGCAGAAGAAATAATTTCAATTAAACCATCGTATATTTCAGGAACCTCTTGAATAAAAAGTTTTTCCATAAATTTAGGATGTGCTCTTGAAAGAAAAATTTGTTGTCCCCTTGGCTCTCTTTTTACATCACTACAATATGCTTTTACCCTATCTCCAGCTTTTATATTTTCTCTTGGTATCAATTCATTTTTCTGAATAATTGCCTCTGTTCTTCCTAAATCAACAATGACATTTCCAAATTCAAGTCTTTTAACAATTCCACTCAATATAGTATCTTTTTTATCTTTAAAATCGTTGAATTGCCTTTCTCTTTCAGCCTCTCTTACATTAAAACTTATAACTTGTTTTGCTGTTTGTGCTGCAATACGACCAAAATCAAAAGAAGGCAATGTTTGCAAAATAGTGTCTCCAATTTTTTTGTCTTTATTTTCTTGACCTAATTTATGAGCATCATCTAAACTAATTTCAGTATTTAGGTTTTCTGGATTTTCAGTGATTACTAATTTTCTAAAAATACCAATATCTCCACTTTCTCTATCTATTTGTACTTCGATTTCGTTCTCTTGACCAAACTTAGACTTCGCAGCTTTAGCTATTCCCGTCTCCATGGAGTTTATTATAACTTCTTTATCTATTGATTTTTCTAAAGCAACTGCCTCAGCTATTCTAATTAGTTCTAATTTATCAGCTCTTCTATTTAACATTTGTTCCTTCCAAAAAAAAATGGGCCGAAGCCCATTTTTGAAATTTCAATAATGTGGTTTGAATATAAGTATTTTTAGTAAATATTCAACTTATTTACTTCTGAAATACTGATGCTTTGTCAGTTTTTTCCCACGAAAATGATCCATCACTGCCTGGTTCCCTACCAAAATGTCCATAAGCTGCAGATTTTTCATATATTGGTTTATTTAATCCTAGCATTTCTCTAATTCCTCTTGGACTTAGATCAAAATTTTCTTTTATAAGTTTCTCAACATGCAGATTTTTTTCTTCATCGTTGCTGAATAAGTCCACATAAATAGACAAGGGTTTTGATACTCCTATTGCGTAAGCTAACTGTATCAAACATTTATCTGCAATTTTTGATGCCACAATATTTTTTGCTAAGTATCTAGAAGCGTATGCTGCAGACCTATCAACTTTGGTAGGATCTTTGCCTGAAAAAGCTCCCCCGCCGTGAGGTGCCGCACCTCCATATGTATCAACAATTATTTTTCTTCCAGTCAAACCGCTGTCTCCATCTGGACCACCAATTACAAAATTTCCTGTGGGATTAATATATATTTCATTTTCATCAAGACTCCCAAGTAAGTTTTTTGGGATAGATCTTTCAATATAAGGCATACAAAGATCTTTTACTTGTGCTAAATTCACATCTTTTGAATGTTGTGTAGAAATCACGACTGATTTTACAGCTTTTGGCTTGCCATCTTTGTATTCAATAGTAATTTGACTTTTTGAATCTGGTTCGATTCCTTTAAGCTTTCCTGATTTTCTATCTTCAGCCATAAGTCTTAATATTCTGTGCGAAAAATGAATTGGAGCTGGCATAAGTACATCAGTCTCATTGCATGCATAACCAAACATAATTCCTTGATCCCCTGCACCTTCATCCTTATTACCAGATGAGTCCACTCCCATAGCAATATCAGCTGATTGGGAGTGTAAATGACATTCAATTTTAGTTGCTTCTTTGTAAGTAAAACCATCCTGATCGTAACCAATATCTTTAATACAATCTCTAACCTTGGAAATTAATTCGTCTTTTTTTATATCCGGTCCTCGTGTTTCCCCAGCCAAAACAACTTTATTTGTTGTGGTCAAAGTCTCACATGCTACCCTCGCTTCGGGTTCCATGCCTAAATAAGTGTCTACAACCATGTCTGAAATTCTATCACAAACTTTATCTGGGTGACCTTCTGATACTGATTCACTAGTGAACAAATAATCTTTTTTCATTTTATTTTATCTCCCTATTTGTTTTTAAAAAAAAAATTAAGCTAATATAAATAGTGATAAAATAAAAGAACATATTATTCCCATATTTAGAAAAAAAAGTTTTTTTAGTGTTTTTTATTTGGTTTATTTCAATTACTCCCTCATAAGTTGACTCTGATATTTTCGAAATTTGTCCGTAAGCATCGACTAAAGCTGATGTTCCATTATTGGTTGATCTAATGATGCTTTTACCTTCTTCGATTGATCGAAAAATAGAGTGAGAAAAATGTTGATGGGGTCCAATTGATTTTCCAAACCATCCGTCTTCTGAAATATTTATAATCAAGTCATAATTATTTTTCTGTGATAGTCTACCTGAATAAATAATTTCGTAACAAATTAATGGTAGAAAACTTATATCGAATTGATAATTTTCTAAATTAATTATATTTCTTTTTTCTCCAGATGAGTACGAATTATAAAAATTCGTAATAGATTTTATACCTAAATTTTTTAAATACTTTTCCAAAGGTAAAAATTCACCAAATGGAACTAGTTTGTTTTTATTATAAACTTCTATTATATCTAAATTATTATTTACTACAGCCAATGAGTTAAAGGTTTTGTTATTAACAATATTGTTAACCCCAAATATTATTAAATGCTTATCGCTAAATTTTTCGTTAAAAATATTTTTGTATTTTTTTAAATTATCCAATTCTGTGTTATTAAACATACCTTCGGGCCAAACAAATATAGTTTTAGTATCTTTATTTGGTTTGCTTAATTTTATTAAACTTTGAAGTATATCTTCCTCATTTTCAGTATGGTAAAATCTTTCAATTTCAATTTTTGGAGAAACGACCTTTATTAAAAAATTATTATTTTTAAATGAGTTTTCCCTCGATTTTTGAAGATTTAGATAACCAAATACAACTCCAGAAATTAATAATAATCCAAATGAAATTACAAAATATTTATCGTATTTACCTGTGTTTAGGTAAAACAGCGAAGGCAAGACAAATAACGTCAAACAAAACAAATTAAAACTATATGTCCCGATCAATGAAAGTATTTGCAACAAATAAGGAAAATCAGAGAATGAAAATGATATTAAGTTCCAAGGAAAACCCGATAAAATATTTCCTCTTAAATATTCTAAAATTGAAATTAAGCCCGAAAAGGCTAAGACTAAAGATATATTACTAAATCTTTTAAAGTAAGAGAAAAAGTATGTAGCTAGACCGTAAAATATTCCTAGAAACAGTGGAATTAAGACTAGTGCG
>CACGHU010000006.1 GCA_902572945.1 uncultured Pelagibacteraceae bacterium
CAGAGTTACAATTGAAAATTTGGTCGAGTCGAATATCAAGATCTCTAAATTTAATTAAAGCAAAAGGATAGCTTGTATCTATTAAAACTTTGCCAAAATTTTTTTGATTTTGAAAAATTGCATCATCTACATTTATAGTTCCCTCCAAAATTTTTATGGGGAATAGTTTTTTTGATTGTTTATCTTTTAATTTTATTCTAGCAGTATTTTCTTGCCCAACATAACATCCTTTTTTAAAATCAAGACCATTAAGTTCCTCAAAATTACATTCAATTCCAAATAGTTTATTTTGTAATTTTTGTGTATCTATTTGTGGTATCCCTATATTAAAGCTATGATCATAATAATCATTTATATTAGAAGATTTTAAATTTAGTTTTTTTAATGATAGATAAAGCTTTTCTAAATTTATAATAATTCTACCTCCCAAAGCTGAGTTTCTTGGATCTAAAAATATAGGATCAGATCGATATTTAATTGTATTGCCAACAATATCTTTGGTGTTTTCAAAAGTTAAAAACTTTTCCTTACTTATTGCAGCTACAACAAATTCATTGCTTAGATTTAATATTTCAACTTTAGACCTTAACTTATATAAATTTAATTTGTTAAAAAGCTCATCAATTACCTTTTTTTCGCAATCAATAAAATATCCTTCTTTATGTTTCGCTATAATAAAATCAAATAAATATTTTCCTTGCGGTGTCAATAAAGATGCAAAACAACTATTATTCTCCGAAACTTTGTTAAGATCGTTTGTAATTAAGTTTTGAAGAAACTCAGTGCAATCATCACCATTGATGTAAAGAACCCCTCTATCTTCTAAAATATAAACTTTATCCACATTCATAATTGATTATTAATTACTAATAATATAATTACTATTTTCAAAAATGTTAGATCTTATTATTAAAAATGGCTCATGTTTTATTGAAGGTAAACTTCACAAAAAGGACATTGGGGTAAAAAACGCCAGAATAATACAAATTTCAGATAAAATTTCAGATGAAACAAAAGAAACTTTTGATGCGCAAAATTTAATAGTTTTGCCAGGATGCATGGATACACAAGTACACTTTAGAGAACCAGGTTCAACAGATGCAGAAGATCTTCACACAGGTAGTCGAGCAGCAGTAGTTGGAGGTATAACAAGTGTATTTGAAATGCCCAATACAAATCCACCAACAACTTCAGCAAAAGAATTTAAAAATAAATTAAATTTAGCAAAAAAAAGAATGTTCTGTAATTATGCATTTTATTTCGGTGCTACACCTGATAATTCAGAAGAACTTGCAGATTTAAAAAGCCTTGAGGGATGTTGTGGAGTAAAATTATTTGCTGGTTCATCCACTGGTACTCTGCTTGTACATAAAGAAGAAGATATAGAAAAAGTATTTAAACACACATCCAAAGTTGTTGCAGTTCATTCAGAAGATGAAGATATATTAAATCAAAGAAAAAAACTCAGGGTTAAAGGAGATGTTAAAAGTCATCCTGTTTGGAGAAATGAGGAATGTGCAATGTCTTCTACAAGAAGAATTGTAAAGATTGCAATAAGATTAAATAAAAAAGCACATATACTTCACATAACAACTAAAGAAGAAGTTGATTTTTTATCGCAACATAAAGGAAATATTACTTTTGAAATTACCCCTCAACATTTAACAATTTACGCACCAGACTGTTATGACGAATTGGGATCATTTGCTCAAATGAATCCACCTATAAGAGATAAATCACACTATGATCGTTTATGGTATGCTATTAGAAACAATTACAATGATACAATTGGTTCAGATCATGCACCACATTTAGCAGAAAATAAAAAAAGAGAGTACCCAGACTCTCCATCAGGAATGCCAGGTGTACAAACTTTGTTACCTGTAATGTTGAACCATATTAATGACGGTAAATTAAAACTTGAGCAATTAATCAAGCTAGTATGTGAAAATCCCGTTAAAATTTTTGGAATACAAAAAAAAGGTTTTATTAAAAAAGATTTTGATGCTGATTTTACAATAGTTGACATGAATAAAGAGATTGAAATTAAAAATGAAAATATCGAAAGTAAGTGTAAATGGTCACCTTTTAATGGAAAAAAATTTAAAGGTTGTCCAGTTGCAACAATAATAGGTGGTAAAATTAAAGTTAAAAATGGAGAAATCCTTGGAGATGCTGAGGGAAAACCGATTGTATTTAACTAGAATTATATATTAAGAATTTTACTTTTTATCAGGTCAGCTTTAATTTCATCTAAAATTGCAGGATCATCTATTGTTGCTGGCATTTTATATTCCTCTTTATCTGCAATTTTTCTTATTGTTCCTCTTAATACTTTTCCGGATCTCGTTTTTGGCAGTCTTTTAACTACTAAAGCTGTTTTAAATGCTGCAACGGGACCAACTTTATTTCTCACCATTTGCACACATTCTTTTGTTATTGTCTCATTATCTTTTGTTACACCTGCTTTTAATGCAATTAAACCAATGGGCAATTGTCCTTTTAATTGATCTTTAATTCCGATTACTGCACATTCAGCAACTGATTGATGTTCAGATAAAACTTCCTCGATTGCTCCAGTCGAAAGTCTATGACCCGCAACATTAATAATATCGTCAGTTCTAGACATAATCCAAATATATCCATCATCATCTATGTGACCCGCGTCATAAGTTTGGTAATAACCTTTGTAGTTTGTCATATAATTTTCCTCATATCTTTTATCTGCGTTCCACAAAGTTGGAAATGTTCCTGGAGGAAGAGGTAGTTTTACAACTATATCTCCCATCTCATTTGGTTTTGCTAATGATTGATCAGGTTTGATAATTTTTACATCATATCCTGGGACAGCTTTACAAGCTGAACCATATTTTGTTTTCATCATCTCTATCCCAGTACAATTGGAACTTATCGCCCAACTTGTTTCTGTTTGCCACCAATGATCTATTACAGGAACTTTTAAAAGAGTTTCTGCCCATTTAATTGTATCTGGGTCAGCTCTTTCTCCAGCTAAAAAGAGAGCTTCAAATTTACTTAAATCATATTTAGAAAAGAATTTTCCATCTGGATCTTCTTTCTTTATAGCTCTAAATGCTGTTGGAGCAGTGAATAAAGATTTTACTTTGTACTCAGAAATTATTTTCCAGAAAGCACCAGCATCAGGAGTACCAACAGGCTTTCCTTCAAAGAGTACTGTTGTACATCCTTTGAATAGTGGAGCATAAACAATATATGAGTGCCCTACAATCCATCCTATATCACTCGCTGACCACCAAACATCATCGGTATCTATGTTATAAATATTTTTCATAGTCCATTTTAAAGCAACTATGTGTCCGCCAATGTCTCTAACGATTCCCTTCGGCACCCCTGTTGTGCCTGAAGTATACAAAATATATGCAAACTCATTTGAATTCATCTCAACACAGTCAGCATCTTTTGCATCCGACAGAGCTTCATCCCAACTTATCTCTTTTGGGGCATTCAATTTGACTTCATGACCTTTTCTTTGAAATAAAATAGTTTTATCAGGTTTGTGATTAGCAAGATTAAGTGCTTCATCGACTAATGGTTTGTATTCAACAGTTCTTCCTGGTTCAAAACCACAGGATGCTGTTACCAAAAGTTTTGCTTTACTGTCATCAATTCTACTTGCAAGCTCATTAGAAGCAAATCCACCGAAGACAACAGAGTGAATTGCTCCAATTCTACCGCATGCAAGCATTGCAACTACTGCTTCTGGTATCATTGGCATGTAAATTATTACTCTGTCACCTTTATTAATACCATTGTTACTCAATGCACCTGCAAATTTGGATACTTGAGCTTTTAATTCTTTGTAAGTGAACTGTTTTTTATTCCCTGTGATTGGACTATCGTAAATTAAAGCAGTTTTATCACCTCTACCTTGATCAATGTGGATATCTAATGCGTTGTAACAAGTATTTGTAACCCCATCGGTGAACCATTTGTAGAATGGAGGGCTATCTTTACTCAAAATTTTAGTTGGTTTTTTAAACCAGAAGATCTCTTCTGATATTTCTTTCCAAAATTGTTCTGGATTTTTTAAAGATTGCTCATAAATTTTGTTAAAATTTGAACTCATATGTATGACTCGAATTTGTTAGTATTTTTGGTACCTAGGTTGTATTAAATTTCAAAAACACAGTAAAATCAATACTTATTAGAGGTAAAAAAGTCTTCTATTAACTATTTTTATTTGGTAATTAACCCCTAACTTCGCAGTAAGTAATCTTACTGCTGTAGTTTATATAAACTATAAAAACTAACTAATGAGGGAGTTTTTTATGAAAAAACTTAAAACGCTAGCTATAGCTTTATTTGCTCTTGTTGGAGCAACTACAGCGGCTAACGCAGCAACAGCCTTTTTAGCTACGGATGATTTCGTTGGTATTTCATTCTGGTTAATTTCAATGGGTATGTTGGCAGCTACAGCGTTTTTCTTTATGGAGCAAGCTAATGTTAGCACTCAGTGGAGAAAATCAGTAAACGTAGCTGGATTAGTAACTGGTATAGCATTCATTCACTATATGTACATGAGAGCAGTATGGGTTGAAACAGGTGATACTCCAACTGTTTACAGATATATTGATTGGTTAATTACTGTACCACTACAGTTAATAGAATTTTATTTAATTCTAGCTGCAGTTAAAAAAGTTCCAACTGGAATATTCTGGAGAATCTTAATTGGTTCTTTAGTAATGTTAGTAGGTGGATATTTAGGAGAAGCTGGATTCATCAACCCTATGCTTGGTTTCATTATCGGTATGGCGGGATGGATTTACATCCTTTATGAAATATTTTCAGGAGAAGCAGGAAAAGTTGTTTCTAAATCTGGAAATAAATCACTTGCAACAGCATTTGGTGCTTTAAGAATGATCGTTACAGTAGGTTGGGCTATCTACCCACTAGGTTATGTATTTGGTTACCTAACAGGTGGTATTGATGCTAACTCACTTAACGTGATTTACAACTTAGCAGACTTTGTTAATAAGATCGCATTCGGTGTTATTATTTGGTCTTGTGCAGTTGCGAACTCTGGAAGAAGCAGAGCATAATTCTTTAAGAGTAAGAAATATTAATAGGGCAAGTACTTTGTACTTGCCCTATTTTTTTTTGTACCTATATAAGATCAATGGCAAAAATTACCTACATAGAAAATAATGGAAAATCTCATACAGTAGAGGTCGCTGAGGGATTGACAGTTATGGAGGGCGCCGTTCAAAATAATATACCAGGCATTGATGCTGATTGCGGTGGTGGTATGGCGTGTGCGACATGCCATGTTTATGTCAAAGATGAGTGGTTTGATAAGATTAATAAAAAAAGTGAAGGCGAAGACGATATGATTGACCAAGCCTATGAACCAAAAAAAAGTAGTCGATTAAGTTGTCAAATTCAAGTAAGTCCAGAAATAGATGGTCTTGAAGTTCATTTGCCTGGAAAACAGATTTAATGATTAAAACAGATGCATTGATAATTGGAGCGGGTCCAACAGGATTATTTACTGCACATCAATTAAAATTGATTGGTCTTGATTGTGAAATTGTAGACAATCTTGATAAGATAGGTGGTCAATGTATTGAATTATATCCTGATAAACCTATTTATGATATTCCAGCAATTCCAAAATGTACTGGAGAAGAATTAACCAATAATCTTTTAGAACAGTTAAAACCTTTTAATATAAAATTTCATTTAGGTGAAAGAGTAGATGAATTAACAAAAGATAATGAAAAATGGAAAGTAAAAACAAGCAAAGGAACAGCATTTGAAACTCCAAATGTAATTATTGCAGGAGGGGTTGGATCTTTTGAGCCTAGAAAATTTTCGCCAAAAGAATGTGAACAATTTGAAAATAAAACCATCTTATATTCCATTAAAGATAAAAAAATATTTGATGGTAAAACAGTATCTATTTTTGGTGGAGGAGATAGCGCGTTAGATTGGGCTTTAGAATTATCAAAAACATCAAAAGTTAACTTAATACATAGAAGAGATGAATTTAGAGCAGCTCAGGCTACAGTTGACAAAGTAAAAGAGCTTTCAAACGCTGGTAAAATCAATTTAATTACGAATTCTCAGCTTAAGACGGTAAGTGGCAACGGTAAGCTTGAAGAAATAGAGATTGAAAATGACAATAAAGAAACAAAAAAACTTAAAACAGACTTTGCACTTGGTTTTTTTGGTCTTATTATGCAGCTAGGCCCAATTGCTAATTGGGGGCTAAATTTAAATAAAAAAACTGTTGAAGTGGACACAGAAAAGTTTGAGACCAATCAAAAAGGGATATATGCAGTTGGTGACATTTGTAATTACCCTGGCAAACTTAAGTTAATTTTATCTGGATTTCATGAAGGTGCCCTTGCTGCCAGAGCATGCTTTAAATTAGCAAGACCAAATGAAAAATATAGATTTGAATTTACTACATCATCAAAAACAATAAAGAACAGACTTGGTGTAAAAAGTGATTGAGTTATTTGCGGCTGACACCCCAAACGGAAAAAAGATTAGTATTATGCTTGAGGAAATCAAGCTTCCTTATAAAGTAATAAAAGTTAATCTTTCTGAGGGAGAACAATTTAAAGAAGAGTTTGTTAAGATAAGTCCATTCAGTAAAATTCCAGTTATAAAAGATAGTGACAACGATAAAAGTGTTTTTGGATCTGGTGCAATTTTAATATATTTGGCTGACAAAACTCAAAAATTTTATCACAGTAAAAATAAAACAAATATTGATGAATGGTTAATGGCACAAATGGGATTGGTTGGTCCACAAATTGGAGCATATCATCACTTCTATCATTTTAATAAAGGTAAAAGTAAATACAGCGAAGACAGATATTTCAAAATAACAAAAGATCTATATCAAAGATTAAACGATAGATTGTCAGTATCTAAATATCTTGCAGGTGAAGAGTACACAATAGCAGATATAGCTACTTGGCCTTGGGTAGCGAGACATCAATGGCATGATGTTGGTTTAAGTAATTATTCAAGTTTGTGTAAATGGTATGAAGAAATTTCTAAGAGAGAAGCAGTTATAAAGGGATATAATTTTATGGGAGGTGGACAAATCCCAAAACCTTAATCGTCAGCGTAAACTTTTTCATCTTTTTCATGCTTTTCTTGAGCAGCAATACAAAGTGTAGCAATTGGTCTTGCCATTAATCTTTTTAAACCGATTGGTTCTGCTGTTTCCTCACAGAAACCATAAGTGCCATCTTTAATTTTTTTGAGCGCTGAGTCTATTTTTGAGATCAATTTAATTTGTCTATTGATTGCTCTCATCTCTACATTTTTTTCAGTATAAGAACTTGCTTGATCGACTATATCCGCAGATGTGCTATTATCATCTAGAGAGCTGTTGTAGAGAGCTTCGTTATTGGTTCTTACTAAATCTTTTTTCCATTCAGTGAGTTTATTTTTAAAAAATAGCTTATGCTTTTCGCACATATACTTCTCTGATTCTTTTGGAATATAGTTTTTTGATATCTTGACCATGTTAACGTTTTAAGCGCTGGCAGTATATTCAGCAAATAGGTAGTGTCAAGCTAGCTTTAATTGTGTAAATTCATACAAATGGTGCTTTATAAAAAACAAATAAAAAATATTTTTTACTTTTTTTTATCAAGTCATTTAATTTTATGGACACTGATTCCATCCTTAACCAATAACAATCTACCACTTGATACAATCGAAGCTCTTGCATGGGGAAGTAATTTAGATTGGGGATTTAACAAACATCCTCCCATGAGCGCTTTCATGGTAGAGATTTTTTATAATATTTTTGGATCAAATGATTGGGCTTATTATCTTCTTAGTCAAATATTTATAATTTTTTCTTTTTTTATTATATTTAAATTCAGTAGAGAAATTTTAAAAAATGATATTTTAGCATTATTTTCTGTATTTTTATTAGAGGGCATATATTTTTATAATTTTACAACTCCAGAATTTAACGTAAATGTTTGTCAAATTCCTTTTTGGACATTAACTGTTTATTTTTCATGGAAAGTTTTTAATCAAAAAGTACCGACCTTTAGAGATTGTGCACTAGTTGGATTGTTTGCTGCTGGGGGATTTTTATCCAAGTATTTATTTATTTATTTATTAATTTCAATTGATCTACTTTTTTTTTATTTAATTTTTATAAAAAGGGAGAGAAGGTTTAACTTCAATTATATTTTATCAATTGAAGTTTTTTTAGTCTTATTAATTCCTCATTTAATATGGTTATTTAACAACGATTTTATTACAATCACGTATGGGTTAACACGATCTGGGTTGGAGTCCTCAAATATTGTTGATCATTTGAGATATCCAATAATATTTTTATTAAAACAAATTGGAATTATTTTACCATTTATTGTTATGACGGTGCTATTAATTAAAAAATTAAGATATAAATTAAACTTTAAAGATAAAAACTTATTGTTTTTAATTTCGATTAATATTCTTCCTATTTTTTTAATACTTTTAACTTCAATGATTACAGGCTCAAAGATAAGAACTATGTGGATGACACCGTTTTATTTATTTTTTGGTACATTGATAATTTATGTTTTTCAAAAAGAAACATCTAAAATCAATTTCAAAAAGTTTTTAGCTGCTTTTGTTTTCCTATTTTTATTATCTCCAATTACTTACGGATATATTTCAATTGCAAAAACAGACAAAAGAACAGATTACCCTGGCAAAGAGATCGCCAATAAAGTTCAAGCGAAATGGAATAAGGAATTTGAAGATCCAATTAATTTTGTTTTAGGTAATGAATGGAATGCTGGAAATTTATCCTATCATTTAAAATCAAGACCGGTTTGGGATGGCAACGTAGATAAAAATAAGTTAGAAACTTATAATAAGTTTATTTGTATAGATGAGATTTGTGTGGGAAATAAATGAATGAGTTTTTAAATACAAAATTTAAAAAAGTAATTTTTATTATTGCAATAATTGCGATGATTGAACTTTCAGGACATGGAATATTTGCTTCATTATTTAGATTTCTAAATTCACTAAACTAAAAATGAAAATAATAATATTGATACCGATTTATAATGATTGGCAATCTGCAACTAGACTCTTAGAAAATATTAATAATGAAGTAAGTGGAATAGATCATACTTTTTCAATAATTTTAGTAAACGACGCATCTACAGAACAAATTACAGGAAACCTCTCAAACTTTTCAAATTTAAATTCGGTTCAAATTTTAAATCTTAAACAGAATATAGGCCACACAAGATGTATTGCGACAGGTCTAAATCATATTATTAAAAATGAGGAGTTTGATTATGTAATTCCAATGGATGGAGATGGCGAGGATAGGCCTGAAGAAATAAAATTATTCATAGAAAATTTTAATTATCATCCAAATAAAACAATAGTAGGAGAAAGAGTTAAAAGATCAGAAAGTATTTTATTTAAACTGTGCTATTCATTTCATAAAATTTTAACTTATACCTTTACAGGCCAATCTATTAAATTCGGAAATTATACATGTTTGACAAAATCAACCATAGAAAAAATGTTGAGCGATAAAGCAACCTGGAGCAGTTTCTCAGGGTCATTAGCAAAAAATTGTAATGACAGAGCAACAATTGCATCTGAGAGAGGTAAAAGATATTTTGGACCATCAAAAATGAGTTTTTTAAATCTTATTAAACATTCATTAGCAATAATTGGTGCATTTAAATTCAATGTTTTAATAAGATCAATTTTATTTATTTTGGTGTATTTTTTTCTAATACATCAAAAAATATCATTTATAATGATAATACCAGTTATTTTAGTAGTAATACTCTTAATTAGTACATTTATTATTTCTAAAAGAGAAAGTTTGAATCAGATTGAAAACTCATTAGAAAATATTTTAAATATTCAAAAATTTTAATATTATGAGCAAAGACATGGCCAAAGAGGTAATAGAAAAATTAACAAGCAACATTGACACTTTGTGGGTAATTGATTGCGCTATTTTAGTTTTCATTATGCAAGCAGGATTTATGTGTATGGAAACAGGATTATCTAGATATAAAAACAGTATTAATGTTGCACTAAAAAATGCTGCTGACTTTGGTGTATCCGTAGTTATTTTTTGGATTTTTGGGTTTGGTATTATGTTTGGTACTTCTTATAACGGTTTTTTTGGTACCGACTTGTTTTTTTTCAAAACAGAAAAAGCAGAATATATGACTTACTTTGTTTTTCAGGCAATGTTTGTTGCTACTGCCGCAACTATTATTTCTGGTGCTGTTGCTGAAAGAATGAAATTTAATGGATATTTAATTATGACAGTTTTAGCAACTGGAGTCATCTATCCTGTTGTTGGTCATTGGGCATGGTCTTCGAGTTATCTTACGGGCTCAGTAAAATCTACTGGTTGGCTATCAGACTTAGGATTTATAGATTTTGCTGGCAGCACAATAGTTCACTCAGTGGGAGGATGGATTGCTTTGGCTGCTGTAATTATATTAGGTCCAAGAATAGGTAAATATTCAGAGGCGAATAAGGGAAAATTTACTGGATCTAGTTTCCCTTTAGCGGTTTTAGGCACACTTATTTTATGGTTTGGTTGGTTTGGTTTTAATGGAGGAAGTAATGGAGCAATGGATGAAGCAGTTCCATTAATTTTAATAAATACATTTTTAGCAGCAGCGTTTGGTTTATTAACCGGTTTAGCTATTTCTTACTTTAAATATAAAAAACCCGATCCTTTTTATATTATTTTAGGTCCATTAGCAGGACTGGTAGCAATTACAGCGGGATGTAATTCAATGACATCAGTTATCTCAATTTTAGTTGGAATAATAGGAGCAATAATTGCAATTATAGTAAATGAAACATTAAATAACTTTGAAATTGATGATGTAGTTGGTGCTGTTCCAGTACATTTAGCAGCTGGTATTTGGGGAACTTTAGCGGTTGGTATATTTGGAGATTTAAATATTTTAGATACCGGTTTAGATAGATTTTCTCAAATCAAAATTCAATTAATCGGTATTTTGTCAATTGGTTTATTTACGTTTGTTTCATCTTACACAGTGTTGAGTTTAGTTAATAAATTTTATCCCCTAAGGGTAAGTCCTGTACAAGAAGAGCTAGGATTAAATATTGCTGAGCACAATGCAGTTTCAGTTGAACATGATCTTATTTCGATTTTAGATAAACAATCAGAATCAGGTGATCTGAAAATTAGAGGTCCACAGGATCCATTTACTGCTGGCGGTGTGATTGGCCTTTATTACAATAAATTAATGAGTAAGTTAGAAACAAGTGAGGAAGAAAAAAATAAATGGCGTGAAAGAATATCAAAAGAAGTTAAGCTAGCAGTAAAGGTTCAAGAAAACTTTTTACCAAAAAGAAATTTAAAAAATTATCCTGTTCAAGGTATAAATATAGCTGCAAGAGAAGTGTCAGGAGATTTTTTTAGTTTTTACCCTCATAATGACAGTGTCTATTTTATAATTGCAGATGTAGCTGGCAAAGGGATACATGCAGGAATGGTTATGGCAAAAGCATCTACATTATTTGAAATAATGTCTAGAGACAAAGTGGATGTAGATGAAATTGCATTTCACATGAACAATGACCTGTATTTAACTAAAACTAGTGGAATGTTTGTAACTTCAATTATAGGAAATTATAATTTAATCACAGGAGAAATTTCATGGGTAAATGCGGGTCATCAACCAGCTTTAATAAGAGACAAGAGTGGAAACTTTGAGGAATTTGAGAGCAAATCACCACCACTAGGTGTGATTATACAAAAAACAAAATCAAATTATTCTATTAATAAAATTAATCTTAATAGTAACAGGCTATATGCATTTACTGATGGATTATCAGAAAGTTTGGATGAAAATAATCAAGAAATTGGCATTGAAGGTTCAAAAAAGGTCATAAATAATAATTTTAGCAAAAATGTTAATGATGAGCTTAATAACATTACTAAAGAGATAACTGACTCGTCAAAAATAAAAAAATTAAGTGATGATTTAACTATTGTTGTTATAGGTAAATAATTTACTACTTAATTTTTTTAAAATTGATAAAATTAATTTATGGAAATAAATCTTATTTCAGGTGCATTAGGTGCAGAAATCAAAGGTGTAGATTTAAAAGATTCATCTGAGACAAATTGGAAAACGATTAATGATTTATTGCTAGAACATAAGGTTCTTTTTTTTAGAAATCAAAATATTACAGCAGAACAGCAGATTAATTTTGCTAAGAACTTTGGACCTCTTGAAAAACATGTTTATGTAAAAGGTAGAGAAGAGTTTCCTGAGATAATAAGAATAATCAAAAAACCTGATGAAAAACACCAATGGGGAGAAAATTGGCATACTGATGTAAGTTATAATCCAAAGCCTACAAAAGTAATCATTTTAAGATCAATTAAAATTCCTCCTGTTGGTGGCGATACAATGTTTTCAAATATGGAATTAGCTTATGAAACTTTAGATAGTGAACTCAAAGAAAAAATAAAAGATAAGAAAGCTATTCATAGCTCTCTTGGTGCTGCAGCATTTGTAGAAGCTTATAAAGGCATGGAAGGTAATGGTAATATAGATGAATATTCAAACAGTCATCCAATCGTAAGAACCCACCCAGAAACGGGAAAAAAAATTCTTTATGTGAATTCTATGTACACAAAAAGAATTGAGGGTCTTGATGAAAATGAAAGTGATGAAATATTAAAAAAATTATACGCTCATCAAGAAAGATTAGATCTTACATGTAGATTCAAGTGGACTGAAAATGCTGTAGCAATTTGGGATAATAGAAGTACACAACATCAAGGTTTATCAGATTTTTTTCCTGGAAGAGGATTGGGACACGAAAGAGTAATGGATAGAGTTGCTATAGAAGGTGATCAACCAATCTAAGCAAAATGTTTAGATATATTCTTGTATTTTTTTTAATTTTATTTTGTACATCTGCATCTGCAAATTTTAAACAAATAAAAAAAAAAGCTGAAGTTAATAATCCTGAAATTATATTCCCAATACCAGCAAATTTAAAGAATTGCCAAACAGAATTATATGTTAGTCCAGAAAATAACTTTGTTACACCTGTTTTAAAAGTTGAAGCGCCTGAGGGATATGGGCTTGATGATAGATTTAATCATGCACAAAATAAATTTGAGAACTTTAGTTTCCCATGTTCAGGAGGAAATATTGAAGCTTGCAAGAATGTTAAGAGAGTTATTTTAGAATGGGCAAAAGCAAATGCCGCACAAAGAACAGGCCCCTCAGATCATGAAGGAAGACATTGGAATGATACACTTACCGTAAATCTCTATATAGCATCTCCAATGATGGCAGCTTATTCATTCGCTAAGCAAGTTATAAATATTCCGGAAAATGAAGATAAAATTATAAAAGACTGGTTCAAAAAAATTGTAAAGAAAAATCAACATCTAATGTATGGTTTAAAAAATTATGATTATGGTGGCGCCTCTGGTGTTCCTAGAAGAGCACATAATCACGCTTTATCTTCAGCCGTTTCCCACATGCAATTAGGCGTTTTATTGAATGATAGCAAATTGTTTAAAAAAGCATTTAAAAACTATGAGGCAGCAATTAAATACCAACGAAAAGATGGAAGTATGCCGATTGAAACAAGAAGAGGTGGAAGGGCAATGTTCTATCAAGGAAGAGCGATGAATGCACTCGCTGTCATAGCAATAATAGCGGAACATCAAGGATATAATATTTGGGACTTAAATTTTAAAGGCAAAAATTATCATAACTTAGTTAAATTCTTTATTGATTTTACTGAGAATAATGAAAAAGTTTTCAAGTATGCTAAAGAAAATAGATGGCCAGGACCAGCTAAAGATTACAAGGTTCAAGATTTAAGGTCTAATTCAGGAAGTAATTGGGGTTGGTTATACGCTTATGCAACGCGTTTTCCTGATCATGAAAATGTAAAAAGATTAAAAAAATGGTCTGAAAATAAAAGTGAACTTAATTCTTATCAGAGTAAAATAGTTTATAATTTCTTAAATATTAAAAAAAAAGGCTTTGGTAGCGCTTCTTGGACTGTTGTTGAACCAAATTGTCATTTCTCTAAGTAGTTTTTATTTTTGGCAGTGAATAAAAGTCAGCTGTATCAATTTTAGATGAATGTTCTCTTCTCATATTCCACTTTTTGTAAACACCCGCACTTGCAAGACTTAACGTAGATCTTCCATAACGGTAATTTGTATTATCCATTGATCTCATTAATCTATTTATTTTTTCATCTTTTTCGGATGAGAATAAATTTTCCTTATCATTTTCATTTGATAATCCTGTTAGCATCACCCCTGCTTTTTGATATCGACAACCATGTTTAAATATTTCTTCTAATATTGAAACTGCAACTGTAACAGTTTCTATACTATTGTTCGTTGCAATCGGAAAATCAACTGTTTTTGAATTTGAATAATAACCAAAATTTCTTTGGAAAGGACTTGTTCTAACAAAAACAGTTATCGCTTTTGCAACTAGATTTTCTGATCTAATTTTCTCAGAAGCATTTAAACAATAACTTGCAACCGCTTCTTTTAATTCTTGGAAATGTTCAACTCTTTTTCCAAATGAACGAGACACAACACAACTTTTTCTTTTTGATTGTGTTGTTTCTAAATCAATACAAGGAATACCTCTAAGCTCCATGGCTGTTCTTGAACTTAAAACATTTGAACATTTTTTAATCCAGGTATTTGATTTATTTTTTAATTGCTTGGCGTTATAAACGCCGTGTTTTTGATAAAATTTAGTTAACTGTCTTCCAACTCCCCATACATCATTTATTTCAATTTTTTCTAATATCGGATCAAGATTTTCAATACCAATTAAACTTGTAACACCAGATTGTTTTTTCTTTGCAATATGATTTGCAATTTTGCTTAAAGTTTTTGTTTTTGCTATACCGATACTTGTTGGTATCCCCGTCCACTGTAAAACAGTATTTCTGATTTCCTTCCCAACTTCTTCAACTTCTTCATCAGAAAAGTTTGATAAATCCATAAATGCTTCATCAATTGAATAAACCTCTATATCAGAATTAAATCTTTTTAGAGTTCTCATTACTCTTCTTGATAAATCGCCATATAAAGAATAATTTGATGAAAATACATTTACTTTATTTTTTATAATTATATCTTTTGCTTTAAAGTAAGGTTCACCCATTTTAATACCTAAAGCTTTTGCTTCATTAGACCTTGAAATTATACAGCCGTCATTGTTAGATAAAACCACAACAGGTTTTTTTCTTATTTTTGGATTAAACAATCTTTCACAAGAAACATAGAAAGAATTGCAATCAATTAATGCAATTTTTTTAGTATACTGAGTGGATGACATAAGTTACAACTCCCCAAATAAAAATATCTTCTTCTTCGTTAATTAAAATTCTATCTTTGAAATTTTTAGATCCTGAGGTTAAAAATTTTTTATCTCTTTCTTGTACAAAGCTTTTAACCACTAATTCGTCATGAACATTTGCAATTACAGTTGAAAAATTTCTAGGTGTTAAACTTTTATCGACGACCAATATATCTCCATCATTGATACCAACATCAGTCATTGATTTTCCCTGAACTCTGATTACAAAAGTTGCTGGAACATTCTTAATTAAGTGAACGTTTAAATCTATATCTTCCTCTATGTAATCGGTAGCTGGAGACGGAAAACCAGCTCCTGCTTTGTGTAAATAGTAAGGTATAGTCAGTTTCATAATAAATGTTCTTATTTTGTTCTCATTAGTACAACACTTATTCAATAGTGTCAAATAGGTTGTATTTTGAGTCTGGAACTGAATCAAAAGTGAATCAAAACGTGAACATCCAAACTACATTTTGTTGGATTGTGGATAACTTGGACAAGGGATAGATTGCTTGGATATAAATTATGGAAAAATTGAATTGTCATTGTGGTCAAATTGAAATTGAAGTGAATTTAACTAAAGGCTTAGAAGATCTTTACAGATGCAATTGTTCAATGTGTAAAAGGAAGGGAGCAATAAGTACTGTGATTGATAAAAAAGATTTGAAGGTGACAAAAGGAGAAGAGTTATTAAAATTTTATCAATTCAATACAAACGTTGCTAAACATTATTTTTGTACTAATTGTGGGATATATACACACAATCAAAGAAGAGCAGATCCTAATACATATGGTATAAATGTAGGATGCTTAAATGGAATAACAGAAGATGAGCTATTTAAATTTAGAGTAAGAATAAATGATGGACATAATCATATATTAGATAGGAAAAAATAATGATAAAAAAATTAAAATGCCACTGTGGAAATGTAGAAGCTGAAGTAAACATTCCAGACAATGGAATTGAAAAAATAATGAGATGCAATTGTTCTATCTGTAAGAAAAAAGGATACGTAATTGGAGTATTAGGCGAAAATGATTTTAAATTAATTAAAGGAGAAGATTCTTTAAAACTTTATCAATTTTATACTAATACTGCTAAACATTATTTTTGTACTAACTGTGGAATTCATACACATAATAGACCAAGAATAAATCCAAAAATTTATGGAATAAACGTTGCTTGTATAGATGACATTGATGTTTTCAAATTTAAAGATATAGCTGTAAATGATGGTCGGAATCATCCTTTAGATAAAAAATAAAATGTCCCAAATTTCTGCATGTTTAAATAAAGTCAAAAAACCTTGTTATAGGTTTATATCAACTCAAGAAATTTCTAGCGAAAAATTTAAAAATAAAGATAAAATGTTGAGATCTTTCCTTATACCGGTTTGTTTTTGGATGGCTAAAAAAGTGAAAAAAAACAAAACCATGATTGTTGGTTTATCGGGTGGTCAAGGAACTGGGAAAACAACAATCTCTTCAATAATTAAAATAATTCTGGAAAAATATTTCAAATTAAACGTATTTAAAATTTCAATTGATGATTTTTATAAAACAAGAAAAGAAAGAATTATTTTGTCTAAAAAAGTTCATCCATTGTTAAAAACTAGAGGAGTTCCAGGAACTCATGATATTGATATGATGCTTAATTTTTTTAAGAAAGTTAAAGCAAAAAAATTAAAAACCTTATCTCTTCCAAAATTTGATAAATCTATAGATGACAGGCTTTCAAAAAATAAATGGTATAAAGTCAAATCAAAACCAGATATTGTAATTTTCGAAGGCTGGTGTGTTGGTGCAAAATCTCAAAGTACAAAACAACTTATAAAACCCATAAATTCTTTAGAAAGGTTTAATGATAAATCTATGAAGTGGAGAAAATATGTTAATTTAAATCTCAAAAATAAATATAAAAAATTTCATAGCATGATGGATTGTTTATTATATTTGAAAGCAGAAAATTTTGCCTTATTAAGAAAGTGGAGATTGGTTCAAGAAAAAAAATTAAAAATTAAAAATAAAAATAAGAAAAACTCTAAGGTAATGAATAAACAAGAAGTATTAAATTTTATGATGACATACCAAAGAATTACTGAACATATGTTTAAAAATGCAACAAAATACTCGTCAATTGTGATGTCATTAAATGGACATCATCAAATTACAAAACTAAAATATAACAAATGAAAAAAATATTAATAATTTTAGCTTTTTATTTTTTAACCTCTAATGCTTTTGCAATTAATTTGTCCCAGGCATTAAAAGAGGCATATCAAAATAATCCGGAATTAAATGCTGAAAGAGAAAATATTAAAGTATCAAAATCAGATCTTAATATTTCAAGAAGTGATTTTTTACCTTCGATAACATTATCGGGTTCTAAAAGTTCAGAGGATACCTCAAGATTAACCAATCGGGATGGCACTAATGCTACAATTACCGACGTTAATCCAGAGTCAAAATCAGTTAAAATAGAACAAAAAATATTCCAGGGTTTTGGTGGTATTGCTGATTTTAAAAAGAGTAAACTGGGCTTAGACCTAGCTGATGCGAAATTATTAAAATCTGAACAAGAAATACTACTTAAAGCAGTTGAGGCTTTTTCTGGAATGATTGTGGCAAATGAGAAATTTTCAATTAATGAAAGAAATGTTGGTTTACTTGAAAGACAAGTTGAAACTGACAGAATTAGATTAGATAGAGGAGAAGTTAGTGTGGCTGATCTTGCACAATCGGAATCCTCTTTAGCAGAGGCACAAGCAAAATTTATTCAAGCTAAAAATGAAGTTGTTACAGCAAAATTAAATTATGAAAATGTTATTGGTCCAATTCAGGATACTTTTGCATTAAATAAAAATTCTGATTTAAATTTAAAAATTCCTATGACTTTAGAAAATGCAATTAATTTATCAAAAACCAATAACCCTGAACTAATTATTGCAAAACTAGAGTATGAGCAATCAGAACAAGACGTAAAGATTTCACAATCTGATTTGTCACCATCAGCAACATTGTCTTTTGAAGCTAAAGAAACTGACGACTTAAGTTCTACAATTGACCAACAAGATAAAGAGACTGTTCAAGCAAAAGTATCATGGCCACTTTTTTCCGGAGGAAAAAATTATGCTGGCTTAAGTAAATCTAAAAACTTAAGAAATCGAAAAAAATTATTATTAGATAATGCGTTAAGAATTAACGATACTAATGTAACCACTGCTTGGTCAAACATGAAATCAAATGCAAGTATGTTAGAATCTGTTAAGTTACAGGTAAGAGCAGCTCAAATAGCAAATGAAGGAATTACCGCAGAATATGAAAGTGGCAAAGGTAGATCCACATTGGATGTGATTCAATCAAATTCTATTTTACTCAATTCCCAAATAAGTCTTGCAAATTCAGAGAGAGAATTTTTATTATCAAAATTTAAACTTCTTCAATCAGTTGGTGTTTTGAGCGCCGATCATCTAGGTTTCAATAATTAGGCTATTTTTGGCTTAATTTATCTAAATAAATTAAGTTCTTGCCAATGAGAACAAAATGTGTACATTTAATAACATGATTCGAGTGACAAAAAACGCAAAAAAAAGAGGCATTAAATGACAAAAAATAACTTAAAAGTGGTTAAAACCGCAAAAGATAAAGATTTGGAAAACAAAGAGAAAAACAAGGCGCTAGACGCAGCTATAGATCAAATTACGGATACTTTTGGTAAAGGCTCTGTAATGAAGCTTGGTCAACAGAAAGCTATGGATGTTGAGTCAGTTTCAACAGGATCTTTAAGCTTAGACTTGGCTCTTGGAATTGGTGGTCTTCCAAAAGGAAGAATTATCGAAATTTATGGACCAGAATCTTCTGGAAAAACAACACTTGCGCTTCAAGTAGTGGCAGAAGCACAAAAGGCAGGTGGTATTTGTGGATTTGTTGATGCAGAGCATGCATTAGATCCTGTTTATGCAAAAAAATTAGGTGTTAATACTGAAGAATTACTAATTTCGCAGCCAGATACTGGTGAACAAGCCTTAGAAATTACTGACACTTTAATAAAATCAGGTTCAATGTCGGTTCTAGTTGTTGATTCTGTTGCTGCATTAACTCCTAGAGCAGAAATAGAAGGAGATATGGGAGATCATCATGTTGGTCTACAAGCTAGATTGATGTCCCAAGCATTGAGAAAACTGACTGGTTCGATTTCTAGAACAAACACTATGGTTATTTTCATTAACCAAATTAGAATGAAAATTGGTGTTATGTTTGGAAGTCCAGAAACTACATCAGGTGGTAACTCATTAAAGTTTTATTCATCAGTTAGAATGGATATTAGAAGAATTGGTGCGATTAAAGATAAAGAGCAAATTATTGGAAATGCAACAAGAGTGAAGGTAGTAAAAAATAAAGTTGCGCCACCATTTAAAGTTGTTGAATTTGACTTAATGTATGGAAAAGGAATTAGTAAAACGGGGGAATTAATAGACCTTGGAGCAAAAGCAGACATAGTTGAAAAATCTGGTGCCTGGTATGCTTACAAAGGTGAGAAAATCGGACAAGGGAAGGAAAATGCAAAACTTTACCTTGAACAAAATCCAAAAGCTGCTGCTGAAATTGAAATGGCTATTAGAGAGAAAGCTGGCTTGATTTCAAAAAAGATTGAGGGCAATCCTATCGATCAAGAAAAAGTAAAAGCAGAAGAAAAAGAAGAGACACCATCTAAAAAGAATTAACTTTTAGTTATCTAAAAAGGCGCTTATTTTAAGCGCCTTTTTTCCCTATAGTTATCTAGACATCAATTAAAAAAGCTGTATTTTAAAAATATGGCCGACAAATCACTAAACGAGATAAGAAAAACTTTCTTAAAATATTTTGAGAAAAATGGTCATACAATCGTTGACTCAAGTAATTTAGTGCCAAATAACGATCCAACCTTAATGTTTGCAAATTCAGGAATGGTTCAGTTCAAAAATGTTTTTACTGGGCTTGAAAAAAGAGATTATAAAAGAGCTACAACCTCTCAAAAATGTGTACGAGCTGGTGGAAAACACAATGATTTAGAAAATGTTGGATACACTCCAAGACATCACACATTTTTTGAAATGCTGGGTAACTTTTCATTTGGAGATTACTTTAAAGAAAGAGCAATTGAGCTTGCTTGGAACTTAATTACAAAAGATTTTGGATTAGACAAAAATAAACTTTATTTCACTGTTTTTAATGAGGATGACGAGGCCTTCAATTTGTGGAAGAAAATATCAGGTTTTGGTGAGGACAGAATAATCAGAATAGCAACATCAGACAACTTTTGGTCAATGGGTGAAACAGGACCTTGTGGACCTTGTTCTGAGATATTTTATGATCACGGAGATCATTTACAAGGAGGTCTTCCAGGAACAAAAGATCAAGATGGTGATAGATATATTGAAATCTGGAATTTAGTTTTCATGCAATATGAGCAAGTAACTAAAGATAAAAGAATTGATTTACCCAAACCATCCGTTGATACTGGAATGGGACTCGAGAGAATTGCTGCATTGCTACAAGGCACACATGATAACTATAAAACAGATCACTTTTTAAAATTAATAAATTCAATTTCTGATACTGTTAAAGTAAAACCTACAGATAAAAACCTATCTAGTTTTAGAGTAATTGCAGACCATTTAAGAGCAAGTTCATTTTTATTAGCAGAAGGAGTTTTACCTTCAAATGAGGGACGAGGCTATGTTTTGAGAAGAATTATGAGACGAGGAATGAGGCATTCACATCTACTAGGAGCTAAAGAACCAATTTTTTATAATATATTTAAAACTTTAGAAAACGAAATGTCTGGTAATTATCCTGAATTGGAAAGAGCACAATCGTTAATTAAAGAAACCTTAAAAATGGAAGAGGAAAAATTCTTAGTTCTTTTAGAAAGAGGTATGAAGATATTAGATGATGAGATTGAAAAGATAGATAAAGTTTTACCTGGTGAAGTAGCTTTCAAACTTTATGACACTTATGGTTTCCCATTAGACTTAACAGAGGACATTCTTAAAAATAAATCATTAAGCTTAGACCACGAAAAATTTAACAAGTTAATGAAAGACAGTAAGGAACTTGCAAAGAAAAATTGGAAAGGATCAGGTGATAGTTCAGTAGATGAAATATGGTTTGGAATTAAAGACAAAATAGGCTCAACTGAATTTTTAGGTTATGAATCTAACCAGTCAGAAGGAGTAATTTTAAGTTTAATTAAAAATAACAAACAATCCGATAGTTTAAAAGAAGGTGATGAGGGTATGGTAATTTTAAATCAAACTCCATTTTACGGTGAGTCCGGAGGACAAGTTGGTGATAATGGAACAATATCTAATGGAAATAATATTTTTAAAGTTTCAGATGTTCAAAAAAAATTAGGTAATTTATTTGTACATTTCGGAAAAGTTGAAAAAGGAAACTTCAATTTAAAGGATAACGTAGAACTTAAAATTGATATTGAAAGACGAGAAAATGTGAAAGCATATCATTCAGCAACACATTTATTGCACGAGTCTTTAAGGAGAACACTAGGAACTCACGTGATGCAAAAAGGATCATTAGTTGCTCCAGATAGATTACGTTTTGACTTTAGTCATATGAAGCCAATTTCTTCAGATGAAATGGTAAAAATAGATGAATATGTAAATCAAATGGTGAATAAAAAATCAGAGGTAATTACAAGAATAATGACTCCAAAAGAAGGTATTGCCCATGGTGCATTAGCATTATTTGGAGAAAAGTACGGAGATGAGGTTAGGGTAGTTTTTATGGGTGAAGAAGGAAATAAATATTTTTCAACCGAATTATGTGGCGGAACACACGTAAAAAATACCAGTGATATTGGTAATTTTAAAGTAGTTAGTCAATCAGCTATAGCAGCGGGGGTCAGAAGAGTTGAAGCTCTTAGGGACAAACAATTAGATGAATTTTTAAAAAACAAAGAAAAACAATCTAGTCTATCTGAACAAAAAGATGAAGAAACAATTAAAGTTTTATCAGAAGAAATTAAAAAACTTGGCGGAAAACCAAATATAAATAAAGAAAATAAAAAAGATTTAATCAAAGAATTAAATAAAGAATTAGAAAAGTTATCCATCAATGAAATAATAAATAATAAATCAAAAAATATTATTAAAGATGAAAAAATTAATGGAGTAAATGTTAGGATGCAAAAAATTGATGGACTTCCTCCAAAAGAATTAAGAAGATTAATTGATAATGGAAAGAAAGAAATAGGGGAAGGAATAGTGATTATTTTTGCAAGCAAAGACGATAAAGTTGGTTTAGCGGTCGGTATAACAGATAAGCTTAAAAGCAAATATGATGCTGTTAAATTTGTTAAAAATGGATCAGAAATTATTGGCGGAAAAGGTGGCGGGGGAAGACCTGATTTTGCTCAAGCTGGAGGAGTAAACAAAGATAAAATTGAGGATGCTTATAACAGCTTAAAAGCTTTAGTTTAATCTTTTTTTCAAGTTCGCATCAATTACATCTAAGAATTGATTTGTGGTTAAATATTTAGTTGATGGACCCACTAAAATTGCTAAGTCTTTGGTCATAGATCCAGACTCTACAGTTTGGATGCAAGTTTTTTCTAAGTGTTTTACAAATTTTTTTAAATCCTCATTATTATCTAATTTTGCTCTGTGGTATAAACCTCTTGCCCATGCAAATATTGATGCAATAGGGTTTGTTGAAGTTTCTTTACCTTGTTGGTGTAATCTATAATGCCTTGTTACAGTTCCATGCGCAGCTTCTGCTTCAATTGTTTTACCATCTGGACTCATTAGAACACTAGACATTAAACCTAGTGATCCGAAACCTTGTGCAACTGTATCTGACTGAACATCACCATCGTAATTTTTGCAAGCCCA
This sequence comes from uncultured Pelagibacteraceae bacterium, assembly GCA_902572945.1. GTDB lineage: Bacteria > Pseudomonadota > Alphaproteobacteria > Pelagibacterales > Pelagibacteraceae > Pelagibacter. Next base: position 23,294 of record CACGHU010000006.1, read on the forward strand.
TATATAATTACCATTCCACTTCATTGCACATGCAACCATGTCATCAATTAATCTATGTTCGTAAGTAATCCCTCTTTCTTTGAATTTCTCCTTAAATTCGTTTTCATATACTTCTTGAAATAAATCTTTAAATCTTCCATCATATTTTTTTAAGATTGTATTTTTAGTAGACAGGAATACTGGCCATTTTCTATTAAGACCATAGTTCATACATGATCTTGCAAAATCTATTATTGATTGATCCAAGTTATACATTGAAAGAGCTACACCTGGACCAGGAAAGTTAAAAACTTCAAATTCTTTTTTGTCTTTTCCATCTTCAGAAGTCCATTTTATCTCTAATTTCCCTTTTCCTGGCACCTGAAAATCAGTTGCTCTATATTGATCTCCAAATGCATGTCTCCCAATACAGATTGGATTTTCCCAACTTGGAACTAGTTTTGGAATATTTTTACATAATATAGGTTCTCTAAAAACAGTTCCTCCTAAATATTGAAGTGATGTCTCAACCCTTCCAAAAGCTCTAATAATTTGTTGCACAAAGCCCAGGGTTATTGCTCCAGTTACAATTGTTGGCGCCAAAGCCAAATAAGGAACTATAACCATTCCTTGTAAATAACTCCACTTTACAGCATTAAAATACAAATAATGGAAATACATTTTATAATGTATTTTTCTAACTCCGCCATATAAATCTTCGATTTTAGCTGGTTGTGCGCTCTCTTTAAAGTCTTCTCCAAGCACAAGCTCTTTTCTATAAGCCGCTTCTTCTTTTTGAATGTCATATTCAATACCAGGTAATTTAATTCCTACTGCAGCTAGAATAAATGTACCACCTAAAGCTGAAATGATTGCGACCCAAACCAACGCATGATTAACCTCACCTATCCACGGTAAAACAGTTATACTTTTAGATAATCCCCATAATATTGGGGTAAAGGCAATTAATGTCATGACGCTTCTCAAAAGTTCAGCGCCCAATCCTTCCATTATTCGTGCAAATTTAAGGGTGTCTTCCTGAACTCTTTGTGAAGCTCCTTCTATAGATGAAGCAAAATTCCATTTATCATGGTAAAAATCAGCCATCGCAGTTCTCCACCTAAATGTCCAATGGCTAGTAAAATAATCACTAAATATAACTACAATAATGTAGATGGCAGCTATTTTTGCAAATGTAAAAAGATAAGCGATAAATTCTTTTTCTGTTACGGCCCCTGGCTCAGCTAAGGCTTTTTGCAAAGTATCATAAAATTCTCCAAACCATTCATTTATTCTTACATCTAATTGAACCTGATACCAGGTAGCAAGAAGAATAAGGATAGTTCCTCCTATACTCCAAAGGTGCCATCTTTTATCTGTAAAAAATTTAAACATTATTTAGTAAAATTATTAGCGTAGGATTTTTTTATTATTTTTCTTTCCTTAGGTTCTATTAATTCATAATTTATATTATTTTTTTTTGCATATTTTATAGCTTCCTCTTGTGAAGAAAATTCAAGATTTATTTCAGACATTGTATTAGTTGAGCTTTCCCAACCCATTAAAGGATTTATCCCACTATTTATATCTTCAAACCTCAACAGCCATTTTTTGGTTTTTCCTCTACCTGATTGCATAGAAGTTTTAGCTGGTTTATAAATTTTAGCTTTTTTCATAAAAATGGTCGGGGCGGCAGGATTTGAACCTGCGACCCTCTGGTCCCAAACCAGATGCGCTACCAGACTGCGCTACGCCCCGAATGGCATACTATTACAGCAGATATGATAAATTTTAAAGTATAAAGGATACCAAATATGAAGAAATTTGATCAGAATCTGGTATATAACTAAACATGATAATAAGTTGCCAAAAGTGTGCAAAAAAATTTAATGTAGATGATAATTTAATACCTCATGATGGTAGAAACTTACAGTGTAGTTCGTGCGGCCATAAGTGGTTTTTTAGAAAAAAAACTAATGTAGAAAAATTTAAAGAAAAGCCTATTAAAAAACAAATTAATATTAAAAAAATTAATCCGGATGAACAGGTTCCACCAGTTATAGACAGTATTATTAAAGAAGCTGAGAAAATTCATGATAAAAATCTAGGTGATGTAATCCAAAAAAATAATAAAATCTCAATTTTAAATTTATTTTTTTTACTTTTGATAACTTTTGTCGCAGTCATAATTATACTTGATACATTTAAAATACAAATCAATAATTCAATACCTGGTTTTAATGTTTTATTAGATAACTTTTATGAAAGCGTAACAGATTTTTATTTATTCTCTAAAGATTTAATTAAATAAAATGATAAATTATATTTCGAAACCCTTTAAATGGTTTTTTAAATTAGAAGCAGCTAGTGGTCTTGTATTATTAATTAGTGCAATCTTAGCATTAATAATTAGTAATTCCAATCTATCGGAAATTTATTTTGAAACATTAAACAAATATATATTTATTGGTATAAACAATTTTGGACTTAAACTATCAGTGTTACATTGGATTAATGATGCTTTAATGGCAATCTTCTTTTTTTTTGTTACACTTGAAATAAAAAGAGAATTTTTACAAGGCGAACTTTCAAATATAAAGCAGGCATTATTACCTATTATTGCCGCAGTTGGGGGAATGGTTGTTCCTGCATTATTTTACGTTTTTATAAATTTTGGAGATCCTGAAACTTTAAATGGTTGGGCTATACCCTCGGCGACTGATATTGCTTTTTCATTGGGTGTGTTGTCTCTTTTAGGTAAAAGAGTTCCTTTATCATTAAAAGTTTTTCTAACAGCATTAGCAATTATTGATGATTTGGGAGCAATATTAATTATAGCTATATTTTATTCTGGAGAGTTAAATATAATGTATTTATCTTTAATGCTAATTGCATTTATAATTCTTTTAGTAATAAATAAGTTCAATATAAAAATTTTCCTACCCTATTTACTAATAGGACTTTTGCTATGGGATTTCACCCATAATTCTGGAATACACGCTACTATAGCGGGTGTTTTATTAGCTATGACTATTCCACACAGAAAAAAAGAGAAAGACTTTTCACTACTAATAAAAATTGAACATGCGATCAGTCCTTATGTTGCGTTTGGTATAATGCCATTGTTTGCTTTTGCAAATGCAGGAGTTTCATTAGAAGGTTTATCGTTTTCATCATTACTGAACAAAGTACCATTGGGTATAGTATTAGGATTATTTGTAGGTAAACAGTTAGGAGTATTTGTTTTTTCTTATGTATCAATAAAATTAAAAATTGCTCAAATGCCAGGAAATTCAAGTTGGTATAATTTTTACGGAGTAGGAATATTAACTGGAATTGGCTTTACAATGAGTTTATTTGTTGGAAACTTGGCTTTCATTGATAACACTCAATACATGGATGGTGTTAAGATTGGGGTTTTAACAGGATCTTTGCTCTCGACACTAGCAGGATACTTTTTAATTCTACTCACACCAGATAAACGATAATGTTATGAAAAAAATAACATTATTAATAATTCTAATTATGATTTTTTTCACAAATAATAAGGTTTCAGCTAATTACGAAAAAATATTTTTTGATTTTAAAATAAACAGTATTACAGGTGAAATAATCAACCTAAAGGATTATCAAAATAAATTAGTATTGGTAGTAAATACTGCAAGCTATTGTGGTTTCACAAAACAATATGATGATTTACAGTTACTCTGGGAAAAGTATAGGTCAGATGGTCTAATTGTTTTAGGTGTTCCGTCAAATTCATTTAATCAGGAAAAAAAGGCAGATACTGAAGTTAAAGAATTTTGTGATGTAAATTTCAATATAGATTTTCCAATGACAACTATAACTGAAGTTAAAGGTGAAAATTCACATGAAATATTTAAATGGGCTGAAAAAAATTTCGGCAAATCCGCTATACCTAAATGGAACTTTCATAAAATTTTGATTAACAAAGAAGGTAAGATTGAAGATACTTATAATTCTTTTACAAAACCTATGTCAAAAAAGATCACTTCTAAAATTGAGAGTCTTCTATAAATTAATTCTCATTCCATCATAAGCTGGAATAACATTTTTTTTTAACTTATTTTTAAGTTTATTATAGTCAAGATCAGAATGGAGATTAGTTAAAATAGCTTTTTTTGGCAAAAGAGTATTAATTAATTTAAGCGATTTATCCAGATTAAAATGTGACGGATGTTCTCTATACCACAAACAATCAATGATTAAATATTTTAAATTTTTTAAAAATTTAAAGTCTCGTTTATCTATATCACTAACATCACTTATATAGGCTAACTTTTTATTTATAATATAACAAATACAATTAACATTTCCATGTTTGACCTTTAATGATCTGATATGAATTTTTTTTTTTCCATCTTTAAAATAAAAATTTTTTTTGATAGAATTCATTTTTAAGGTTGCGGGATATTCAGGTGAATTGCTTTTAAAACAGTATGAGAATGATTTTTTTAAATATTTTTTCGTTGCTAAATCTGCATAAATATCAACAGGCTTTCTGTTTTTAAGATAAAAAACTCTTAGATCATTAATGCCATGTGTTTGATCTGCGTGCATATGTGAAAAAAAAAACTTTATCAATGTTTTTTATATTATTATCAATTAATTGTTGTCTCATATCTGGTGAAGTATCAATAAGTATATTTAATGATTTGCCTTGAATTATTGCAGAACATCTTGTTCTTATATTCTTCTTGTTATTAGGATTGCAATTTCCAAAATTACCATCAGGTCTTGGTACACCCATTGAACTTCCACATCCTAAAATTGTAAATTTCATTAAGTATTAAAAAATAATTTATTAAAGTTATTAGTTGTGATTGTTATTAATCTTTCCAATTCTATATTTCTTAGATTTGCAAGTTTTTGTGCTGTAAACTTAATATAAGAAGGTTCATTTTTTTTTCCTCTATTTGGCTCTGGAGATAAAAAAGGACTGTCAGTTTCTATTAGAAGCTTATCTTCAGGAATGTTCTTAAAAGTTTCTTGTAATAATGATGAGTTTTTAAAAGTAATGATGCCGCTCGCTGAAAAATAAGCATTCAATGGTAGTAAATTTAATGCTAGATCTGTTGATCCTGTATAACAATGCATAAGAATTTTTAAATTTTTACTATAATTTTTTTTAAGAATATCATAGGTTTCATTCTCTGCATTTCTAGAATGAATTATAAGAGGAATATTAAGACTTACTGCTGCTTCAATATGGGTTTGAAAACTTTTTAATTGAGTATCTTTATCACTGTTATTATAATAAAAATCTAATCCAGTCTCACCTACTCCAATAATTTTATTGCTCATCTTAACTTTTTTTACGATTTCATCCTTTTTAATGAAATAATTTTTCGTTTCATGAGGATGTATCCCAAAAGTACCATAAATAATTGGATCTTTAGATATTATATCAAGAATATTAGGGTATTCTCTTGTTGTCGTACAAATGGTTAATAATTTTTCAACCCCTGCATATTTTGCTCTAATCAAAACTTGACTTAAGTTAGATAAAAGAGGTTCACGATCTAAATGACAATGTGAGTCTATCATTTTGATATCTTATTAAATAAAATTCCTATTTTATTTATACTATCTTCTGATGATAAATATTTATTATTTAAAATTGTCGAAAACTTTATATCTTTCTCTTTAATATTAAATATATTTAGTGCCTTTAGTGCAGTCTGAGGTATTATTGGATATAGCAAGATAGAGATTTTTCTAATAATTTCCAATGAAACATAAACAATAGTATTTAATCTCTTTGTATTATCTTTTTTTTTCCATGGTTCTTGATCGTTAAAGTATTTATTGGCTTTAAAAAGCTGTTCAACAATAAAATTTAAATAAAAATTAATATTTTGATTATCAATATGAATTTCTAAATCTTCAAAATTATTTTTGTAATTATCCAAAATTTGTAAATCTTCCGCTTCAAAATCATTAATTTCTGGTATCTTTAAACCTATATTTTTTTCACAAAATGAAATTACTCTTTGACATAAATTTCCATAGTTATTTGCAAGGTCACTATTTATACAACTTTCTAATTTTTCATTAGAAATATTTCCATCATTTCCAAATGAGACTTCTTTAAGTAAATAATATCTTAATGGATCTAATCCATACTGATTAATTATTTCAAGCGGATCAAGAATATTGCCTTTAGATTTAGACATTTTTTCGTCACCAGATAATATCCATCCATGTCCATAAACTCTTTTAGGAGGATTAATATCTGCTGCTAGAAGAAATGCTGGCCAATATATAGCGTGAAATCTTAAAATATCTTTTCCAATTATGTGTACATCTGCGGGCCAAAACTTTTTGTAAAGTTTATCGTTTTTATTGGGATAATTGAGTGCACTTATATAATTTGTTAATGCG
>CACGHU010000007.1 GCA_902572945.1 uncultured Pelagibacteraceae bacterium
GATAATATTCTTGCTCTCACTTTTTCAGAACCCGAATTATTAAACCCTAATCTATTTATCAAAGCTTCATCTTCTTCAAGTCTAAACACTCTTGGTTTTGGATTACCATATTGCTTAAGCGGGGTGACTGTTCCGACTTCAACAAAACCAAATCCCAATTTAAACAAAGAGTTATATACCTCAGCATCTTTGTCAAAACCTGCTGCAATACCAATAGGATTCGGTATTTTTTTTCCAAAGATATCCAATTCAAGAATTTTATTTTTTTGAAATGTTTTATTTGGAATATAATTCAACTTTAAGGCTTTAATGGCCAAATTATGCGCTGTTTCAGGGTCTAATTTAAAAATTAATCCTCGTATTTTTTCAAACATTATTTATTTTTTGTTTTATTAGATTTTTAGTTTCGTTAACTCCAAAAAAACTTATAAAAAAACCCATCCTTGGACCATTCTCAACTCCAAAAACAACCTCATAAATTAATTTGAACCAGTCACGTAAATTTTCTTTATAACCGTTTTCTTTTCCAACAGAATAAATTTTTGTTTGGATATCCTCTGGTTTCATGTCATCACTACAATTATCTAAAGTATTTATCAGAGCCTCTAAGGCATTTTTTTCATCCTTGTCAGGCTTTTTATATTTTTTAGTTTTCTTAATTACATCATTAAAATATTTAATTGCATATCCTATTAAGTTATCAAAAATGGTTTGATTTTTCTCTGAAATATCTTTTTTATATTTTTTCACAAATTTCCATAAGAGATCTTTGTTATCTGCATTGCTTGTTTCCACAAGGTTAAGCAACATAGAAAAACTCATAATATAGTTTTCCTTAGGCATTTTAGAATTATGTACATGCCAAACTGGATTCATAAGAATTTGAAGATCATTCTGAGATTTGCCTTTTTCAATAAAGTCTAAATACTCATCCACTGATTTTGGTATTATTTCTTTATATAGTTTTTTTGCTCTTTTAGGGTTTTGATACATAAACAAAGATAAACTTTCAGGCGATGCATATTCTAGCCATTGCTCAATTGTTATTCCATTACCTTTTGACTTAGAAATTTTCTCACCTTTTTCGTCTAAAAACAACTCATAAGCAAAACCACTTGGGCATTTTTTTCCAAGCAAATTAATAATCTTGGTAGACAAAATCGCGCTCTCGATAAGATCTTTACCATACATTTCAAAATCAATATCTAAAGCATACCATCTCATTGCCCAATCAACTTTCCATTGTAATTTGCAATTTCCATCTAAAATACTTGACTCAAGTTTTTGACCTTTGTTATCAAAAATAATTTTTGAATTTTTTTCGTCTATATCTATTACAGGTATCTCTAAAACTTTTTTTGAATTTGGACAGATAGGCAAAAATGGAGAATAAGTTTTTTGTCTTTCCTTTCCAAGTGTCGGTATTATTATATCCATAATTCCATTATAGTTTTTTAATATAAGTTTGAGTGTCTCATTAAAAAAACCTGTCTTGTAAAGATTAGTCGAACTTTTAAAAGTATACTTAAACTTAAATTCATCTAAGAATTTTTTTAGCATCTCATTATTATGCTCACCGAAACTTTCATATTTTTCAAAGGGGTCTGGAACAAGTGTTAAAGGTTTATGCAAATTATCCTCTAATTTTTTTACATTAGGGATATTGTCTGGAACTTTTCTAAGACCATCCATGTCATCAGAAAAAGTAATAATTTCTTTCGGCAAATCTGTAATTTGATCCAGAGCGTTTACTATCATGGATGTTCTAGCAACTTCACCAAAAGTACCAATATGTGGAAGTCCACTAGGGCCATAGCCTGTTTGCAATATAATTTTACCTTTCTTTTTTATTGATGTTTCCCTTTCATTAAGAATTTTTTTTGCCTCAATAAAAGGCCATGCATTTGTCTTATCTAAATTGGCTTTATCAATCACAAGTTTTCAAAAATTCACATATTTGGTTGTTTTTATTAATTCTTATAGTGTTGAAATTTATTTACCATAAAATAATGTCCAAACAAAATGTCCAATTATAAAACAGTTTTTTTCATTATTGGTGTACTACAAATAATTCTTGGAATATTTATGGCTATTCCAATTATAATACAGTTAGTTTTTTCTGAACTTGATTCCTCATTTATTGCATCTTCAGTAATTACGCTAGTATTTGGCGTTTTGTTTGTTTTATCCAATCTAGATTATAATAAAAAAATCAATCTACAGCAGGCGTTTCTTCTAACTACTCTGTCCTGGCTTACAATTGCAATATTTGGTGCTTTACCTTTTTATTTTTCAAATTTGAATATGTCTTTTACAGACTCTTTTTTTGAGAGCATGTCTGGTCTAACTACAACAGGTTCAACTGTAATAACAAATTTAGAAATTGTACCTAAAAGTATTTTACTTTGGAGAGCACTACTACAATGGCTTGGAGGTATAGGAATTATAGTAATGGCAATTACTTTAATGCCTATAATGAATATTGGTGGAATGCTTCTTTTTAAAGTTCTTAATACAGATTCTTCTGACGATATTTTACCTTCTTCTAAAGAAATATCTTTAAAATTAGTTTTTATTTATTTTACATTAACTTTAATATGCGCTGCAGCATATAAAATATTCGGAATGAATTTTTTTGATAGCTTAACACATTCCATGACAACAATTGCTACAGGTGGTTTCTCGAATTATAATGAATCTATTGGGTATTTTAATAGTGTAAAAATAGAAATAACTGCAATTTTATTTATTATACTGGGGAGTATACCATTTATTGCGTATATAAAATTTTTAAATGGTAATAGGAAAGTTTTTTTAAATGATACACAAGTAACAACTTTTATAAAAATAATAATAATATCTATTCTAATAATTTTAATATATTTATTTTTTAAACTCGAAAGTTTTGGTTTTACAGATTTAAGATCAGTAATTTTTAACTCAATATCAATTTTAACAGGCACTGGATATGTAACTGGCCAGTTTGACCAATGGGGAAGTTTTTCGTTATTTTATTTTTTAATCTTAATGTTTATTGGGGGTTGTGCAGGATCTACTACATGTGGAATAAAAATTTTTCGAGTTCAAATTTTATATAAGTTTGTAATGACCCAGCTAAAAAAAATTATTTATCCAAGAGGAATTTTTGTAATAAAATACGAAAATAATAATGTTGATGATAAATTCTTAGCTTCAATTATCTCTTTTATATACTTATATATTTTAATTTTCTTTTTTATAACAGCACTCCTATCTATAACTGGTTTAGATTTAATAACCTCGATTTCTGCTGCTGCCACATCAATATCTAATGTTGGTCCAGGACTTGGGTCTGTAATCGGCTCAAATGGAAATTTTTCAACATTACCTGATGCTTCTAAATGGATTTTAAGTGCGGGTATGATATTAGGTAGACTAGAATTGTTTGCTATATTAGTTTTATTTTTACCGTCCTTTTGGAAAAAATGATTGAAATAAAAAAAGAAAAAAAATTTTTTGATACCGTAAAATTCTATTTTGATATTAGAATGTTAAAAATTTTACTGTTAGGAGCTATTAGTGGCTTTCCCTGGGTAATTATAGGAAGCAGTTTAAGTTTGTGGTTAAAAGAAGAAGGTTTATCAAGATCCACTATTGGATGGGCTGGATTAATTTTTGCAGTTTATGCCTTTAACTATTTTTGGGCACCATTAATTGACAGAATTCAGATACCCTTTTTGACAAAAAAAATTGGTCATAGAAAGTCTTGGATTTTTTTAATGCAGATAATAATTTTAATTGGGTTAATATTCTGGAGCTTTATAAACCCAGTGCAAAATCTAAATCTAGTTATTGGAGCAGGATTAATTATTGCTCTAGCCTCAGCCACACAGGATATAACTGTGGATGCTTTGAGAATTGAGCAAATAAAAAAGGAGGAAAAAGAAGCTATGGCCGCAGGAGCAGCGGTAGCAGTAGTTGGTTGGTGGTCAGGTTATAAATTAGGGGGTGTAATCGCTTTAACGTTGGCGGATTTTTTAGAAAATTTAGGAATAGAAAATTATTGGCAATTATCTTTTTTAGGTTTGGGTATAATTATAATTTTATTAAATATAGGTATTTTATTTATTAAAGAAGGAAATTTTTTTAATATAAAAAGTTCTCATCTTGCTTTAGATGAAAAAATTTTAGATAAACTAAATTATAATAATATATTTACTAAAATTTTAGCTTGGGTTACTTCGACTATTTCTGGCCCTTTAATAAGTTTTTTTAAAAAAAATGGAAAAGGAATAGCTATTGGAATTATAAGTTTTATTTTTCTTTTTAAGATTGGAGAGGCTTTTTTAGGAAGAATGTCTGTAATTTTTTATAAAGAAATTGGCTTTTCTAAATCCGATATAGCTCTTTATTCAAAAACTTTTGGTTGGATAACTACAGTAATTTTTACTTTATTAGGAGGAATGTTCGCAATCCGGTCAGGGGTTATAAAATCGATGTTTTTAGCAGGAATATTGATGGCATTAACAAATGTTCTTTTTTCTTTTTTAGCATGGAGTGATAAATCATATTTATTATTTGCAATAGCGGTTATTTTAGATGATATGGCGGCTGCTTTTGCAACAGTTGCTTTTGTTGCTTTTATATCTTTATTAGTAGATAGAAATTATACTGCTACACAATATGCTCTGCTTGCTTCTTTAGGAACAGCAGGAAGAACTACACTTGCTTCTTCCTCAGGTGCATTAGTAGATTGGTTAAATGGTGATTGGGGTATATTTTTCATAATTACAGCTTTAATGGTAATTCCATCACTTATTCTTCTATATCTGATGAAAAATAAAATTAAACTTAATGACTAATTTATTTTCTACATCATTAATAAGAAATATTTATAAAAAACCATCGAAAAAATCAGAGGTTATAAGTCAAATAATATATGGAGAAAAAATAAAAATTCGTAAGATTAAAAATAGATGGTTAAAAATTAAGACATATAATGACAATTATTCTGGTTATATTAAAAACGAAAAACTAAAAGATGGCTTAAAAATTATTTTTAAAACCAATAAATTGAAAACTAGAATATTTTCTCAAAATAAAAAAAAGAACTTTCTTACATTTAATAGTAGATTGCCAATCATTTCTAAAAGAAAAAAATTTATAGAATTTGAGAAAGGCAAATGGGTAAAAAGGACAGATATTAAACCAATAAATCACAAAGACAGAAATTTTGTCAAAATTTTAAAGTCTTTTATAAATTGTAAATATACTTGGGGTGGCAAATCATACAAAGGTATAGACTGCTCAGCACTTGTTCAGTTGTACTATCTTTATAATAATAAATTTTTTCCAAGAGATACAAAAGACCAAATATCTTTTAAAAAAGGTAAAAAAAAATTAATCAAATTTTCAAGAGGCGATATTATCTACTGGAAGGGTCATGTAGCTGTTTGTCTGAATAGAAGTAAACTTATTCATGCGTACGGACCTAGAAAAAAAGTATTAATAATGAATATAAAAAAAACTATTGAATTAATTAATGAAACAGCAAAACTCAAGGTAAAAAAAATAATAAAAATTTAAAAAAATGAACTTAGAGGAAAAATTTAATATTTTAGTAAATAAAATGAATTTTGGTCACTATGATGAGGTTATTTTTGAGACCAACTATTTAATTAAAAAATTTCCAAAACAAGAAGCATTATATAATCTTTTGGCTCTCACTTACCAGGCAAAAGGTGAATATGATAAATCAATTGACCTATTAAATGATGCGTTAAAAAGAAGTAAAAATAACACAAATTTTATAAATAATATTGGATTAGGGTATTACAGAAAAAAAGATTATATCAAAGCAGAAAGTTATTTTAACAAAGTTTTAGAACTAAATCCAAGATTTATAAATACTATTAATAATCTTGCTGGTTTATACAATGAAATTAATAATACAAATGAAAGTGAGAGACTTTACTTAAAGGCTTTGAGTATTAATGACAATGTTTTAGAGACAAATTATAATTATGCATCATTTCTTCAAACTCTAGGTAGATATGCCGAAGCAGAAAAATATTATCGAAAAACTTTAGATATTAATAAAGATTTTACAAGAGCTGATAAAAGTCTAGCTATGTTAAAAAAATATAAAAAGGGTGATAAATATATTTCCACTTTAGAAGAAAAAATAAAAAATAAAAATCTTCATAAATCAAATATAAAAGATTTATCTTTTGCTTTAGGGAAAATATATGAGGATATAGGTGAATACAAAAAATCTTTTGAGTATATTAAGATAGCAAATGATATTAAAAAACAGTTAACAAAATTCGATATTAATAACGAAATCAAATTTTTTACAAAAATAAAAAATTTTCATGAAAAAGCTAAAATAAAAGATTTACAATTAATTAAAAATAAAAAAAAAATAATATTTATTTTAGGTATGCCTAGAACAGGAACATCTTTAGTGGAACAAATTATTTCTAGTCACGACAAAGTTTATGGTTCTGGAGAATTACCATTTTTAGACCAGTACTTCAGAAGATATCTAGAAAATTTTGAAGAACAACAAAACATAGAGCAAGATCTTACAAAATTTAAAGAAAATTATTTAACTATAATTGGAAAAATGACAAGTTCTGATGTTGTTACGGATAAAGCACCACTTAACTTTAGATGGATAGGATTAATTAAATTAATATTTCCAAATGCAATTATAATTCATTGCAAAAGAGATCCTCTTGAAAACAGTTGGTCTATTTACAAAAATGATTTTGAGGGAGGAATGTTGTTTTCCAACAATGCACAAGACATAGCAAGTTATTACAATATTTATCTAAATTTAATGTCTTATTGGAAGAGTACTTTTAATAAAGATATTTATGACCTAAATTATGAAGACTTAATAAACAATCCAGAAAGCAAAATTAGAGAAATGATCACTTTTTGTGGGTTAAATTGGCAAGACGCGTGCTTAGAATATTACAAAAATAAAAAATCAATTAAGACTGTAAGTTTTAGCCAAGCAAGAAAACCTATTTATAAAGACTCATTGAAAGGCACCGCAAAATTTAAAAATTATATTCAAGATTTAGAAAATGCGCTATCTTCTTCCAAAGTCAGGTAAATTAACGTCTTGTTTTGAAGAAATTATTTTTTTTCGAATTTTTTTAGACTCTTTCATTATTTTAATTAATTTTTTCTCATCACTTGTGTTAATTAATTTTTTTATTTGACGCATATTGTTTAAAAAAAGGTCAATACCCTTAGTAATATTTTTATGATTATTGAGAAAAATATCCTTCCACATAATCTCATTTGAAGCTGCAGTTCTTGTAAAATCTCTCAGACCACCTGCACTAAATTTAACTATATTTGATTTTTTTTTCTTCTCAAAGTTCATTGCCGTTTTTACCATATTATATGCAACAAGGTGTGGAATATGGCTTGTAATTGAAAAAATATGATCGTGCTCTTTTTTATTCATGTAAACTATATTGCATCCAATTTTGACCCAAAATTTAGATAAAATTTCCATATGTTTTTTATTTATATTTCTATCTTTTATTAAAACACACCATTTATCAGAAAATAACTTTTCATTGCCAAACTTAGGACCACTTACTTCAGAACCTGCAATTGGATGGCTTGAAATCCAACTTATATTTTTTTTAATTCTAGGTTTTATTTTTCTAAATATTGTTTCCTTAGCTGAGCCAACATCAGTAACGATTGTATTTTTATTAATATATTTTTCTATCTTGTTAAAAATTTTTAAATACTCCCCTAAATGTGTACAAATTATTATCATATCCATTTTAGGAATTTGTTTTTGGGAGCCTTTTAAAACCTCACAATTGAATCTAAGTTTTTTAATTTGATTTATATGTTTTTTTGATTTTTCTAAAATAAAGATTTTTTTTGATATTTTTTTTTTAATTGTAGCTCTTAAAATTGAAGAGCCAATTAAGCCACATCCAACAATTAAAATTTTTTTAAACATTTTTAAATATTTGTGTTATCTCTTTGAGAAATAATTTATTTTCTGCACTGTTTCCAATAGTTAATCTCAAATGGTTATCAATCCCGTAAGTATTCATTTCTCTAAGTATAATTCCTTTGCTTTCTAATATTTTTTCAACTGAAATTGCTGTCAGCTTACAACGATTAAAATTAAGTAAAAGAAAATTCGCACTTATTTTATTTGAGTAAATATCAAACTCTTCCAGACTTTTTTTAATTTTTTTACTCCAATATAAGTTATGTTTAATTGATTTATTAATAAATTTATTATCTTTTAAAGCCTCAATTGCGCATAGCTGTGCAATTTCATTAACATTAAATGGTGGTTTAATAAAATTCAAAGCTTGAATAATTTTTTTATCTCCATAACCCCACCCAATTCTTAAAGCTGCTAATCCATAGATTTTCGAAAATGTTCTTAATATGAAAACATTTTTAGAATTTTTAAAAATCTTTAATCCTGATGCATAATTATTATCCTTCATATATTCATAATATGCATCATCTATTACTAACAAAATATCTTTTCTTAATTTTTTTCTTAAATTAATTAATTCATTTTTGTAAAGGTATGTACCTGTAGGATTATTAGGATTTGCTAAAAAAACTATTTTTGTTTTTTTACTCACTTTATTAATTATATTATCTATCGAAATCTTAAAATTTTTCTCTTTTGAAAAAACTACTTTAGCACCTGAAATAGATGAATAAATTCTGTACATTAAAAAACTAAATTCTGGAACAATTACTTGATCACCTTTGCTTAAAAATAATTGGCATAGCATTTGAATAATCTCATCAGACCCGGATCCACAAATTACTTTATTGGCATCACAATTAAATTTAATCGAAATTTTTTTTCTTAATAATTTAGAGGTGTAATCTGGATATTTTGAAGTGCTTACATTTTTTCTTAAGATTGCTCTCACTTTTGGACTTGCGCCTAACGCAGACTCGTTAGCAGATAATTTTATTATTTTTCTAGTTTCTTTAAAATTTGGAATTTCGTATTTTCCTGGCTTATAAGATTGAAATTTTAGTTTTTTAAATTTGGCTAATTTCATAATTTTATATTTTTCTGGTATATATAGTTAAATTATAATTTTTTTAAATTAAATAAGTAAAATTTTTATTAAAATTTGACATATAAAATTCTATAATGTAAGAACAACTTGCGCTGATTTAAACTGAATTGCGAGCGCTTAAAAAAAACCGCTAAATAAGTTTTTTTTCTCCAATTCATCAGCATTTAAATATGAACAAATTTAAAGATATAAAGAAGATAATCGTTGAAAAACCTTTAAAATTAGATTGTGGACAGACAATTAATAATTACCCATTAGCATATGAAACTTATGGAAAATTAAACAGCGACAGAAGTAATGCTATAATGATTTTTCATGCTTTGACTGGAGATCAATTTGCATCGGGAATTAATCCAATTACAAAAAAAGATGGTTGGTGGAATTATGCTCTAGGACCTGGAAAGGCAATTGATACTGATAAATATTTTGTGATTGCTTCAAACGTTATAGGTGGATGCATGGGTTCTTTTGGTCCAAGTGATATTAATCCTGACACAAAAAAACCTTATGGTACAAACTTTCCAGTTATCACAATTAATGACATGGTTAATGCTCAATATAATCTCTTAGATTATTTTAAAATTGAAAAATTATTCAGTGTTATTGGGGGATCTATGGGCGGAATGCAGGTACTTCAGTTTGTATCCAACTTTCCTAATAAAGCTCTTACTGCAATTCCAATTGCTTGTACTGCAAGTCATTCAGCTCAAAATATAGCCCTAAATGAACTTGGCAGACAATCAATAATGGCCGATAGAAATTGGCAAGATGGGTTTTATGAAGAACAAAATAAACAGCCAGATAAAGGTCTTGCTGTTGCTAGAATGGCAGCACATATTACTTATTTATCTAAAGCAGGACTTCAAGAAAAATTTGGTAGAAAATTGCAAGAAAGAGACGATTTAAAATTTAGTTTTGACGCTGACTTTCAAATAGAAAGTTATTTAAGATACCAAGGATCAGTTTTTGTAGATAGGTTTGATGCAAATAGCTATTTGTATATTACAAGAGCTATGGATTATTTTGACTTAACAAAAAAATTTGGCGGAAATTTATCAAAAGCTTTCGAAAAAAGTGATACTAAGTTTTTTATTATATCGTTTACTTCAGATTGGCTTTATCCAACTTCTGAAAACAGAGATATTGTAATTGCTCTAAATGCTATTGGTAAAAACGTAGGATTTGTCGAAATTTCTTCTGATAAGGGTCATGATTCTTTTTTACTTGATGTTCCGGATTTTTTAAACACCGTCAAATATTTTTTAAATACTTCTTACAAACAAATTAAATGAAAAAAGAATTTTATAATATTGCAAAATTAGTAACTCAAAATTCTAAAATCTTAGATGTAGGATGTGGAAATGGTGAACTTATGAAATATATTACAGAAAATATTAGCAAAGATATTAGAGGAATTGAATTGTCAAAATCCAACATACAAAAATGTGTTGAAAAAGGTCTAACAGTCATAGAAGGAAACGCAGAAAAAGATTTAAGGCAATTTCCAGATAGTTCTTTCGATTTTGTAATCCTCAGTCAAACTTTACAGGCTTTCTTAGATCCAGAAAATGTATTGAATGAATTACTAAGGATTGGAAAAAAAGCAATTGTATCAATTCCAAATTTTGGACATTGGAAAGTTAGATTACATTTACTTTTAAAAGGTACAATGCCGGTAACCAAAAATTTACCAAATGAGTGGTACAATACACCAAACCTACATATGTGCACTATTAAAGATTTTGAAAATTATTGTAAAGAAAGAGATATTAAAATTAATATAAAAAATTTAAAGTTTCACAATTTTTTTTCAGAATTAGGAATTTTTATATTGGAGAAATAGAATGAAAATAGAAATAATCAAATGTCTTGAAGATAACTTTTCATACTTACTAATTAATGAAAAAAATTCTGATGCGTGTGTAGTTGATCCTGGAGAGTCTAAACCAGTTTTGAAATACATTGAGGATAATAAAATAAATTTAAAGTATATTTTGAATACTCATCACCACGGAGATCATATAGGTGGTAATAATATATTAAAAAATAAATTTAACGCAAAAATTCTTGCGTCTGAAAATGATAGAGAAAGAATTCCTGAGATTGATATTTTTTTAAGCGATGGTCAAATTTGGAAGGATGATATATTTGAGTTTAAAGTTATTAGTGTTCCAGGACATACTATGGGACATATCTGTTTTTATTTTTTTAATGAAAAAATAGTCTTTACTGGAGACACATTATTTTCCCTTGGATGTGGGAGAGTTTTTGAAGGAAGTCATAAGGATATGTTCAATTCATTATTAAAATTAAAAAGTTTGCCCCCGATAACCAAAATATATTTTGGACACGAATATACTTTAAATAATTCTATTTTTTGTAGTAAATTTGATGAAGATAATTCTAAACTAGATAGAAAAATTATTGATATTAAAAAAAAATTAAATAATGGACTTCCTACTGTTCCATCCTCAATAGAAGATGAATTAGATTGTAATATTTTTTTGAGAGCAAAAAACTTAAAAGAATTTTCAAAATTACGGGATTTAAAGGATAATTTTTAATCAATATTCCTTGACTAAAAATACCTTAGATCTATATTGCAGCATTATTTAGGATAAATTTTATGTCATTTGCAGTAATACAAACTGGTGGAAAACAGTACAAAGTTAAAGCTGGAGAGATACTTAAGGTTGAGAAATTGATCGATAAAGACAAAGTTGAATTCAATAATATCCTGGCTTATGGAGATGAAAAAAATGCAGAAGTTGGCTCTCCAAAAATTGAAGGTGCGAAAGTTGAAGCTGAAATTTTAAAAAATGGTAAAAATAGAACTGTTTTAGTTTTTAAGAAGAGAAGAAGAAAAAATTCAAGAAGAAAAAATGGGCATAGACAAGAATTTACATTGGTAAGGATAAGTAAAATTTTTGCTAAAGATGGTAAAGTACTCTCAGAAGCTGAGAAATACAAAAAAGTAGTAAAAGAAAAAACTAAAAAAGAAGAAGCTAAAAAGTAAATATATAGAGAATAAATTATGGCAACAAAAAAAGCAGGTGGATCGTCAAGGAACGGAAGAGATAGTGCTGGTAGAAGACTTGGTGTCAAAATTTATGCAGGTCAAAAAGTCATTCCGGGTAATATAATTGTAAGACAAAGAGGTACAAAAATATTTCCTGGAGAACATGTCGGAATGGGAAAAGATCATTCAATTTTTTCAAAAATTAAAGGAACAGTTGAATTCAAAAAAACAAAATCAGATAGAACTTTTGTATCTGTAAAGCCCAATTAATATACAACATATAAAAATAAAGGTGTTGTATTATGAAATTTTTAGATCAAGTCAAAATATTTGTTAAAGCGGGTGATGGTGGATCAGGATCGCCAAGTTTTAGAAGAGAAAAATTTATAGAATTTGGAGGACCTGATGGTGGTGATGGTGGCAAAGGTGGATCAGTAATTTTAAAATCTGAAAGAAACCTAAATACATTAATCGACTATAGATATCAGCAACATTTTAAGGCTCAAAGAGGAGGAGATGGTAAAGGAAAAAAAATGACTGGCAAAGGTGGGGAGGACCTTTACTTAAAAGTCCCAATCGGAACTCAAGTTTTTGAGGAAGATAATAAAACACTTATTTTTGATTTTAAGAAGAATAATGATGAATTTGTTGTTGCGTCTGGAGGAAAAGGTGGTTTTGGAAACACTAAATTTAAATCATCAACGAATAGGGCGCCTAAAAAATTTACTAAAGGTATCAAAGGTGAAGAATTTTGGATTTGGCTTCAATTAAAAACAATTGCGGATATTGGTATTATTGGACTACCTAATGCAGGAAAATCAAGTTTGCTTGCATCAATGACAAGTGCAACACCAAAAATTGCAAATTATAAATTTACAACACTCAATCCTAATTTAGGAGTTGCAGTTTATGATGACAAAGAAATTACTCTTGCCGATATCCCTGGTTTAATTGAAGGGGCACATTCAGGTGTAGGTTTGGGAATTAAATTTTTAAAACATATTGAAAGATGTAAAACACTTCTTCATTTAATAGATATTAACGAGGAAGATCTCGTATCATCATATAAACAAGTGAGAAATGAACTTAAAAGTTACGGAAAGGAATTGATTAAAAAAAAAGAAATTATAGTATTCAATAAAATTGACCTGCTTCAAAAAAATAATATAGATAAAAAAGTTAGAGATTTTGAAATAAAAATTAAAAAAAAAACATTTAAAATGTCCACAATTCAGTCGAAAAGTGTTTCAAACATAAAATCTAAGTTAATAAATTATGTATCTTAAAAATTCAAAAATTGTTGCTGTAAAAATTGGATCATCTTTATTAATTGATAACAATATGAAAATAAGGACAAAATGGTTAACCGAATTCTCAAAGGATGTTAAAAAGCTAGTAGATCAAGGTAAGAAAGTGATAATTATTACCTCTGGCGCTATAGCTCTAGGATGTAAAAAATTAAATTTAAAAAAAACAAACTTAAAGTTGGATAAAAGTCAGGCAGTGGCTTCAATTGGACAAATAGAATTAATGAACCTTTTTAAAAAAAACTTCAATAAAGTAAAATTAAATCTTTCTCAGATACTCCTAACTCTTGAGGACACCGAGCAAAGAAGAAGAGCAATCAACGCAAAAAGAACAATAAATAATTTATTTAAACTTGGTTTTGTGCCCATAGTTAATGAAAATGATAGCATTGCTACATCTGAAATAAAATATGGTGATAACGACAGATTAGCCTCTAGGGTAGCTCAAATTTCAAGTGCGGATTGTTTAGTTTTACTTTCAGATGTTAACGGTCTCTATACAAAAAATCCTAAATTATTTAAAGATGCAACTTTAATTAAAGAAATTAATAAAATTGACGAAAGAATCGAAAGAACTGCAAGTAATGAAAGTGGTATATATGGAACTGGTGGAATGAAGACCAAAATTGATGCCGCAAAAGTTTGTCAAAAATCTGGGTGCCAAATGGCAATTGCAAATGGACTAATTTTAAGACCTCTAGACCAAATTCAAAAAAGAAATAATTGTACCTGGTTTATTACAGAAGTGTCTAAACTTGATGCAAGAAAGAAATGGATAATAAGCTCGATTTCTCCAAAAGGTGAATTAATTATTGACGATGGAGCAATTAAAGCTTTAAAACAAGGTAAAAGTTTGCTTGCAGCTGGTATTAAAAAAGTACATGGAAAATTTAATAAAGGTGACCATATTAAAATTCTGAACAAAAATATGATCGAATATGCAAGAGGTTTGAGTTCTTTTTCTTCTGAAGAAATTATAAAAATAAAAGGTCAACATTCAAATAAAATACAAGAATTATTAGGATATATTGCAAAATCTGAAGTTGTCCATAAAGATGATATGGTGGCCATATGATAAAAAGATATTTTGAAATAATTGGAAGAAAATCTAAAAAGGCTTTTGAAAATAAGGTTAAAAATGAATTGAAGAATAAAGTCTTAAATCATTATGCACATTCAATTCAAAAAAATGTAAAATCTATATTATCACAAAATAAAAAAGATATTAGTTACGCAAAAAAAATTGGATTAAAAAATAATTTTATTTCCAGATTAGAATTAGATACAAAAAAACTTAGAGGCATTATAAGTTCGATCAATTCAATATCAAAATTAAAAGACCCAACTGATAGAATACTAGAACAGTGGAAGAGACCAAATGGTTTAAAAATTAAAAAAGTTTCAGTTCCGATAGGAGTAATAGGAGTGATTTATGAAAGTAGACCAAATGTTACCTCAGATGTTTCGTGCCTGTGTTTTAAATCAGGTAATTCTGTTATTTTAAAAGGAGGCTCTGAAGCATACTTTACGAATAAAATTTTATCTAACCTATTTAGAAGATCTTTAAAATTTCATAAAATTGATCCTAATTTCGTTCAATTTGTAGACATGAGAAGTAGAAAGGTTGTAGATCACATGCTTTCTAAAATGACAAAATATATTGATATAATAATTCCAAGAGGAGGGAAAAGTTTAGTTAAAAAGGTTCAAGATACCTCAAAATTGCCAGTTATAGGTCATCTAGAAGGCTTGTGTCATACGTACATTGACAGTAGTGCGAATTTAAAAATGGCTTTAAAAGTAGTTTTAAATGCTAAGCTGAGAAATACTGCAATTTGTGGTGCAACAGAAACTATTCTATTAAATGATAAGTTAATTAAAAAATTTTCTAAATTATTAATCACAAAATTGGAAAATAATGGATGTGTGGTTTATACAGATAATAAAATTAGAAAAGTTTATAAGGGAAACAGTTTTTTAGCATCTAAAAAAGACTGGATGACTGAATATTTAACTTCAAAGATATCTATTAAATCAGTTAAAAATGTAATTGAAGCTATAAATCATATAAATAAATATGGAACACAACACACTGACGCAATTATTTGCAAGAACAAAAAAACGTCTAAAATTTTTTTAAAAAATGTTAAAAGTTCAATAGCTATGCATAATACATCAACTCAATTTGCAGATGGTGGGGAATTTGGTTTTGGAGCAGAGGTGGGAATTTCTACGAACAACCTACCACCTAGAGGTCCAGTAGGATTAGGCCAATTAGTATCCTATAAATATGAAGTTTTTGGATCAGGACAAATAAGAAAATAAATTGAATAATTTATTGAAAAATAGAATTGGAATTTTAGGAGGGAGTTTCGATCCAGCACATAAAGGTCATATTAAAATTTCACAAGAGGCAAAAAAAAGATTTAGTCTAAAAAATGTTTTTTGGGTTGTTACAAAAAAAAATCCCTTTAAAAAAAAGAGTTTCTATAGCTTGTCTCGAAGAATAACCCTCGCAAAAAAATTAAGTATTAAAAATAAATTTATAAAAGTTATTTTTGTAGAAAATAAATGTAAATCTAATAGGGCTTACAAATACATAAAATATTTGAGTAGAAAACATATTAATGATGATTTTTATTTTATAATCGGTGCTGATAATCTTATAAATTTTCATAAATGGAAAAATTGGAAAGAAATCCCAAAAGTTTGTAAAATATTAGTTTTTGATAGAGAAAATTACAAGACAAAATGTCTTAAATCTGTAGCTTATAAAAAAATTGATAGAAAAAGGTTGAAATTTATTAAATTCAACAAAGTTAATATTTCATCTTCTCAATTAAGAAAAATTTGATAGTCTAGATTGTAATTAATGGATAAAATTTCAAACCTAAAAGCATTAATCCTAAAAACACTAGATACCAACAAAGCTTTAGACATTGTAAGCATTGATCTAAAAAATAAAAGTTCAATCGCAGATTATATGATCATTGCTAGTGGTACTTCATCGAGACATATTCAGGCCTTATCAGAACAAGTAGTTGATAAAATTAAATTAAGCGGTATTAAAAATTGTAAAGTTGAAGGAACTGAAAGCAGCGACTGGAAACTTATTGATGGTATTGATATAATAATTCATATTTTCAATCCTGAAAAAAGAAAATTTTACGAATTAGAGAAAATGTGGTCAGAACTTATTCCAAAAGAGAAATTAATTATATGAAATTATTTAAATTAATTGGATTATTATTTTTAATATTATTTCTCTTTTCAAAACCTTCACATAGTGCGAATGATGAAACCACTATTTACGAAAAAATTGATATTTTTAGCGATGTTCTTGACAAAATTAATAAAGAATATGTAGATGAAATTAATCAGAATGAAGTTATGGATGCAGCAATTAATGGTGTGCTTCAATCTTTAGACCCTTATTCAGCATATATGTCTCCAGAGAGTTTTGATAGCATGAGAACTGAAACAAGTGGTGAATTTGGTGGTTTAGGTATTGAGGTCAGTATGGAAGCTGGTGTTGTAAAGGTCATTTCACCTTTGGACGAGTCACCAGCATACGAAGCTGGGGTAAAAGCAGGAGATTATATTGTAAAAATAAATGAACATCAGGTTCAAGGTAAAACTTTAAGTGAAGCGGTAGATTTAATGAGAGGACCTGTTGGTTCAGATATAGAAATTACAGTTAGAAGAATAGGAGAAAGGAAAGCTTTAGTTTTTAATATCACAAGAAAAATAATCAAAATTCAGTCAGTTAAATCAAAAAAGATTGATAAAAATATTGGATATATAAGATTAACAGCTTTTAATGAAAATAGTAGTTCGCAAGTAAGAAAAAAAATAAAAGAGTTCGATAAAGATAAAAATATTAAAGGATATATATTAGATTTAAGAAATAATCCTGGAGGATTACTTTCTCAAGCGATAAAAATTTCTGATTTCTTTCTTTCAAATGGAGAGATTGTTTCTACTAAATCAAGAAAAGAAAATGAAAATAGAAAATGGTTTGCAAATGAAGGCGACATACTAAATGGAAAAACTTTAGTAGTATTAATTAATAATGGTTCGGCTTCCGCATCTGAGATTTTAGCAGGAGCTTTAAAAGATCATAAAAGAGCTATACTTATTGGAGAGACTACTTATGGTAAAGGCTCAGTTCAATCAATTATTCCATTAAAAAATAAAGGAGCTATAAGATTAACTATTTCAAAATATTATCTTCCATCTGGAGTCTCAATTTCTGAAGTTGGAGTTGACCCAGATATTGAAGTCTCTGAAGGTTCTGACGAGTTTAGAATTGATACAGAAAGTGATAATCAATTAGACTTTGCTGTAAAACTTTTAAACGGCTAAAATGAAGACTGATTTTCAAAAACTGCCACTAAGAGACGGTGTGGGAATAGTAGTTTTGAATTCAAAAAATAAAGTTTTTGTTGCAAAAAGAATTGATAATCCAAGAAATTTTTGGCAAATGCCTCAGGGAGGTAAAGATGAAAGTGAAAATTATTTTGAGGCAGCAATAAGAGAACTCCAAGAGGAAACAAGTATAAAAAATGTTACGCTAATTAAAGAAATCGATGATTTTATTACCTACTTACTTCCAAATCATCTTTTAGGGATCATATGGAGAGGAAAATTTAAAGGTCAAAAACAAAAATGGTTTATTATGAAATTTAACGGTTCTGACGATGAGATTGATGTGAACACTCCTAAACCTGAATTCCTAGAGTGGAAATGGGTAGAAATTGATCAATTAATTGATGTTGTAGTTGACTTTAAAAGAGATGTTTACAAAAAAGTTACTAGTGAAATAAAAAAAGTAGTTACTAATTAGAGTTTATAGATTTTAGTACATCGATTTTTTGAGATATTAAAAATCTACTTTGATCATCTAAATCTTCTTTGCTTAAAAGTTTTTCTGTATCACTTAATGACTGTGATACATAGCTTCTATCAATTTTATCTAGACTAAATATCGAACTTGTCAAAATTGATAAAGTATTATCTTTAAATTCTATTATACCATCTTCAACATAATATTTATCTTCTCCACTCTTTGAAAAAACTTTAAGTATTCCTGGCTTTAGAAACGAAATAATAGAAATATGATCTTTTAATATACCCATATCTCCTTCATAAGCAGGCACTAAAACCTCTGTAACATCTTCTTTGCTAAGAAATGATTTTTCAGGATTAACTATTTCTAATTTAAATTCTTCACTCATTATGCAGCATCTTTTGACATTTTTTCTGCTTTTTCTATAGCCTCTTCAATAGTTCCCACCATATAAAATGCTGCTTCAGGTAAATGATCATACTCACCTTTGCAGATTGCATCAAAACCTTTAATAGTAGCTTCTAGTTCTACTAATTTCCCTGGTGATCCTGTAAAAACTTCAGCAACAAAGAAAGGCTGAGATAAAAATCTTTGAATTTTCCTTGCTCTTGCTACTGTCAATTTATCCTCCTCAGATAATTCATCCATACCAAGGATCGCTATAATATCTTGTAAAGACTTATAGGTTTGTAAAACTTTTTGAACTTCTCTAGCTACTCTATAATGCTCATCTCCTACAATTCTTGGATCTAAAATTCTTGACGTCGAGTCTAGTGGATCAACAGCTGGATAAATTCCTAGTTCGGCTATTTGTCTAGATAAAACCGTCGTTGCATCAAGGTGTGAGAATGAAGTTGCAGGGGCAGGATCTGTCAAGTCATCAGCAGGTACATAGATCGCCTGAACTGATGTAATAGAACCTTTATTTGTAGTTGTTATTCTTTCCTGAAGATTACCCATGTCGGTAGCTAATGTAGGTTGGTAACCTACAGCAGATGGAATTCTCCCTAATAATGCTGAAACCTCTGAGCCAGCTTGTGTAAATCTAAATATATTATCAACGAAAAATAATACATCTTGACCTTCTTGATCTCTAAAATACTCAGCAACTGTAAGCCCTGATAAAGCAACTCTTGCTCTAGCTCCAGGAGGTTCATTCATTTGACCGTAAACCAAAGCAGCTTTTGATCCTGCTCCATCTGGCTTTATTACACCAGACTCAATCATTTCATGATAGAGATCATTTCCCTCTCTTGTTCTTTCTCCAACACCTGCAAAAACTGAGAAACCACCGTGAGCTTTCGCAACGTTGTTAATTAATTCCATAATTAAAACTGTTTTTCCTACTCCTGCACCACCAAACAATCCAATTTTTCCTCCTTTTGCGTAAGGTGCTAAAAGATCAACAACTTTAATCCCTGTAACTAAAATTTCTGTTTCAGTTGACTGATCATTAAATTCAGGCGCTGCTCTATGTATTGGCCAATTTTCCTTCGTTTTAATTTCACCTTTTTCATCAATCGGTTCTCCGATTACATTTACTATTCTGCCTAAGGTTTCGGGACCAACTGGTACCTTTATAGGAGCCCCAGTATCTGTTACCTCGTCTCCTCTTTTTAATCCTTCTGTAGCATCCATTGCAATGGTTCTCACGCTTGTTTCTCCAAGATGCTGTGCAACTTCTAAAACAAGTCTGTTATCACCATTTTTACACTCTAGTGCAGTTAAAATCTCTGGTAGTTCTCCATCAAATTTAACATCAACTACCGCTCCAATAATTTGTGTAATTTTTCCTTTTCTCATAATTATAAACTCTCCGCTCCTGATATTATTTCTATTAATTCCTTTGTAATGGCTGCTTGTCTACTTCTATTATATTGTATGGTAAGTTTATCAACCATTTCTCCTGCATTTCGTGTCGCATTATCCATAGCGCTCATTCTAGATCCCTGTTCACTTGCAGAATTTTCCAACATCGCTTTGAAGATTTGCGTAGAAATGTTTTTTGGCAACAAATTGCCTAATATTTCGTCTTCCTCTGGCTCAAATTCATAATTATCTTTTTCATTTTCATTGCCAGTTTCATAAGATTTTAAAGGAATAATTTGCTGAGCCTGTGGTATTTGAGTAATTACATTTTTAAATTTATTATAAAAAATGGTGCATACATCAAATTCATTTTTTTGAAAACTTTCAATAATTATTTTAGATACTTTCTCAGCGTCAAAAAAGTTAATATTTTTTGAATCTTTAAAAGATATTTTATTCACAATTTTATCATTATATTGCCTTTTCAATTGGTCATAACCCTTAGATCCAACAGTAATTATTTTTAAATTTTTTCCTTCACTTGTAATTTTACTAAAATATGCTTTTGCCTTTTTGATGATATTTGAGTTAAATCCTCCACATAGACCTCTGTCAGAAGTTAAAACTACACATAAATGAACTTTTTCATTCCCTGTTCCAGCTAAAAGTTTTGGTGCATTTTCTTTATCTGATATTCCGTTAGATAAATTTAAGATAATATTATTCATTTTTTCAGAATAAGGCCGACCCTTTTCTGCATTTTCTTGAGCTCTTTTAAGTTTTGCTGCTGCTACCATTTTCATAGCTTTTGTTATTTTTTGTGTGGATTTAACACTTAAAATTCTCTTTTTTAGGTCGTCTAAGCTTGCCATTCTTACTTCAATCCTTTTTTAAATTCGCTAATTAGATCAATTAGCATTTTTTCTGCATTTTCCTCTAATTTTCCTGAACTTGAAATTGAATCTAAAATTTCTGGTTTATCAGATTTACATTTTTGCAGAATTTTATTTTCAAAATCAGATATATCTTTTTGGTCAATATCATCAAGATATCCTCTAACACCGCAGAATACAGAAACTACTTGTTCAGCAACTGTCATTGGTGAGAATTGTTTTTGTTTTAAAAGTTCTGTTAATTTCGATCCTCTGTTTAACAATTTTTGTGTTGATGCATCTAAATCAGAACCAAATTGTGCAAATGCAGCCATTTCTCTGTATTGTGCTAATTCCAACTTCATTGATCCAGACACTTTTTTCATTGCTTTTGTTTGAGCAGCTGATCCTACTCGTGAAACCGATAAACCTACGTTAATAGCTGGTCTTATACCTTGGTTAAATAGATTTGTTTCTAAGAATATTTGTCCATCAGTAATAGATATTACATTTGTTGGAATATAAGCAGAAACGTCCCCAGCTTGTGTTTCAATTATTGGTAATGCTGTTAAAGATCCTCCCCCATGTTCATCTCCAAGTTTTGCAGCTCTTTCAAGTAATCTGCTGTGAAGATAAAATACATCTCCAGGGTAAGCTTCTCTTCCAGGAGGTCTTCTTAATAATAATGACATTTGTCTATAGGCAACTGCTTGTTTGGAAAGATCATCGTAAATTATCAAAGCGTGCATGCCATTGTCTCTAAAAAACTCTCCCATAGCACATCCTGTATATGGCGCTAGAAATTGCAAAGGTGCAGCGTCTGATGCTGTAGCTGCAACTATAGTTGTGTATTCCATAGCGCCAGCTTCTTCTAAAGTTTTCTGAATTTGTCTTACCGTTGATCTTTTTTGTCCAATTGCAACATATATACAATACAATTTCTGTTTCTCATCTCCACTTTCGTTTATTTTTTTTTGATTTATTATTGTATCTACGGCAACCGCTGTTTTTCCTGTTTGTCTATCACCTATGATTAATTCTCTTTGTCCTCTTCCAATTGGAACTAAACTATCAATTGCTTTTAAACCTGACTGCATTGGTTCGCTTACAGATTTTCTTGGAATAATTCCTGGAGCTTTTACTTCAACTCTACTTTTTTTTACATTTTTATCTAAAGCACCTTTTCCATCAATCGGATTTCCTAAACCATCTACTACTCTACCAAGCAACTCTTTTCCAACAGGAGTGTCAACGATTTCTCCTGTTCTTTTTACTGTGTCACCTTCCTTAATTGCCTTATCATCTCCAAATATAACAACACCAACGTTTTCACTTTCCAAATTTAAAGCCATACCTTTAGATCCATCTGCGAACTCTACCATTTCACCTGCTTGGACATTATCTAAACCATAAACTCTAGCGATACCATCTCCAACGGATAAAACCTGTCCGACTTCTGTAATTTCAGCTTTATCTCCAAATTTTTTAATTTGCTCTTTTAATATTTTTGTAACTTCTGAAGGAT
The DNA here is from genome assembly GCA_902572945.1 of uncultured Pelagibacteraceae bacterium. Classification (GTDB taxonomy): domain Bacteria; phylum Pseudomonadota; class Alphaproteobacteria; order Pelagibacterales; family Pelagibacteraceae; genus Pelagibacter. The sequence goes on from CACGHU010000007.1 coordinate 22,468, forward strand.
TTATTTCCATTTATGCCTCAACCATTTGTTTTTCTATTTTTTGTAATTTATTTTTAATTGATGTGTCAATCATAGTACTACCAACTTGCAAAATTAATCCTCCAACTAAACTCTTGTCATTTTTATAAGTAAGTTTTATTTTTGAATTAAAGGAATTCGAGAGATCATTTTTAATATTTTCTACATCACTTTCACTTAAATCTTTAGCTGAAATTAATTCTGCTTTTATTTCTCCCCTTTTCTTGGAACAAGTTTCAATAAATTCTCTTAAAATTTTATCAACATAGAAGAATCTCCTTTTATGAATAAGAAAAAATAGAAATTTTTTTAACAACTCATTCATATTAGTTTTTTCTGAAATAGAATTGATCAAATTTTCCAACTCTTTCTTGCTTATAGTGGGACTTTTAATGCAAAATTTTAAATCTTCGCTTTTAGATATCAGATCAACTATTGTTAATGCCTGTTTCTCTACCTCATTTACAGAGTCTGATTCATGAGCTAACTCATAAAGAGCCAGGGAATATCTGCTAAAAGTTACTTCAGAGAGACTATTTTTTTTGCTCAACTTAGATCCTTTATGAATTGATGAATTTAAAAATTCGAAAATTAAGTAACATATGAGACTATTGTCTTCAAGTACCTCGTTGTCAAAATAGGTTAATTTTTTGCTTATTAATTGAAGTTTATTGGGTCGACATCAACCGTCAGTTTTATTCCATTTAAAAATTTGAAATTTGAGATCAAAGTTGCCAATTTTTTTTGAATATTTAAGGATTTTTTTGATCTAATTAATAGTCTTACTCTAAACTTTTTTCTGATACGAAATATTGGGGAATTTACTGGTCCTAATACTTTACCATCTAAAATTTTTTCAATGTAAATTTTAAATCTCTTTGCTTCTTGTTCGGTTGTTTTTTCGTTTGAACCAGTAACTATCAATGAAATAAATCTTTGAAAAGGTGGTAATCCATTTATTTTTCTCAACTCCAGCTCTTTTTCTAAAAAAATTTCTGGGTTTTCATTTGTAATATCCGAGATCATATTTTTGTTTAAATTATAAGTTTGAAAATATACCATTGCAGGTTTTCCTGCTCTACCTGCTCTGCCTGAAAGTTGATGATAAAGTTGTAAATTTTTTTCAGTACCTCTTAAATCATGTCCTTGAGAGCTAAGATCGATATCTACGACGACAATACAATTTAAATGTGGGAAATGAAAACCTTTAGAAATTAATTGTGTTCCTATCAAAATTTGAATTTTATTATCAACTATTTTTTTTAATATATCCTTAGAATTTTTTTTATTCATTGTGTCGCTGGAAAAAATTAATTGATTTTGTGAAGGAAATTTTTTTTTAACCTCCTCAGCAATCCTCTCAACTCCAGGACCATAAAAAACTAAATCACATTTTTTATTATCATTACATTCCAAATTAATTTGTGATTTAAATCCACAATAATGACATAACAAAATTTCTTTTGTTTTATGGTAAACGAGATTAATTGAGCAATTTGGGCAAGCGAATATTTTTAAGCATTTTTTACAAAAAACGTTTGGCGCAAAACCTCTACGGTTTACAAAAAATAATACCTGATCATTAATTGACAAATGATATTTTACTTTTTCAATTATCTCTTTAGATAACCATGAATTAGGTTCTAATTTTGTTTTATTTAAATTAACTATTTCATAATTTGGTAAAGAAGCCTTTTCAAATCTTTCTGATATTTTAGAAACAGAAAATTTTCCTTTTTTAATGTTATTAAAAGTTTCTAACGAGGGGATAGATGTAACTAAATTAATTGGAAAATTTTCAAAGGAAGCTCTTGATATGGCCATATCTCTCGCATTGTAAATTACTCCTTCATCTTGCTTGAATGACTGATCATGCTCTTCGTCAACAATAATAAGTCCTAAATCACTAAAAGGAAGAAATAAAGAAGACCTTGCTCCAATTACTATTTTTATTTTATTATTTACAACTCCGTTCCAAATAATTTTTCTATTCTTTTGGCTTATTCCAGAATGCCATATAGCAGGATAAAAACCAAAAAATTCTGTAAATTTTTTTTCAAATTGTGATATTAGTCCTATTTCTGGAAGTAAAATTAAACATTGTCTAGACTTGTCGAGAATTTTTTTTATCGCATGAAAATAAACAATAGTTTTACCTGACCCAGTAACTCCTTGGACGACGTGAACCCTAAATTCGTTACTTTTTTTTTCTATTTTTTTTAAACTATCTTTCTGTGTTTTGGTTAAATTAAATATTTTTTTTTTTAAATTTATAGAATAATTTTGTAATTCATTTTTTGGAAATTCCTCTAAATTACTATTATTTAATAAACTTAATTTTAATGCCATACCTTTTGGAATAACATTATATTCTGCAAACCAATTTATAAAGTTGACCATTTTTTTATTAAGATTTGGTATCTTAAGCTTTTTGATAATTTTTTTTGTTTGAAATTTTTTTTCTGTATTCTTTTCAAATTCATCCCACACAACTCCAACGGTTTTTGTTTTTCCGAATGGCACCTCTACATAATCGCCTAGTCTTAATGTTAAATTAGTTTCGTAGGTGAAAGGATGATTGAATATTTTTGGTAAAAGAATCGGAACTTTCATTGATTTATATTATGCTTTTTTTTAAGAGTGTATTGCTCTTTTTTCTACAGATAAAGCAGCTTCTTTAATTGCTTCTGAAAAAGTGGGATGGGCATGGCAAGTCCTAGCAATATCTTCTGAACTTGCACCAAATTCCATAGCAACAGCCATTTCTGCAATCATTTCTCCAACGTGCGATCCAATCATGTGAACACCTAATACCTTGTCAGTCTTTTCATCTGCTAATATTTTAACAAAACCTTCTGCATTGTTAACAGTTTTAGCTCTTGAATTAGCCATAAAAGGAAATTTGCCGACTTTGTATTTTATATTACCTTCATTTAATTGCTCTTCAGTTTTTCCAATAACAGCAACTTCAGGAGACGTGTAAATTACCCCAGGTATTAAGTCATAATTTACATGGCCCGATTGACCCGCTATCAATTCTGCAACCGCTATACCTTCTTCTTCAGCCTTATGTGCTAACATTGGACCTGAGATCACATCACCTATTGCAAAAATATTTTTTTTGCTAGTTCTAAATTCTTTATTTACTTTAATTCTTTTTTTATTGTCTAAGCTCACGCCAATTTTTTCTAAATTAAGATTTTTCGTATTTGCTTTTCTACCAACAGAAATCAAAACAACATCTGCAATTAATTCACTATTTTTTCCAGTTTTATCTTGTATTGAAACTTTTGCAGAATTTTTTTCATTTTTGATGTTTTGTACTTTTGTCTCAAGATGAAAAATAATTCCTTGCTTTTTCAGAATTTTTAAAAACTCTGAGGAGATTTCTTTATCCATTCCTGGTGTAATATAGTTTAATGCTTCGACTACATGTACTTCCGAGCCCAGTCTCGACCATACAGATCCCATTTCAAGACCAATATATCCACCTCCTACTATAACCATTTTTTTTGGTACACTTTTAAGATCAAGAGCACCAGATGAAGATAGAATAATTTTTTCATCAAACTTAATTCCTGGCAACTCAACTGGTATTGAACCTGTAGAAATAATTATATTATCTGTATTTAAAGAAATTTTTTTATTATCTTTTGTTGTTACTAAAACTTCGCTTGCAGATGCTATAGAGCCGGTTCCGTTGAAATGAGAGACTTTATTTTTTTTGAACAAAAATTCGACTCCTTTTGTAAGAATGGAGACTGATTTTTCCTTATTTTTCATCATCTTTTCTAAATTTAATTTAACCTCACCTACATCAATTCCTAGATTTTGTAATTTTTTTGCTTTTTGAAAATTTTCTGACAAGTTCAGTAAACTTTTTGAAGGTATACATCCTACATTAAGACAAGTACCACCAAGTGTATTTCGTGCCTCTACACATGCCGTTTTAAAACCTAATTGGGATAATCTTATTGCGCACACATAACCACCAGGGCCACCTCCAATTACTACTGCTTGAAATTTTTCAGCCATTAAATTTCTAAAAATAATTTTTCTGGATTCTCTAATTTTTCTTTTATCAATTTTAAAAATGATACAGAGTCTTTACCATCGATTATTCTATGATCATATGATAGCGCTAAATACATGACAGGTCTAACTTTAATTCCGCCATCAACTACAACAGGTCTATCAACAATATTATGCATGCCTAGAACTCCTGATTGGGGCAAGTTAAGGATTGGCGTAGAAAGCATTGAGCCGTAAACACCACCATTGCTTATAGTAAATGTACCACCTTGAAGATCCTCTATAGTTAGCTTACCATCTCTAGCTTTTTCAGTGATTGTTTTAATTTCATTCTCAATTTGAGCAAAGGACATTTCATCTGCATTTTTTAAAACAGGAACCACTAATCCTTTATCTGTAGCAACAGCGAAACTTATATTATAGTAATTTTTATAGACTATTTCTTCTCCGTCTATTTCAGCGTTAACAGCTGGAAATAATTTTAGAGCCTCAATGCTTGCTTTTACAAAAAAAGACATAAATCCAAGCTTAACTCCGTATTTTTTTAAAAAATCATCCTGATAATCTTTTCTCATTTTAATAACATTAGACATATCAACTTCATTGAATGTAGTTAAAAGGGCAGCATTTTCTTGTGCTTGTTTTAGTCTTTTTGCAATTGTCTGTCTCAATCTGCTCATTTTAATTCTTTCTTCTTGTCCAAATTTAATTTTTCTTTCTGAGGGTTTCGGAGATTTTGACATTAAATTTATTAAATCTCCTTTTAGAATTTGGCCATCTTTTCCTGATCCTTGTATTGACTTTAAATCTATCTTGTTTTCAGCAACAATTTTTCTTACTGACGGAGAAAGTGTATTTGACAAATTATTTTTTCTAGAACCATTTGTAGGTATTTCCTCTGTAAGAACCAAAGTTTCTTCTTCTAAAGATGTTTCATCCTCTACTTCATCCTCTAATTCTAAAGGTTTGACTTCCTCTATGATCTTTTCAGCTTTTTTCTCTGGTGGGTCTTTTGCCTGCTCAATTTTAACATCTGGTTCTATCTTTTTTATTTCTTGAACAGTCTCATTACCATTAGCTTGAATTGACCCCAAAACGGCTCCAACTTCTACTACCTCACCATCTTTATGTTTGATGTCACCAATTGTTCCACTTACAGGAGATGGTACCTCTAAATTTACCTTGTCAGTTTCTAATTCTACTATAGGCTCATCAACTTCTACAGTATCACCAACACTCTTTAGCCACTTAGCTATTGTTGCTTCTGTAACACTTTCACCTAAAGCGGGTACTACAATTTTTTCATTCATTTAATTAAACACTTTTTCCAAAATTTCTTTTTGTTGAGCAACATGTCTTTTAGCATATCCAGTCGCTGGAGAGGCAGCTGGAGCTCTTCCAATATAAGAAACATTTTTATTATTAGCTTTAATAAAGTCCAATGTCCATTGTATATAATCTCTCACATGCGACCATGCCCCCATATTTTTTGGTTCTTCTTGGCACCATATAAATTCAGCATTTTTAGCATATGGTTTAATAGATTTTACCAATGATTTAGCTGGAAAAGGATAAAGCTGTTCAATTCTCAGTAAAACGACGTCTCTTCTTTTGTATTTTTCTCTTGCCTCTAATAGATCAAAATATATTTTTCCTGAGCACATAATTACCTTGTTAATATTTTTTGATTTTTCTAATTCT
>CACGHU010000008.1 GCA_902572945.1 uncultured Pelagibacteraceae bacterium
GTAAAATTTATAAAAACATAGGGCATTGCTAGCGCAAAACAAGTTAGAGATATAGCGAATATTATTGTTAATTTTTTTAAATAAAGTTTTTTTTTTTTTATTTTTGAAAAGAAAATAGTTAAAAAAGGTACTACATACAAAAAATTAAAGTATTTGGTGGCTACAGAGATGCCCAATATAATTCCATATATAACTAAATTTTTTGTGATGCTAAAGTTTTTATAAATCTCAAATGAATAATAAATAATTAATACTGAAAATAATACATTCCAGTGATCTATTGTGGCAGTAGTTGATAGATGAGAGTAGCCCGGAGAAATTAATAATATTAATGACGAGGATATAGCTATAAAATTATTAAAGTTTTTTTTGCAAAAATAGTAAAATATTAAAACTGAAAAATTCATTAAAATGAATGAGAAAAGTCTATTTACAATATGAAAATCTATTCTTTCGATTGAATAACTTAGTGACTCAAGTGAAAGGCTATTTGGGTTTAAAAAAATAAAATTATATAATATCACAAATGAATTAAGTAATGCAGACACATATATTGGAAAGCTTCCCCAGTGATAAAACTCAGGATCTAATGATTTGTTTAAATATAAATTATTTAAAACCCTCAATCCTGAATTAATTAAATAAGGTTCATCAAGATTTTTAAATATTGGATAGGATTCCCATATTAAAGGCAATCTATAAAAACTGATTACAACTAAAATTAAGATTACTAAAAAATTTTCCTTAATAAAATTAATTTTTGAATTCATAAAATTGTATACCGATATACCTATGAAGCTATGTGCTTTATTAAATAATCCACAACTGCGATCCCTAAAGGTTTTATCATTTAGTTATTTAATTTTTCGGATCTTTAAACTAGTCATTGCTCTATTTTTACAAAATTTATAATCATTATCTGCTAATTTATTTCCTCTAGTATCAAATAATTTCCAATTATATTTAATACAGTCTGTTGGTTTTTTTCCTAGTTTTAATATTTTTAATTCTACAGTTCTTGATCTTCCAGCATCTGTTACAGAAAATGATCTTGTTTCACCCTTTTTCCAAAAACCCAGGGGAAATTTACAACCATTCTTTATATACTTAGTTTTTGATCTTCTTTGATCGTATACCCTTCCCATGCACTGACCATCATTAGTAACTGTAAATAATTGTGTTTTCCTTACTCTGCCCTCTCTATTTTTTTGAGTTCTTTTATAAACTTTAATGATTTCTTTTGTGAAAGGATTTTTCCAATCTTGAGGGCCTATAATTTTTTTTCTTCTCTTTTCACCAAAAATTTTATCTGCTGATGTATATTTAATTTCTGTATCATTCCTTATTTCTCCACCAGTAAATAATTCTAATGGAATAAATCTTTCATCAGCTGATACTGGAATAATCCACAACAAACCCAGAACCAAGATGCCTAAAAGCTTTTTCATAATCTAAATATATTATTTTATCTACCTTTTTTAATTGGATCTAATAAAAGTTTTTTAACATTGTATTTGTACGACCCATTATTGTAATGAAGCGAATTAAGAACAACAATTCTTGAGTTTTCCATATCTATTAAGATAGCCTGACCACCATAACCGCCCATACCAAATATAACTTTATCTTTTAACCCTGGATAATCCATATGGAATTGTCCTCCATATGATTTTGTACGATTATATTCTGGTTCACTTTTATTATTATTATAATTTTTTGGAATTCTTCTTTTATGAATTTCTTTTAAATATTTACCAACACATGTATCATTTTGATAATCATCCATCATAGCTTTTGCTATTCTGAGATAATCAAATCTTGTCGCGCTTATGTTTGGATGTCCATTTCCGTTTTCTTCTCGTTGACCAGTATAACCATAAAGAATGCTATGTTTGATTTTTATTTTATCATTGAAAATTTTACTATAAAGTTTGTCATAATCTTCACCTGTTTTAAATTTTACGTAGTTCAAAATTAACTGAGAAACAAATCCATTATAATTATATGTTTCAGCAGATTTTTTCGTTTCTTTGTTTCTAAAGTATATGAGCATAGTTGTTTGAATATCTCTGTCTTCATATGCACCTAATTTACTAGTACCATCCTCAAATTCATTAATGTATTTTTGATCACCAGTATTCATGTTCAAAAAATTGATCAATTTTTGATTATAGTAAATCGAATTTTGTAATTGAGGCCAATCATTCATTGTTGCATCAACACCATCAATATAGCCATCGCATATCGCGTGACCTAATATATAAGAAGTTACGGACTTGCCCATTGACATTGAATAAAATTTTGTCTCGTTATTTAAAAACTCTCCCAATCTTTCCTTAGGGGAAAATTCATCAATCAATACTTCGCCATCTTGATAATATAAATAACTCAAGATTCCTTTTGTTTTCAATTGCTTCTTTATAAATTTATCTTCAATTAAGTTAAATTTGAAATCGTAGGAATTATTTGTAGATTTAAATTCTTTTAGATGTGAACTTCTATCTCTGTACGAGTATTTCCATAAATAATAAATCAGTGAATCTCTGTTTGGGTTTGAATGATAGGCAATATTGGTACCTGATAATTTTTTATTTTTTGTTTTGATATTAAGACTGTTAGTTCCTTGAAATTTATCACAATTGTTATAATACCAATTATTACTAAATTTTGGTTCGTCTTTACATAATTGGTTTTGTTCTAGGTTTAAATATTGATGATATCCATTTTTAAAAAGCCACTCATTAAAAATTCTTATTTTAAACTCCTCAGCAAATAGATTGTTTATGGCTAAGAAGCAAAATGTTAAAATTATTATTATTTTTTTCATATACTATGAGGCTATATGCTTAATTAAATAATAAAGAATACCAGTAATCACTGTTGCATAAACAAAGCCTTCACTAAAAAGTTTAAATATCATTTTATAACTTTTATAGTTATGCCTTAAATAAACATAAATTAGTGTATATATTCCAACAATTGCTATGCTAAGTAAAATATCAGTAGGATTCATTTAAACTTTTTATTCTAATTTAAATAATTCTTGCTTTTAATCAACGATAAACTTTTTTTAATATTTAGATAATATTAACCTTTTACACTTCCTGCTGTTAAACCACTTACTAAATATTTTTCAAAATAAATAAATATTATTAGCACAGGCAATGTAACAACTACTGATCCAGCCATTAAGTATTGTCTTGGTGTTTCAGCATCTCCAGTTAAATATTGAATGGCTCTTGAAAGTGTAAAAGATTTTGGATTATCTAAAAACATTAATGAAAACAAAAATTCATTCCAAGCTATCATGAATACATATAACGCGACAGATGCGATAGCAGGAAGGCTTAATGGAATTATGATTTTTAAAATGATACCAAACCAACTATGCCCATCCATAATACCAGCATCTTCAATCTCTTTAGGAATACTTTTGAAATAACCTTGCAACATATAAATTGCTACAGGCAAAGTGGTTGCAGTATAAACAATTAAAAGACCCACAACTGAGTTTCTTAGACCAAGTTGGCTAAAGACTGTATACAAAGGAATTACAAGAACTATAGCTGGAAACATATAAATAATTAATATTGAAGATGATAGAAAAGTTTTACCAAAAAAGTTTAATCTAGCTACAGCATAAGCTGCGGGAATTGCAAACATTAAGGTTATTATTACTGTTCCAATAGAAACAAATGAGCTGATAAGAATATATCTTCCAAAATTATAGGTATCAAAGATAACGAAATATGATTTAAATAAATCAGATAAATCTTTTTTAAAATCTAAGCTGAAATCTAGAGGATTAACTAATAAGGCAATTTGGGTTTTAAAACTGGTCACAAGCATTATGTAAAATGGAAACAAAATCACAAAGGCAAAAAATATAATTCCAAATAAAGTTATAAAATCAAAAATTATTTTTTCTGACACGAAATCTTCTTTTAAATAATTTAAATTATAATTCTTAACTTTGTGTGAAAAAAATAAGATAACTATAAATACACTAATATAATACCAAATTGGAGCACTCTCATTAATATAAAGATAAAAAATTGTAAATACTGATGTGAAAGAAAAAATCTTTATAAAATGATTTAATTTATTCCCAACAACTAACAACCCAAGAGATAAACATATTCCAAGAATGAAATTTTGACTAATGTTTAGATTTGTAAAATCTATACCTTGTAAGGTGGACATTATTTTTAGTATAGACAACAAACATAATAAAAATATAGATGATACCAATAAATAAACAGTTAATGACTTAAATTTCATTTGCCTTTCTTCCAATTAATTTAAAATAAATAAACATAAAAATTATAAGTAATAAGACTATAACTATTGAGACAGCAGATCCCATGCCTATATCTGATATTGCAAAACCTTGTTGGTAAACATTTATTGGTAATGTCCTAGTCCCAGATGCGCCACCGGTTAATAAAAAAATATCCTCGAATTTATTAAAGTTCCAGATAAATCTAATCATAAATAAAATTGATATGATGGCTGTTATTTGTGGAAGAGTGATGTGTATAAACTTTTTAAGCGGCCCTGCTCCATCAACTTCTGCAGCTTCATATAAATCTTTAGGTACAGCTTGAAGCCTTGCAAGAATAAATAGAAAAGCTAGAGGAAAATATCGCCAAATCTCAAAAAATATAACTGTGGTTAAAGCTAATCTTAATTTTAACTCAAAGCCAAAAATGTTCATCACCATGTATTTTTGACCAAGTAAATTAATTGGCTCATCAAAAATATTAAAATTTACCATCAAAGCATTGAAGGTTCCACTATTTGGATCAAGTAATAGGGTCCAAGTGTAAGCTAAAGCTACTACAGGTCCAACATATGGAAAAAGCAAAATACTTCTCATAAATGATCTGCCATAAAAATTTTGATTTACAAGCTGCGCAGCTAAAATTCCAAAGAATATTGCTCCAATTGTACCAAAAAAAGTGAAGTAAAATGTAGTTAAAAGTAAATCAAGAAAATCATTTTCATAAAAAACTTTCTTAAAGTTCTTTAATGTAAAATTTGTAGTTAGAAGAATGTTATCAGCTTTTCCACTTAATGATGGTTTTTGAGATTTAATTACTTTTTTATCTATTTCATTATTATTTTCATTCTTAATTAATACCTCAAAATTTTCTCTATATTTCGCTTCCCATTCACCGAACTGACATTTAATTATCTTTGATTTAAATTCACATCTAGAATCTAGATCTACAGGTATTACATTGCTCGGAAGTTTATCCTTAAATTCTATATCTGATATTTTTTGAATTAGAGAGCTATTTCTTAATTTATAAACAATTTTTAATTCAGAGTTATTATCTGATATGCTTTTGACAATTTTTTTTGCCCTTGGTTCTGGAATTCTAATATCTTTTAAACTAACTTCTTTAAAACTAATCCAAATATTTGCAAAAATAGGAAATAATATTATAGAAAAAACTAAAAAAACTGCTGGTAAAAGTAATGTATATGCAGTTCTTTTTTCTATTTTAGATAAAGTGTCACTCATAAGAAAAAAGCGGATAATAATACATTACCCGCTTTTTTTAAATCTTATTGACTAAAACTTAGCTAATTCAGCGTTAATTTTCTTAACTGCCTCATCAACTGAAATTTGATCATCAATGAATTCTCTTGTGATTCTATTTAAGAATTGAGAATTAATTATTTTTGATGCTCTTGAAAGCTCTCCTTCTTTAACTCCCCATCTGCTAGCAGTGTCTAATCCTGCAACAATGTTATTAATAACATCAGAAGAATAAAGATCTGTTAAAGGAGCTTTTCTGTCTACACCAACAGGAAGTTTGCTCCAAGCTTTTGTATAGGCATTTGGATCACTTGAGTTTCCTCTTCTTACAGGGAATTTTCCTTCAGGTGCAATACCTAATGTTGCTGTGTAACCTTCGTTCATAGAATACATAATGAACTTTTTAGCTTCATCTGTATCTGCATCTGCAGTTATACCAAAGTATCTAATATCAGCCCAAGCTGCCCCTTTTTTATTATCAGGACCGCTGAAATTAGTGATGAAACCAGTTTTTTGAGCTAACTCATTAGAAGTTGGATCAACGTTAAATGTTGGTGGTGCTGAGTCTCTTAAACCAGCTAACTCATCCATTATAAATGGTGACCAAATTATCATTGGTGTTCTTCCAGCGAAATATAAAGCTCTAGATTGCTTCCAAAATAATTCACCTTTAGGACTTGCCTTAGCTAAAACTTTGTAAAACTCTAAAGAATTTTTTAATGCTTTACCTTGTTTCTTTGTTCCACCTTTTTTAACAAGATTTACTCCGTTTGCTAAAAGCACATGCTCTAAAACCTGACTCATAAAATTTTCATCAGTTTTTGTTGCTGCAACAAAACCATACATATTGTCATTTGATAGTGCATTAATTGCTTTAACTATATTTGCATAGTTTGTTGGTGGTTCGAGACCTGCTTTTTGAAATAAGTCTTTTCTGTAAACAACCATTTGCGTCCAACCGTCAACCGGAACAGCTGCAATCTTTGATCCAGACTTAGCCATGTTTAATGCTCCAGGAGCAAAAGTTTTTTTACCCAAATCTTTTACTACAGCATTATTTGCATCAACATCCAAGATACCAGCTTCTGCCCAAGGCAAAACATATTGTAATGTGTGATAAATTACATCTGGTAGATCGCCAGCAGCTGCAGCTGCCGTTGCTCTTGTTCCAAGATCTTTTTCCTCAACAGGAATAACCTCAACCTTAATACCAGATTGAGCTTCAAAAGCTTTTGCCATCTCCTGTTGTTTAGCCATTCTTGCTGGCTGGACTTCAGTCGTCCAAAATTTAATGTCAGCAAAACTAGCATTTGACATTAAAAAAGCGAGAACAGCGAATTTGATTATTATTTTTTTTAACATAGTTTCCCCCTTATAATTTTCCCTATGAAATTTTTATTGCATAAATCTATCAGTGTAATAAATTTTTAACAACACTTAATGGTTTTTTAAAATCGCTATAAATTTAGCAAATGTCAGAAATTATAATTAAAAATCTAAACAAATCTTTTGGCAATAACAAAGTAATTAATGATTTTAATATAAAAATTACTGACGGTGAATTTATTGTATTAGTAGGACCATCTGGTTGTGGAAAGTCTACGTTGCTAAGAATGATTTCGGGTCTTGAAAAAGTTGATGAAGGAGAAATTTTTTTAGATAACAAAGTAATCAATAATTTAATTCCTTCAAAGAGAGGAATAGCTATGGTCTTTCAATCATATGCTTTGTACCCGCATATGAATGTTTATGAAAATATGTCTTTCGGACTTAAAATGGAAAAACATTCTAAAAGTGATATTGAAAAAAAAGTAAACGAGGCTGCTAAAACACTTCAAATCCAAGATTTGCTAGATAGGAAACCAAAAGAGCTTTCTGGAGGTCAAAGACAAAGAGTTGCAATAGGCAGAGCAATAACAAGAAATCCTAAACTTTTTTTATTTGATGAACCACTATCTAATTTAGATGCAGCATTAAGATCAGAGATGAGAGTAGAAATTTCAAAACTGCATAAGAAAATGAATTCTAATATTATTTATGTAACTCATGATCAGGTTGAAGCAATGACACTGGCTGACAGAATAGTGATTTTAAATAATGGAAATATAGAACAGTTTGGGACACCTAATGAAATTTATGCTGATCCAAATAATGTTTTTGTTGCAGAGTTTATTGGTTCACCGAAGATGAATATAATTAAATTAAATAAAGAGAATATAATTAATAACAATACAATAAATTTTTTTAATAATGAGATTGTGTTTGAAAATATCAATTTTAAAGATGAAATTTATTTAGGTATAAGGCCTGAGGACATAAGTGTAACAGATTCCCATCCAATAAAGATAGATGTTAAAATCGATCTTGTAGAAAATTTAGGATTTGAAAAAATTATCTATTCAACTGCTTCTAACAAAGAGATTAATGTAAAAACATCAGATAATGTATCAGGTAAGACTTTAAAAATATCTTTCACAAAAGATAAAATATATCTGTTTGACAAAAATAGAAATAGGATAAGATAGTCAATAAAGATAAACCCAAAAATAATATAATGAAAAAAAAACATTCAGTAATTATTTTTACTGATTTAGATGGTACACTATTAAATAGGGACACTTTTAATTTTGATGAAATAAAAGATTTTATAAAGAACCTTGTAACTGAAGGAATAATAATAATTCCTAATACAAGTAAAACCCAAGTAGAGATTGAAGATTTTAATAAAAAACTAGATTTAAATTTACCCTTTATTTCAGAAAATGGGTCTGCAATATTTGGATTAGATAACATAAATAAAAATTTCCCAAATAATATTGTTTTAAGTAGGGAGAAAGAAATTACATTAAAAGTTTTTCAAAAAGAAGTACCTGAAAACCTTAGATCTAAATGTAAATTAATCTCAAAAATGGAAAGAAAAGTTCAACGTGAAATTTTTGGATTGCCGGACAAAAATTTAAGAAACGTTCTTAATAGAAATTATTCAACACCTATTTTATTTAAAGGAAATAGTGAACAAAAAAAAGATTTATTTAAAATTGTAAAAAATATTGGTTTATCTCTTCACGAGGGTGGGCGTGTGATGAATATTTGCGATAATGTAAGTAAGCTAAAAGCGATGAATAGAGTTATTAAAATAATTAAAAAAACCGAAGATGAAGTTAAAACAATTGGCGTTGGCGATAATTATAATGATCTAGACATGTTAAGAAATAGTAACATTGCATGTCTAGTATTTAACGATCGATTTCTTATGGAGCCAATAAATATAAATAATTGCTTAGTTTCGAAACAATCTGCTCCACTTGGATGGGAAGAAGTTGTCAAAATGGCGCTAGAAAAAATTAAATAAACGGATTAAAATTTATTATGAGTGATTTTTCTCAGAACGGTATTATTTCAAGTTTGCATGACTTCGGTACAAAATCTACAAAGGACATAGAAAAAGATTTATTAAAATTTTCTAAAGAAAGAAAAATGGAGTTAATTCTTCCAAGTCTTTACTCAGAACTTGAGGGAGATGCATTACCAAGAATTGTTAGTGAAATAAGTAAAGTAAATTATCTTAGTCATATAATTATTGGGTTAGATAGAGCAAATAAAAAACAGGCAGATAAAGCCCATAAATTCTTTAAAAAACTTAAAACACCTTTCTCAATTTTATGGAACGACGGACCAAGACTAAAAAAACTCCATAACGAATTAAAGAAAAAAAATCTTGCCCCTAATGAACTCGGTAAAGGAAGAAACGTTTGGTATTGCCTTGGCATGTGTATTGCTAGAGACAATGCAAGATCAGTTGCCTTGCATGATTGTGATATAAAAACTTATGATAGACGAATGCTAGCAAAATTATTTTATCCAGTTGTTAATCCATTTTTTAACTTCGAATTTTGCAAAGGTTATTATCCAAGGGTAGCGCAAGGTAAAATGAATGGCCGTGTAGCAAGACTGCTTGTATTTCCTTTAATAACCGCATTAGAAAAAACAATTGGTAGAAGTGACTATTTAGAATTTATGAAGTCATTTAAATATCCTTTAGCTGGAGAATTTTCTTTTAGAAGAAATGTATTATCGGAGTTAAGAATATCATCTGATTGGGGGATAGAAGTTGGAGTATTATCTGAAATGCAAAGAAATTTTTCACCAAATAATATTTGCCAAGTTGATTTGGCTGATACTTATGATCACAAACACCAAGAATTATCTATTGGGGATGATAAAAAAGGACTTTCGAGAATGTCTACAGATATTATTAAAACATTAATTAGAAAGCTTGCAACACAAGGAAATTCATTCAGTCTTGAAACTTTTAGATCTTTAAAAGCAACTTACTATAGATCTGCATTAGACTTAATAGATACATATAGAAGTGATGCAGAAATGAATGGCTTAAAGTTCGACTCTCATACTGAGGAAAAAGCAGTTGAATTATTTGCGCTAAATATAATGAAAGCAGGAGAGTCGTTTTTTAAAAATCCTATGGATACACCTTTTATACCAACATGGAGTAGAGTTAAAAGCGCAATACCAGATTTTCTAGAAAGATTAAAACATGCTGTTGATGAGGATAATAGAAAACATAAATAATGAATTCCTCAGAAATCCGAAATCAAATTAACCTTAAATTAAGAAAAATTTATAAACCAATCTTTAGTAATAAAGAATTACTAAGTTTCACTGATGATATAGTTAAAAGCATTAGTAAGTCTAATAAAATAAAAAATTCAAAGAAAAATTTTAATTTGTCAGAAAAAACTTCACTGTTAATTTGTTATGGAGATAGTGTTTTAGGAACAAAAACAAATAAATCTATTACAGAGTTTAAAAAGTTTCATAAAAAGTACTTGAGTAAATCCTTCAATTCTGTTCACTTTTTACCCTTTTATCCATCAAGTAGTGACAGTGGTTTTGCTGTAAAGGATCATTATAAAATTGATCCAAGGTTAGGTAAATGGAGTGATATTAAAAGTTTTTCAAAAAATAGTTTTATTATGGCTGATGTTGTAATTAATCATTCATCATCTAGGGGTCTTTGGTTTAAAAACTATTTAAGAAATAATTCACCAGGAAAAAATTATTTTTTTACTGTTAATAAGAAATTTAATTCTAAAAATGTAGTTAGACCAAGAGAACATCGTTTATTAAAAAAAGTGAACATTTTTGGTGAAAATAGATATCTTTGGCGAACATTTAGTAACGATCAGATCGATTTAAATTTCAAAAATCCAAAAGTTTTAATCAGATTTATCAAAATTATAATTAATTTGATTAATCATGGAGTAAATATATTTAGATTAGATGCTATAGCTTATCTTTGGAAAGAAAGCGGAACTAAATGCATTAATTTAAAACAAACCCACGAAATCATTAAAGTATTAAGGATTGTTTGTAATAGCTTAAACAAATCAGCAATAATTGTAACCGAAACAAATTTGCCTGAAAATGAAAACATTAGCTACTTTGGCAACAATGATGAAGCAAACTGGATTTATAATTTTTCATTACCTCCCCTTTTGGTTCATTCATTATTATTTGAGGATAGTAAAAAAATAACTTCTTGGAGTAAAAAACTACCACAAAACAAATTAGGTAATAGTTATCTAAACTTTATTGCATCACATGATGGTATTGGTATGAGACCAGTTGAGGGTCTTCTAAATAAAGATGCCATCAATAAAATGTTTAAAAGACTTAAAAAAAATGGTGGAGAATTTTCGTTTAGAAAAGTCCAAGGAAAATCAAAAAAGGTATATGAAGCCAATATTACTTTATTTAATGCGTTTCAAAAAACTGATACCGATCCTAAAGGAAAGTATCATTATGCCAGATATCTATGTGCTCATGCAATAATGATTTCTTTTGAAGGTATTCCAGCAGTTTATTTTAATTCAATGTTTGGAACTTCAAATGACATTAATAAGTACATTATTTCAAATAATAAGAGAGATTTAAATAGATATAAATGGAGTGCAGAACGTTTGAATAAATTATTAAACAACAAGAACTCAAAGCATTATTTAATTTACGAAGAAATAAGTAATTTATTAAATATCAAGAGAAAAAATAAAGCTTTTCATCCTAATGCATTAAGAAAAACGATGAACCTTGGACCAAAGATATTTGCATTTAAAAGAATAAGCTTAGATAAAAAACAAACTGTTATGTGTATTTCTAATTTAAGTTCAAAAACTCAAAGTATTAAAATCCAATTAAAAAATAAAAAGTATAAAGAATTAATAATTGGAGCTACGGTTAGTAAAAATAATATTACTTTAGATCCTTTTCAAACTATTTGGCTATCTAATTAAAAATTAGTGACAACTAATATTGAACTTCTTTAATCTCCAATAATTATAAGGCCAAGGGGTTATAAATCCTACTATAAGCATAATTGGTACAACCCACCATGTAAGTATCGCGCCACCAGTAAGTAGAAAATCAGTTAAATTCATTGCAACTTCCATGCTGATCATAGAGATAAAGCTCATTCCTAATGCTGTTTTTAAAGCATTAGAAAATTTAAAATTTTGTCGTAACAAAATTATAGTTTCTAAAATAATACTTGTTATCAATCCATTGATGATAGCAAGTGTCATTATTCCTAGAACAGGAAATGGTATTTTTGTTATCTGAAAAAATAAAATTGTTCCAAAATCCCCAATTGCACAACCAAGTAAACACCAGGCGGTATTTTTAGCGCTTCTTCTCCAAGTATGTTTGCAATTCCAATTAAATTTAATCGCTTCAGAACTCATTGTTAAAAACTTTAGTCTAGATTAACTGCTGCAATCATGCCAGCTTGATAATGACCTGGAACATTGCATGCAATTTCAATATTTACAGCGTTTTCAAATTTCCAGATTAAAGTCCCCTCTTCTTTTGGAGCTAATAAAACACTATTGCTGTGAGAATGGCCCATTGATTTATCCATAGCTGCCATTTTTTGCATTTTGTCTTTATCAATTCTATCACCTAATAATATTTCATTCTCGACCATGAGTTCCATCTCTGGCTGATGTTTAATATGCATCATTGGGTTGGCGATATTAAACTCGTGAACCAATTCTCCTAAATTTTTAACTTCAAATTTTACAGTTTCACCTTTTTTAATATTAAAGGTGTTAGGTTCATAATAGTTGTCATACATTTTAACTGTTATGGTTCTTGTAACATCTGATGATTTACCCTTAGATCCAATCTTCATATTTTTATCAGCTAAAGATACGGAACAGATTAGAAGAGCAAATATTAAATAAATGATTTTGTTCACATCAATAACTTATCAAAAACTTAGACCAATTTAGATGGTCAAAATTGACTTATTAGCAGTTCTTTAGAGATGAGGATATATTACTAATTAAATTGAAATATAGGGTTTTTCCTTTGTCCAGTTTTGCACCCAAAGGATCTAAAACACCCATATTAATATTTGTATCATTTGCAATCGTCTTAACAATATCTGGATTAAACTGTGGCTCTGAGAGAACACATGTAACTTTTTCATGTTCTATTACTTCTTTAATCTCAGCTAGTTGTTCTGCTCCAGGTAAAACATCTGTGTTGACCGTTAATGCTCCAATAATATTTACATCAAATCTTTTTTCAAAATATTGGTATGCATCATGAAATACTACAACCTTAGCGTCTTTGTTAATATCTGATTTTACTTGTTTAATAAGATTATCGATTTCTTTTAAAACTTTTTTAGAATTTGATTTATAGGTTGAACTGTTATCTTTATCTAATTTTGATAACTGATTTGTTACTTTTTTAACAATTATTTTTGCATTCATTGGATCTAACCAAATATGTGGATCAAACTCGCCATGTCCGTGTCCATGGTCGTCATGTCCGTGATCATCATGATCCTCTTTCTTAGCTTTTTTGTCATGGTCGTGATCATCGTGGTCATCATGATCATCTTTTTTCTTTTTTCCATGTCCATGATCGTCATGATCATCGTGACCTTCAAAAATATTTCTTTCTCTAAACTTTAATTTTTTCATTCCACTTTGCTTTAATAATTCAAATTTAACAGCGTTCTGAGCTAAAGAATCTAAAGGTTTTTCCAGGAATTCCTCAAGACCTTCGCCAACGTATATTACAATATCAGCCTCTTGTAGCATTTTAGCATGAGATGGTTTTAAGCTAAATCCGTGTGGAGAATTGTAACCATCAACTATTAAATCAGGTGAGCCAACGCCCTCCATTATATAGCTTACCAATGAATGTATTGGTTTTATTGAAGTTACTGCTTTAATTTCTGCTTTTAATGCAGAAAAATAAAATAAAGTTGAAATTATTGATATAATTAGTGGAATTTTTCTTTTTAAATGCATAATTTTAAATATGTTATATTATAACAAAGCGTAATATTATAACAAATATGATTAGTCAACAAAAAAAATGAGTTTAAATAATAATATTCTAGTTAAGTTAGAAAACACCGGCGTTATGCTTGATAACAAGTGGTTAGTAAAAGGTGTTTCCTTAGAGGTTAAAAAAGGAAAAATTGTTACTTTAATAGGACCAAATGGATCTGGAAAATCTACAACAGCTAAAATTGCTTTAGGCATTTATAAAAATATTGAGGGAAAAGTAGAAAAATTTACAGACAAAATTGGCTATGTGCCTCAGAAAATTTCAATTGATTGGACTTTACCTATCAGGGTATCTGATTTTATGTCGTTAACTGAAGTTCTCACTAATGATGAAATTAATAATGCACTAAAACTTACTGGCGTTGAACACTTAAAAAATAATGATTTAAGAAATTTATCTGGTGGTGAATTTCAAAGAGTACTGATTGCAAGAGCTATATCAAAAAAACCGGATCTTTTAGTATTAGATGAGCCAGTACAAGGAGTAGATTTTAAAGGTGAGTTAGCTTTATATGAATTGATAAAAGAAATTTCTGAAAAACTGGGTTGTGGAATATTGCTTATATCCCATGATTTACATGTGGTTATGTCAGCAACAGATCATGTTTTATGCCTTAATGGTCATGTATGTTGCTCAGGAACTCCTCAAGCAGTTGTTAAAGATAGTAAATATAAAGAGTTATTTGGAGATCGTGCATCTACAATATTATCAGTTTATGAGCACGACCATGATCATACTCATTCACCAGATGGGACAATAGAAACGAAAAAATAAATGTTTGATGATTTTTTTATAAGAGCACTTGTTGCTGGTCTTGGAATTGCTTTAGTAACAGGACCTTTTGGTTGTTTTGTAATTTGGAGAAGATTATCCTTTTTCGCAGGAACATTAGCTCACTCCTCATTATTAGGTGTAACTCTTGCTTTTTCATTTGATATAAATATTTCTTTTTCAGTATTGTTAATTTCATCTGCTGTAGCATTAATTTTATTAAGATTACAAAAAACAACTAAGCTCCCAAGTGATGCTTTATTAGGTTTGTTGGCCCACTCATCCCTTGCAATAGGATTGGTTGTTATCGGCTTTTTATCATATATCCGCTTTGATATAATGGGTTTATTGTTTGGAGATATTCTTGCGGTTAACAAAAAAGATTTATTAGTTATATGGGCAGGTGGTGCGATAATACTATTAGTCCTTAAGTTAATTTGGAAACCTTTGTTCGCATCTACAGTAAATTACGAACTTGCTGAAGCTGAAGGAATGAAACCTGAAAAAATAAATGCAGTATTTACAATATTGATGGCAGCAATCATTGCGATATCAATTAAAATGGTTGGAATATTATTAATTACAGGAATGCTTATTATACCTGCAGCAATGGCTAGAAATTTAGCTAACAATCCAAAACAAATGATTATTATTTCAATTATTGGTGGACTTTTGGCGGTGGTTTTGGGTTTATATTCATCACTGGAATTTAATACGGCATCTGGTCCATCTATTATAACAGCGGCGTTAGTTTTATTTATTCTTTCTATGTTTAATATAAGAAAATTCAAACAATTGAAAAAATAATGTGAACTTGATAAAATAACTTATGACACAAAAAATAGATTTCCTCTCAAAAAACCAACAAATAGTTTTAGAAATTATTGAAAAGGCTAAAGAACCTTTAAAAGCTTATTCAATTTTATTTAGTGTCCAAAAAAAAGGAATTAAAGCACCCCCACAAGTATATAGAGCGCTTGATAGATTAATTAAACTTGGAAAAATTCACAAAATTGAAAGTAAAAATGCTTTTGTAGCATGTAAAAATGATAGTTGTACCATATCTAATGCAACAGCTTTTTCAATATGTGATAGCTGTGAAATGGTTACAGAAATAAGCAATCCAAAACTTTCTAAATATTTAGCTAATTTTCAGGATGAGACTGGTATGAGATATAATAAGTATAATTTAGAATTTTTTGGATTATGTAAAAAATGTAAAAAGTAAAACATGATATTTTTTACATTTAAAATAATAATAGCAGCATTAATAATAGCTTTTTCTAGTTGGTTATCTGGTATTTACCCAAAATTAGCAGGATTTATTGTTGCATTACCAATCGTCTCATTAATAGCAATTTTATTTTCATACTACGAATACAAAGACGTAGATAAAACTGTAACTTTTACTAAGAGTATATTAGTTGCGATTCCAGTAAGTTATTTGTTCTTTTTGCCTTTTTTCTTTTCAAAGTCTTTAGGTATGAATTTTTATTTAATTTATGGATCAGGAATACTGTTATTGGTAGTTGGCTATTTAATACATAAATATTTTGTTTCTTTTATCTAGTATTCTTTAAAGCAGTAATTAAATATTTCATATCTAAATTACAATCTTTATAACCTCTTTTTACTACATTTAAATATCTTTCGGTTGGATACCTAAATTCAGTCTTATCAACCATGGTATAGGTCATCATTTTTTTATTATAATAATTGATATAGATTTTTTTATATAAAATTGGAAAGTCTTCATAAATATCTAATTTTTTTTCATCACTTTTTGAAATTTCAAAAATACCACCTGGAACAATTGAATTTTTTTTTCTTTCTATATCTGCGGCTCTATATTTGCTTCTAAAAGTTAGTTTAAAGTCCTTAAGGTTATATTTTTTTAAAAATATTGAATCTTTGCACCTTCTCTTCATTTGAAAGTGATTTAAATTACTTCCGTAAGCAAAATAAAGCATCAACTATTTTCTACTAGTTCAATATTTTTTTCTTTTACAAATTTGAGTATCTCTGAATTGCACTTATCGATTTTTTTTTGCTCTGGTGATCTCAAAACAATTGATACTCCTAATTTTCCTGCTTTAAAAAAAGGATAACTTCCTATATCTACATCTTTATTATTATCTTGCACGTTTGATAAAGATTTTGCAATTTCACTTTCTACAGTTCTTAAGCTGAGTGTGTGACTTATAATTGGATCTCCACCAACAAGTTCGTTTGTTAGGCCTCCAATCATAGATTTAAGTATAGATGGCACACCTGGTAAACAATAAACATTTTCAACATTAAAACCTGGTGCGCCACTACTCGGATTATAAATTAATTTTGCAGAAACAGGCATCCATGCCATTTTCTGTCTACCTTCTGAAAATTCTCCTGGTTGGTAATAATTTTCTAGAATCTTCATTGCTTCTTTGTGTGGTCCGTATTCAATATTAAAAGCCTTTGAAACACATTGAGCAGTGATATCGTCATGCGTTGGTCCAATTCCGCCAGATGTAAAGACATAATTAAATCTTTTTTTAAATTCATTTATCGTATCTATGATTGTTTGCTCTATATCAGGTATGATTGTTACCTCGGTTACTTTAATACCAATAGTATTCAACCATAAGGATATAGTTTTAGTATTAATATCTTGAGTTCTACCAGATAATATTTCATTACCTATTATTATAATTCCTGCAATTATTTCTTTTTTATTTGTCATTTACAAATATAAATAAATTTCAATGAAGTTTACCAATAGTTTAATTAAAGGCAAATTAATCAAAAGATATAAAAGATTTTTTGTTGATATAAAAGTAAAAAATGAAGTCATTACTGCTCATTGTCCAAATACTGGTTCAATGCAAGGATTACTAGATAAAGATAATGAAGTTTGGTTAACGAAAAATGATGATCCAAATCGTAAACTTAAGTACACATTAGAAGTTATAAAAGTTAAAAATAATTTAGTTGGAGTGAATACTCATAAAGCAAATAAAATTGTAAAACACGCTCTTGAAAATAAATTAATGGAAGAGTTTAAAAATATAAAAAATATAAAACCAGAATTTAAATATTCAAAGGATACAAGATTTGATTTCTTGTGTGATAAAAACTTAATCGAAGTCAAAAATGTTACTTTAAATCGTGAGAGTGATATAAGTGAATTTCCAGATGCAATAACAAGCAGGGGGTCAAAACATTTACTTAATCTTAAAGAATCAATCAAAAAGGGCTATAAACCCTATGTCTTATTTTTAACTCAAATTCAGGGTATAAAAAAATTTAAAATCGCTAAGGATATTGATGAAAAATATTACGAAAATTATCTTTTAGCTAAAAAACATGGTGTTAAATTCATTGCTTACAGATGTGAAATTAACAACAAAGAAATTAAGATAGAAAAGAAAATTAAAATTATTGATGAGTAATTATTCTGAGAAATTTGAAAAAATGAGGATTGCAGGAAAACTTGCATCCAATACATTAGATATGATTACCGATCATATTAAACCAGGAATAAGCACCGAAAAAATTGATAATTTATGTTTTGAGTATATTAGAGATAATGGTGGATATTCTGCACCTTTGTTTTATCGAGGATATAAAAAATCTGTTTGCACATCCTTAAATCATGTTATTTGTCATGGAATTCCATCAGATAGAACACTTGTTGAGGGTGATATATTAAATATTGATGTTACTGCTGTCGTGAATGATTTTTATGGTGATACAAGTCGAATGTTTGTTGTGCCAGATATTTCTGTTAAAGCAAAAAATTTGATTGATGCAACTTACGAGTCATTAATAAATTCAATCAAAATTCTAAAACCTGGAGTAAAACTTGGAGATATTGGACACGAGATACAGACTTACGTTGAAGCTAAAGGATTTAGTGTAGTAAGAGATTTTTGTGGACACGGTATTAGTGATGTATTTCATGAGCCGCCTAATGTCTTACACTATGGCAATAAAAATACTGGAAAAGAGTTAACTCCTGGAATGACTTTTACTATTGAGCCGATGATAAATGCAGGCAAATTTGAATCTAAGCTGTTAAATGATGGATGGACAGCAGTGACAAAAGATAAATCACTTTCTGCACAGTTTGAACATACGGTTGGAATTACAGAAAATGGTTATGAAATTTTTACAGAATCTGATAAAGGTTATACAAAGCCCCCGTACTAATGATATCTCGTTATTCAAGAAAAGAATTAGTTAAAATTTGGTCAGAAGAAAACAAGTATAAAGTTTGGCTAGATATAGAAGTTGCAGCTGCACAAGCAATGGAAAAATATAAAATTATTCCAAAGGGTGTATCTAAAATTGTGCAAAAAAAAGGTAAAATTAAAGTTAAAAGAATTCACGATATTGAAAGAAAAGTTAAACACGATGTAATAGCTTTTTTAACATCAATCACAGAACAAGCAGGAATTAAAGCAAGATATTTGCATCAAGGTATGACCTCGTCAGATGTTTTAGATACAAGTTTTAATATACAATTAGTCCAATCAGGAAATATTCTTCTTAAAGATATTGAAAAAATACTTTCAATATTAAAAAGGAAAGCAAAAAAATATAAGTTCACTCCATGTATTGGTAGAAGTCATGGAATTCATGCTGAACCTATAACATTTGGTTTAAAACTTGCATCTTATTATGCAGAATTTAAAAGAAACAAAAAAAGGCTTGAAAATGCAATTCATGAAATATCAACTTGTGCAATATCTGGTGCTGTTGGTACATATGCTAATATTGATCCTAGAATTGAATTACATGTTGCAAAAAAACTAAAGCTAAAGCCTGAAACAATTTCTACACAAATAATTCCGAGAGATAGACATGCATACTATTTTTCAGTCCTGGGAATAATTGCGGGATCAATTGAAAGAGTCTCTACTGAGATAAGACATTTGCAAAGAAGTGAGGTTTATGAATTACAAGAATACTTTTCTAAAGATCAGAAAGGATCTTCAGCGATGCCTCATAAAAAAAATCCTATTCTAAGTGAAAATTTAACAGGATTAGCAAGAATGGTTAGAAGTTACGTGTTCCCAGCATTAGAGAATATTGCTCTATGGCATGAAAGAGATATTTCTCATTCAAGCGTTGAAAGAAATATAGGACCGGATGCTAATATTACTTTAGATTTTGCTTTAGTAAGACTTGGAAACATCCTGGATCAAATGATTGTTTATCCAAAAAAGATGTTGAAAAATCTTAATTTGACAAATGGAGTGGTATTTTCCCAAGAAGTAATGCTTAAACTTACCCAAAAAGGCATAAGTAGAGAATTAGCTTATAGAAAAGTTCAGAAAAATGCCAAAAAAAGTATTGAAAAGGATATTAATTTATTGGATTTACTAATTTCAGATAAAGAAGTTTCAAAACTAATTTCAGAAAAAGAATTGAAGCAAATTTTTGTTTATAAAAAACATTTTAAAAATATTAATCGTATTTTTAAAAGAGTATTTGGTTAATGTATTGTTCTATACTTATATCTAATTACAACAAAGAAAAGTATCTTAAAGAATGTTTATCTTCTTGCATAAATCAAGATTATACTGATTTCGAAATCCTAATTGGAGATAATGGTTCACAAGATAAATCCATTGAAATAATAAATTCTTTCAAAAATATTAAACTATTTAATATAGAAAGAAAATTTCCAACTGCTGAATTAAATCAAATCAATATTATTAAAAGTCTATTTCAGTCTTCAAAAGGAGAAATAATTTTATTATTAGACTCAGATGATTGTTTTGAAAAAAATAAGCTAAAAAAAATATCCAAAATTTTTGATGAAGATAAATCAAAAGAATGTTTGTGTGATTTACCACAAATTATCAATGATAGTAAAACAGCAAAAAAATTTAATTACACAAACAACACGAATTTTAAAGAAAGATGGCCTACTATTTTTCCTACTAGTACAATTTCAATAAGGAGAGATAGCTTTTCAAATTTTATAAATGAAGAATTTGAAAAAGAATACTCTGAGCTTGCTATTGATTTTAGATTAGTTTCTTATTTTTTTAATTTTAGACAGAACTTATCAATAACTGAACAAATGCTTACAAGATATTTAAGTAATAATGAGGGAAATGAGAATAACTATAAAAAATACACTCCTAGGTGGTGGAAAAGACGAAGTCAATCTTTTGATTTTTTAATAGAAATTTTAAAGAAAAAAAATATAGATCATGATAAAACATTAGATTACAGAGTAACTAGATTCTTTAATAAAATATTTTAACCAATGAAAAAAGGCAAAAAACTATACGAGGGTAAAGCAAAAATAGTTTATGCAAGTAGTGAGAAAAATTTAGTTATCCAGCATTTCAAAGATGATGCGACGGCTTTCAATAATAAAAAGAAATCAGTCATAGATGGCAAAGGCATTCTAAATAATAGAATATCTGAACATATTCTTACATATTTATCTCAGGTAGGAATTAAAAATCATTTAGTAAAAAGATTGAATATGAGGGAGCAGCTTATAAAGCGTGTAGAAATTATACCTATTGAGTTTGTTGTTCGTAACATTGCCACTGGATCTCTTACAAATAGACTCGGTATCGAAGAAGGTACTGTTTTAGACTCTACATTAATTGAGTATTGCTTAAAAGATGACAAGCTAGGCGATCCTCTTATTTCTAAGGAACATATTTATACTTTTAAATGGGCAACTAGAAGAGAAATCGAGAAGATTGATCGACAACTATTAAGAATTAACGACTTCTTAGTAGGTCTGTTTAGAGGAATAGGAATTAAACTGGTGGATTTCAAAGTTGAGTTTGGAAGATACAAAAATAACAGTAAAAATGAAATTCTATTAGCTGATGAAATAAGTCCTGATACTTGCAGGTTGTGGGACATGAATACTGAAAAAAAACTTGATAAGGATAGGTTTAGAAAAAATTTAGGTAATCTTATAGAAGCTTATCAAGAGGTCGCAAAAAGACTAGGAATTTTACATGAACAATCTAATGTTAGACCACTAAGATTTCCAAAACCAAAAGCTGTAAAAATAAAAAATAAATGAAAATAAAAGTAATAGTAACACTTAAAAATGGTGTTTTAGATCCACAAGGTAAAGCGATACAGCAAACATTAAACGGGATGGGCTTTTCTTCTGTAAATGAAGTTAGACAAGGCAAATTCTTCGAAGTTGACGTTAATGAAAAAGATGAAGCTAAGGCAAAAATCAAAGTTGAAGATATGTGTAAAAAACTTTTAGCAAATCTGGTAATTGAAAATTTTGAAATTTTATAATCAATAATGAAATCAGCTGTAATTATTTTTCCAGGCTCAAATTGTGATAGAGACATGGATGTAGCGCTAAAAAAATTCGGCTTTAAAAATGAGATGGTATGGCACGATGATGAACAACTACCTAAATCAGACTTAATTGTTCTACCAGGAGGGTTTTCATACGGTGATTATCTTAGATGTGGAAGTATAGCTGGTAAAAGTAAAATTATTAAATCTGTAGTAGATTTTGCAGCAAAAGGCGGGTTAGTTTTAGGTATTTGTAACGGTTTTCAAATATTAACAGAGACTGGTCTGCTGCCTGGTGTTCTCCAACAAAATAAAAATATTGAATTTATATGCAAAAATGTATTTGTAAAAGTTAACAATAAAAATAATAAATATTTTAATAGTATAGATAAAGACATTTTAGAACTTCATATTGCCCACAACGAAGGTAATTATTTTTGTACGAGTGATGAGTTAAAAATGCTTAAAGATAATGATCTTGTAGCTGTCTCTTATTGCAATGAAAAGGGTGAAGTAAATGAGAAATCAAATCCAAATGGAGCATTGCAAAATATTGCCGGTATTTTTAATAAAGAAAAGAATATTTTAGGTATGATGCCTCATCCTGAAAGGATGATTGATAAATATCTTTCAGGTGAAGACGGATCAATTTTTTTTAAAAATTTATTAAATAATTTCAAATGACAACGATTAACGAAAAGGTAGCTATAGATCATGGTTTAAAAAAAGAAGAGTTTAAAAAAATTTGCGATCTTATGAAAAGAACGCCAAATCTAACTGAACTCGGAATTTTTTCTGCTATGTGGAATGAGCATTGTTCATATAAATCTTCGAGGAAGCACTTAAAAAATCTTCACACACAAGGTAAAAGAGTAATACAGGGACCAGGTGAAAATGCTGGTGTTATCGATGTTGATGATGAAGATGCTATTGTTTTTAAAATTGAAAGTCATAATCACCCATCATTTATAGAACCATATCAAGGTGCTGCAACTGGTGTAGGTGGTATCATGAGAGATGTTTTTACAATGGGTGCAAGACCTATTGCTAATTTAAATTCAATTCATTTTGGATCAACTCAACACAAAAAAACTAAAAATTTATTAAGAGGAGTTGTCAAAGGAATTGGTGGTTATGGAAATTGCATTGGTGTTCCAACAATAGGAGGTCAAACATGTTTTGACGAGTCTTATAATGGAAATATTTTAGTAAATGCAATGACACTTGGTTTAGTTAATAAGAAAAAAATTTTTTACTCAAAAGCAGCTGGTATTGGTAAACCTGTAATTTATGTTGGATCAAAAACTGGAAGAGATGGAATACACGGTGCTAGCATGGCGTCAGCAGTATTTGACGATAAAATTGAGGAAAAAAAACCAACTGTTCAAGTTGGAGATCCGTTTACAGAAAAACTTTTACTAGAGGCATGTTTAGAATTAATGGCTGACGATTCTATTATATCAATTCAAGATATGGGTGCAGCTGGATTAACATCGTCAAGCATTGAAATGGCTTCAAAAGGTAAATTGGGAATAGAACTAGACTTAAGCAAAGTTCCATGCAGGGAAGAAAAAATGACGCCTTATGAAATTATGCTATCTGAGAGTCAAGAAAGGATGCTTATTGTGCTTGAGAATGGAAAAGAGGAAAATGCGAAAAAAATATTTGATAAATGGGATTTGGACTTTGCTGTAATTGGAAAAACAACAACTTCAAAAAAAATTGAACTTTATTTCGATAGTAAAAAAGTTGCAGATATTCCAATTGATTTTTTAGCTGAAGATGCTCCTGAATATGATCGTAAGTGGAAAAAAACAAAACTTCCTCAAAAAATAAAATTTAAAAAAGAGAATTTTAAATCACTTAAGATAAATAATTGTTTAATTAAATTACTTTCAAATCCAAATATTTGTGAAAAAAAATGGATATGGAACCAGTACGATCACACAGTTATGGGAGACACCATACAAAAACCTGGTGGTGATGCTGGCGTTGTAAGAATTCATGGAACTGAGAAAGCAGTTGCTGCAAGTGTAGATTCTTCAGCGACATATTGTTTTGCCCATCCTCTAACTGGAGGAAAACAAGTGGTATGTGAAAGTTGGAGAAATCTAATTTCAGTGGGTGCTGAGCCAATTGCAATAACTAATTGCTTAAATTTTGGAAATCCTGAGAAAGAAAAAAATATGGGTGAGTTTGTTGAATGTGTACAGGGCATATCTGAGGCGTGTAAATATTTAGATTTCCCGGTCGTCTCTGGAAATGTTTCTTTTTATAATGAAACAAAAGATAAAGGTATTAAGCCCACCCCATCAATTGGTGGAGTTGGATTATTAAAAAATTACAAAAATATGTTAACTATGGATCTAAAAAACGAGGGTAATGTAATACTTGTTATTGGTAAAACCGAAGGTCATCTAGACCAAAGTGTATTTGCAAGAAACGTTCTAAATGAAAAAAAAGGTCCTCCACCAGAAATTAATCTTTT
The DNA here is from genome assembly GCA_902572945.1 of uncultured Pelagibacteraceae bacterium. Lineage (GTDB taxonomy): Bacteria > Pseudomonadota > Alphaproteobacteria > Pelagibacterales > Pelagibacteraceae > Pelagibacter. The sequence goes on from CACGHU010000008.1 coordinate 24,477, forward strand.
TAATGAAAAAAATAATGGTTCTACAGTTATGAAATTAATAAAGGAAAAACTTATACTATCTTGTAGAGATGTATCCCTTGGTGGAATTATTGTAGCTATTGCGAAAATGTGTATTAAAGGAAAAAAAGGAGTTAAATTAAATAAATTGAAAAGTTTGATAAATAAATTTGAGTTTTTTTTCAGTGAAGATCAAGGAAGATACATAATTGAAGTTTCTAAGAAAAACTTAAAAAAAATTGAAAATATCCTAAAAGAAAACTCAGTACACTTTGATAATTTAGGGGAAGTTCAAAAAGATAATTATATTAATATAGATAGTGAAAAGATATCAGTTGACGAATTATCTAAACATAATAAAAATTGGCTAATGGAGTACATGGAGCAATAATGGCAATGAATGTAAAAGAATTGGAAGCTCTTATTAAAGAAGCTTTTCCAGATGCAACCGTTGAGATTCAAGACTTAGCGGGTGATGAAAATCATTATTCTGCGACAGTAATCTCGTCTCAATTTGCAGGAAAAAGTAAAATAGAACAGCATAAAATGGTATATAGTTCTCTGAAAGGCAAAATGGGAAATCAGTTACATGCGCTTGCCTTAAAAACGAAGGAGAAAAATGGATCAACAAATTAAAGAAACAATAAGTAACGAGATTAAAGGCAATGACGTATGCCTCTTTATGAAAGGTTCGCCCGACGCGCCTCAGTGTGGTTTTTCTTTAGCAGTAGCTAATATATTAAAAGTTTTAGAAGTAAATTTTAAAAGTGTAGATGTTTTGCAAAACCAAGATATACGACAAGGCATAAAAGATTATAGTGATTGGCCAACTATACCTCAACTATATATCAAAAATGAATTTATTGGTGGGTGTGATATCATCAAAGAAATGTTCGAAAATGGCGAATTGAAAAAAGTTTTAAAGGATAAAAATATACCTCATAAATCATGAAGCAATTCATTTATAAAACTTTAATAGCAGTTGTTGCTATAGTTTTAGTTTATGAATTAACGATTGCAAAACAGATTAAAGAATTTACATCTCAAAGTGAGGTTCTTATGACAAAAGAAGGTCGTAAGGATGGAGTAAACAAAATCAGAGAAGAATTAAAAAAAGCTGTAAAAAAAGAACGTTATTTATCTAAAGAAGATGCCAAATTAATAAATCAATTTATTCAAAAAATAAAAAAAGAAATTAGAGAAAGCTCAGATTAATTACAGTACCATAAACTACCAGCACTTATAGATCTTAAATCAAATAGATAATTAAACGTTTCATTTTTAACCAGTTCACAGTCTTTAGGATTTGAACGTTTTATATTTCTAACATTTTTTATTACATAATATGGTCTATCTTTAGCAGAGTCTAACTCACTATATGATTTAAAACACTTGAAATCATAATTTTGTAAAAAAACATCTGAATATTGGCCTCCGTAAATACAATTACTTTTTTTAAATTCTTTGGTTTTATAATCTTTTATAATCTGATTACTTAATGATTTATTACTTATACCCCAATAATCTACTTCAAAGTTTTTATTTATATTATAAAATTTTGCAAAAGAATTCATCCATGTGTACTGATAAGGGTTTATAGAAACATTTTCAGCTACAAAAAATATTGAAGTTATAATCCCAAATATTAAAAATATTTTTTTATTATATAAATAAATACAGCTTAAACTTATTATAAATATTAGAGGTATTAAGAACATGATATGTCTAAGTTCATCGTAAATAGCGACCTTGAAAATAATAAATATAGCTAAAACAGAAATTGATGTTATCAAAAGAGATATTATAATAAAGTTAGCAAATTTATTTTTGGATAGTTTACTTTCACAAAAAGGATATAAAGCTAAACCAAATAATACAATAATTGGTAATTTAAAAAATAACCATATAAAATAATAGCTCGCAGGAAGATCCAATGCTTTCATACATTTTCCTAAAGTTGTTGTACAAACATCTTGTTGATACTTTCCCATCCACGCAATCGAATTAATCATTTCAAGTGGATTATGCCAGAAAATTGGGTTCATGATATAAATCAGAAATAATGTAGAA